>NZ_JBFUDW010000005.1:0-411069 GCF_056404515.1 Mesorhizobium sp. P2_C7 | reverse complement strand
CAGATAGAGCGCCAGATAGATGAAGCCCAGCGCCGAAACCGGCAGGACGAGGTGAATGGCGATGTCGGCGGCACGGTCGAAGCCGGTCTTGTCGGACGCCAGGGTCTCGATGCCGCCGATCGGTAACCAGCGCAGGTCGACGGCAAAGACGACAATCAGCACCAGGCCGAGCCAGAAACCAGGCACGGCATAGAGCGCCAGCGAGCCGATCGACAGCAAGCGGTCGCGAAAACTGCCCGGTCTGGCGCCGGCGTAGATGCCGAGTGCCGAGCCCAGCCCGAAAGAGAGTGCGGTGGCGCTGACCATCAGCAGCAGTGTGGTGGGCAGCCGCTCAAGGATCACGTCGCGGATCGGCCGGGAGAACGTCACCGACTGTCCGAGATCGAGATGCAGCAGCGCCCAGAGATAGTTGGCCAGCCGTGTCAGCTCCGACTGGTCGAGGCCCCAGCGATGACGCAGGAGTTCGATCATGCCGGCGTCGCCGCCGGTGGAGACGATGTAGGCGTCGACCGCGTCGCCGGGCGCTGCTTCGAGCAGCAGGAAGGTGCCGACAACGACGATCAGCAGCACGAAGATGCTGCCGACCAGGCGACGACGGAGGAGGATGAGGGCGCGGGTCATGGGGATGACATGACGCCGTGCCGATTGAGAGAAGTGCGGTGTCTAGGCACCCCCCTCTGTCCTGCCGGACATCTCCCCCGCAAGGGGGGAGATTGGATGTCACCTCTGCTTTCGCCAATCTCCGATGAGGTCACGCAGAAAAAGAACCGCCGTCTGCGAAGCCGCCGATCTCCCCCCTTGCGGGGGAGATGTCCGGTAGGACAGAGGGGGGTGTGAAGGAACGCGGCCTTAGGCCGTGTTTCAACACCGATTTCGCCGCGAATATTCATCCGCGCAAATGTGTCACGATACCAAATAGGTGTCCGCCCAGTTCGACACCGCCCAGCGCGGGTTGTTGGCAATGTTGCCGACGGTGTCGCGTGCGACGCTGATGAAGCTCCATTCGGCGACGTTGATCAGCGGCAGGTCGGAGGCCACCTGTTTCTGGAATTCCTTGTAGAGGTCTGTGCGGGCAGCTGTGTCGAGCGTCTCGGATGCCTTGGCGATTAAGGCATCCAGCGCGTCGTTCTTGTAGCCACCCTGGTTGGAGAACGGCACGCCGTCGGGAATGCCGCTCTGCACCAGGATGGTGGTCGAGATCGCCGGGTCGCCGCGGAACACCGGCGGGCCGACCGCGAGGTCGAAGGCGTGGTCGGTGTAGACGGCCTTGATGTGCGCGGCCGAGTCGTTGTTGACCAGCTGGGCATCGATGCCGATGGCGGCGAGTGCCTGGCGCAGATAGTCGCCGAACTGCTTGGTCTCGTTAAAATAGGGCGCCGGCAAAAGCTTCAGCGAGAAACGGTTGCCGTCGGCGCCTCGTCTGTAACCGGCCTCGTCGAGCAGCGCGTTGCCCTTGGCGACGTCGAAGGCATAGGTCGGCACGTCGGCAGTGTAGAATTGCGGATCGTTCTTTGGCACCGGACCGGTTGCGGTGGCGGCATAGCCGAGGAACACCGTCTTGACGACGAAATCCTTGTCGATGGCATGCGCGATCGCCTGGCGCACCTTGAGGTCGGCCAGTTCCTTGCGGCGATGGTTGATCTCAACGACGAGCTGATAGGTCAACCCCTCATAGCCCTTGGAGATCACCTTGAGGCCTGGCACCTTGGAGATGCGGTCGAGGTCGGCCAGCGGCACGGCGGAAAAGGCGGCGAGCTGGATCTCTTCGGCTTCCAGTGCGCTCGCCGCCGACGTGCGGTCGGGCAACACCTGATAGATGATCTCGTCGAGATAGGGCTCGTCCTTGCCCCAGTAATCCGTGTTCTTCGTCAGCCGGTAATACTGGCCAGCCTTGTATTCGCCGAATTTGAACGGCCCGGTGCCGATCGGCGCGTTGTTGGCCGGGTTGTCCTCGATCTTGCCCACCTCGTAGATGTGCTTCGGCACCACGCTGCTCAGCGCCGGCAGCGCGTTGCGGATCAGCTGGAACGGGGTCGGCTTGGCGAATTTGAACACGGCGGTGAGATCATCCGGCGTGTCGACGGCTGCGAGATCCTTGAACACGGTGCGGCCGAGATTCTGCAGAGGCTTCCATACCTGCAACGCCGAGAAGGCGACATCGGCCGAGGTGAATGGCTTGCCGTCATGCCATTTGACGCCATCGCGCAGTTTGAACGTGACCGAGAGCCCGTCGGCAGTCCCTTCCCAGCTCAAGGCCAGCCGTGGCGCAAGCCCGTCCTTGCCGTCGAACGAGGCTTCAGCCAGCGTTTCGACGATCTTGCTGGAGATGAAGAAGACGCCGTTGGAGGCGACGATCGCCGGGTTGAGGTTCCGCGGCTCGGAATCGGCGGCAAGCACCAGGCGCCCGCCCTTCTTCGGCGTCTGCGCCCAGCCGAATGTCGGCATGGCGGTGGAGGCCAGCAGCATTGCCGAGCTGGCAAGCATCTGGCGTCTGGAAATCGTGAAACCTGACATGATCGAACTCCGTCCTCTCCGCAACCCAACCGGGTGCGCCAATCCCCTCGAACGTCGGCGAGCCCGCCAGCATCCTTGCGGTGGCGATTATGAGCCTTGCCGAGGGTTTCGCCAGAGACGGAATTGGCGCATCCTTGCTTGGCTTTGAAATTTTCGTCCGCTGGACCAGTTTGGAGGAAGCGGTTCAATCTGATCTATCTGGTAAGACCAGATTTCGTTGAATGCGCTGACATAACGTGATGGTGAGTTTGAAGCAGGCCATTTCGCGTGTTTCTGGCTAGACCAGAGCGAGCGAAATGGTGCAGATTTGATCCACAGCCAAGGGATCAGGAGCAAACGGCCGGCGATCTCGGGCAATTCAGGGAGAGAGAGATGAACATTGCTCAGGGCAAGAGTGCCGTCAGCAATATCCCGTTCGACAAGGCAAGGGTCGACCGGCTGATGGAGGAGGCAGGCATCGATGTGCTGCTGGCGACCTCCAAGCACAACACGCAGTATCTGCTGGGCGGCTACAAGTTCATCTTCTTCGCCGCCATGGATGCCATCGGCCACAGTCGCTATTTGCCTGTCGTCGTCTATGAGAAGGGCGGACCCGACCATGCCGCCTATATCGGCAACCGCATGGAAGGCGCCGAGCACCAGAACAACCCGTTCTGGACACCGACCCTGCACGCCGCCTGCTGGGGCACGCTCGACGCAGCCAACCTCGCCGTTGAGCACCTGCGGAAGATCGGCAGAACGGGCGCCCGCATCGGCATCGAGCCGAGCTTCCTGCCGTCGGATGCTTACACGCTGATCCGCAAGGCATTGCCGGACGCCAAGTTGATCGATGCGACAGCCATGCTGGAGAGCATGCGCGCGATCAAGACCGATGCAGAGCTGGAGAAGCTGCGCACCGCTTCCGAACTGATCACCGATTCCATGCTGGCCACAATCGCCTGGGCAGGCGAAGGCACGACCAAGACCGAGATCATCGAGCAACTTCGGCGCGAAGAGACCAATCGGGGCGCGCATTTCGAATATTGCCTGCTGACGCTGGGCTCCAGCCATAACCGCGCCGCTTCACCGCAGGCGTGGAAGAAGGGCGAGGTGCTGTCGATCGATTCCGGCGGCAACTATCACGGCTATATCGGCGACCTCTGCCGGATGGGCATTCTGGGCGAACCGGATGCCGAACTCGAAGACCTGCTGGCCGAGGTCGAGACAGTGCAACAGGCGGCGTTCTCCAAGGTTAGGGCGGGCACGCTGGGCGGCGACATGATTTTGCACGCCGAGGGTGTGCTGAAGGCCTCGAAGGTCGCACCCTATACGGATTTCTTCGCCCACGGCATGGGACTGATCACGCACGAAGCGCCGTTCCTGATGACCAACCATCCGGTGACCTATGAAGGCACCTACGCGGCCAAGCCGCTGGAAACAAACATGGTGCTATCAGTCGAGACGACCATGCTTCACCCGACGCGGGGGTTCATCAAGCTGGAGGATACACTGGCGGTGACGGACACCGGCTATGTGATGTTCGGCGACCGGGGCCGGGGATGGAATAGAGGTGGGGGGTAATAGACGCTGGTTTGATCGCCTGAGCATTCACTAAGATGGATCAGGAACCGCCAAGGCAAGTCTTTCTCGACACATGTTGCCAGATTTCATCTCGGCTTGAATCTGTTGGATTTCGCTTTGCAAAAAGCGGTCCTCATGCAAGTCGCCGCGCCGGCGACTGGACATTCAAAATTTCCTTTCAGTCAAACTATTTGAATGTCGGCGGCGAGTATGTCGAGCTCGTCGTGCATGCGTCGGTCTACAACAAGGCAATAAAGGAATGGGATCAACGCAACGGTTGGCCGGCCAATGCCAGCGACTGGGTCGCGGGCGGACAGCTTGGCAATTTGCGAACCCCGCATCACTGGCGGACATGGAACATCGCAAACCCGCTTACTCGTCACTCTGAAATCGCGAACATCGTTGCCAACATTCAGACGACTGTCCTGCCGTTCTTTGAGCGTTTTGGTGCTCCACGCAAAGTAGCCGAGCAGCTCGCGCATTCTGAAATCCCAGGTTTCATGTTCCCACAAAATGCTGTTCGGTTTGTATTCTGGCAGCTTGGTCCAGAGGCAGCGGAAAACTGTATGTCCTATTGGGTCGCGCGCCTACCTTCGCCGGATGTCTTCCGATCTGAGCGCGACGTCCCCACTCTGCGGGATAGGCTCGCTGCGGGAAGCGATGCCAACAACCTGGCAAGGGTCGCTCGTGCGATGAAGATTGGCTTCAGCCTCTGACGTTAGTCCTTCCCCGCCGGCAGCAACCTGAAATCCGGCAGCTCCCGCAGCACCAGTTCCGGCCCGGCCGGTGAATAGACGACGAAAAGCTGCATTGGCCCATCACCGGTGTTGAGCGTAGAGTGAAAACGGCTTTCCGGCACATAGATGGTGCAGCCGGGGCCGACCTTCTCGACCACCGGATTGCCCTTCTCGTCCTCAACCATCTGCTCGCCGTTGCCCGAGATGACGAAGATGATTTCCTCGGCGCCCGGATGGTTGTGGCGCGTGTGGCCCTTGCCGGAGGGCAGGTCGACGACGCCGCCGGAAAAGCGCGTCGCGCCATTCACCTCAGGGGCCACCGTCAACGCCAGCCTGCCCCAGTCGAAGCCGAAGGCGCTGACGTCCTTGGGGTAGACAAACACCTTGCTCTTGTCGGTCATCTCTCATCCCTTCTTTTTCTTCTGGTCATGAAGCGAGACGGCCTTGAAATCAGCCGTCTGTTTGGCGATCGCGGCTTCCGCCGGCAGCCGTTCCATCGAGCTTGCGCCATAGAAGCCGTGCAGGCCCTTGCAGCGGTCGAGGATATAGCGCGCGTCATTAGGCATCGAGATCGGCCCGCCATGGCAAAGCAGGATGACATCCTTGCGCACCGAACGGGCCGCGTTGGCAATGGCGTCGATCTCGACAACGCAATCGTCGAGCGACTTGGCCGAGGTGGCGCCGATCGAGCCGCCGGTAGTCACCCCCATATGGGCGACGACGATGTCGGCGCCGGCTTTTGTCATGGCGCGGGCCTCGTCGGGGTTGAAGACATAGGGCGTGGTCAGCAGGTCGAGCTTATGTGCCTCGGCGATCATCTCGACCTCGAGCCCAAAACCCATGCCGGTCTCCTCGAAGCTTTGCCGCATCTGACCGTCGAACAAGCCGATGGTGGGAAAGTTCTGCACGCCGGAAAAGCCCATCGTCTTCAGCTCGGTGAGAAGCAGCGGCATGATGACGAACGGGTCGGTGCCGTTGACGCCGGCCAGCACCGGCGTCTTCTTGATCACCGGCAACACCTCATAGGCCATCTCCTTGACGATCTCGTTGGCATTGCCATAGGCGAGCAGGCCGGCGGCCGAACCACGCCCGGCCATGCGGTAGCGGCCGGAATTGTAGATGATGATGAGGTCGATGCCTCCGGCCTCCTCGGCCTTGGCCGACAGGCCGGTGCCGGCGCCGCCGCCGACAATCGGCACGCCCTTGTCGATCATTGCCCTGAACTTCTTCAGTATGTCCTTGCGCGGTATGGCGGGCATATCTTGGATCTCACTGTCTGGCGATGTCGAGAAAGGCCGCAACCGCTGCCTTGGCGAATTCGGGATCGTTGATGTGCAGCGGCAAGCGCGTGACGCGGCGCATGTCGTTCGGCTGGATGGTGCTCTCGACGGCTTCGAACAGAACGGCGTCGGCCTCTGGATCGAAGAAAGCACCGCCTTTGATGTCGAGCGCCGAGACACCTTTTTCCGGAATGAGGACATGCACCGGCCCCTCGCAGAGGGCGAGCCTTGTGCCGATCCATTCGCCGATCGCGCGGCATTCCTGCGGCGTGGTGCGCATCAGCGTGACGTTCGGATTGTGTTCGTACACCAACCGTCCGCGATAGTGTTCCGGGATGGTCGACGGCGCCCAGAAGTTGACCATGTCGAGCGCGCCGACCGAGCCGACGTAGGGCAACCCGGTGCGGGCGATCGCACCGAAACGATCCTCGGTCGCCGGCAGCACGCCACCGAACAGCAGGTCGCAGACCTCCGTCGTGGTGATGTCGATCACCCCCGACAGCAGGCCGCTGTCGGCCAGCTTCTCCATGCTGCGGCCGCCGGTGCCGGTGGCGTGGAAGACCATGCAGTCATAGGTCGAGCGAAGCTGGTCGGCGATGGCGGTCACGCAAGGCGTGGTAACGCCGAACATGGTGAGGCCGATCGATGGTTTGCCATCGGCCGGCGGCGCCGGCCTGGCCGCCATGCCTGATATGGCCTGGGCGGCGTTGTGCAGGACGACACGGGAAATCCGGTTCAGCCCGGCCATGTCGGTCACCGATGGCATCATGACGATGTCGGAGACATCGACATAGGGCGCGGTGTCGCCGGAGGCGAGCGTCGAGACCATGATCTTCGGCAGGCCGAGCGGCAGCGCGCGCATGCCCGACGTGATGATCGAAGTGCCGCCGCCACCGCCAATACCGATCATGGCGGCGATGTCGTTTCGCGATTGGACAAAGCGGGCGAAGGCGATGCCCATGGCGGCGACCGCAGCGCCACGGTCGTTGCCGCCGAGCACGGCGTCACGACCGCCGGGGTGATGGCCGGCAATGTCTTTGGCCGGGATGTCCACCGCGACGGTTGGGTCGCGCGTCCCGACATTGACGCGCGAAACGGCGGCGCCCGTGGCGGCTATCGCATCCGCCAGGAAGGCGAGTTCCTCGCCCTTGGTGTCAGCCGTGCCCACCGCATAGATGCGCTTCATTGCGTTCCCCAATCCAGGCCGGCGCAACGCTGCGCCCCTCCGCTCATTGCCCGGCCGCTCGACGATGCGAAGGTCATTGCAAATTTTTGAGACGCGCGTATCGTATTGACATGGATGTCTCACGTCAACAATCGACAGCAGGCGAAGACGCCGAGCGGGGTAGCGGCCAGGCGCTGGAGCGTGGCCCCCGCGCGCGCACGAAACGGCTTATGCTGGAGACGGCGACAAGGCTGATGCAGGCGGGCGTCACGCCGTCGATTAGCGAGGTTGCCGAAGCGGCAGAAGTTTCCCGCGCCACCGCCTATCGCTATTTCCCGAGCCAGGCGRCGCTGGTGAAGGCTGTCGTCGACGAGGGGCTCGGCCCAATCCTCACCTGGCAATCGACCTCCGCCGATGCCGAGCGCCGGGTCGCCGACCTGTTCGACACCGCCATGCCGCGCATCGAGGCCTTCGAGGCGACGTTCAAGGCGGCCCTGAAGCTGTYGCTCGACCAGTGGGCGAGGCGCCAGGCCGGCACGCTGGGCGGCGAGCCGGCTTTTACCCGGGGGCATCGCATCGACTTGCTGAAGGAGGCGATCGCGCCACTGAGGGGCGAGCTGCCGCCGCGCGAATTCGAGCGCCTGGCGCAGGCGCTGTCGCTGATTTTCGGCGTCGAACTGCTGATTGTGCTGAAGGACATCTGGGGCCTGGACAGCGGCAAGACCCTGGCCGTCGCCCGGTGGGCGGCCTCAGCGCTGGTGCGCCAGGCGCGACTCCGGACGCCATCCTGACCAGGGGTGGTGGCGGCGTGAATTGGGCATGGAGGAGGGCTGGACGAAGGCGGATGTAGGATATGAGACTTCTCCCGACGCGGACCGGATTGGGGGGGCGTCGAGGGCAATCCGGGGTGGTCGCCGCGGTAGCTCGGAGCGAATCTGGTTCGACCAGATTTGAAGGTCGGCGATTTCAGTTATTTTGGGGATTGGCGTTTTGCGAACGGGATGAAGGTGGAGAATTGCCAAAAATGAAGGAAATACCAACATATAGCGGACGTTTTCAGCTTATTTTGGTGACGGCAAATTTTAAGAAAGCGCTTGACGAGCATCTTAAATTGGTAATACCAGATTAGGAAAGAAAAGGCGGATCGGGAATGACAGCCGCAGTCCATTTCGGCAGGGCGAGGAGGATCACACGGATGGCGCGTGTTCCGTCCGCACGAGGTAGCACATCGTGACGCAGACGTCGCCTCGCGCCAGTGCCGGCAAGGGGATTGCGCTGCGCCTCGATGGGCTCAGCAAAGCCTATGGATCCGTGCGCGCCATCAACGACCTGAGCTTCGCCGTCGACGAAGGCCGCTTCTTCGTACTCTTCGGGCCGAGCTCGGTTGGCAAGACGACGACGCTGCGCACTATCGCCGGCCTCGTCCAAGCCGACTCCGGCACGCTTGAGATCGGCGGCCGCGACATGACCCATGCGCCGATCGCCGGCCGCGGCATCTCGATGGTCTTCCAGTCTTTCGCGCTTTACCCCCACCTCACGGTCTACGACAATCTCGCCTATCCGCTGCGCGAGGAGAAAGTCGCGCGCGCCGAGATCGACAAGCGGGTGAAAGAGACCGCCGAGATCCTGAAGCTGACACACCGCCTGAAGGCCAAGCCGGCAACCCTGTCCGGCGGAGAGCAGCAGCGCGTCGCGCTCGGCCGCTCCCTGATCCGCCGGCCAAAGATTCTTCTCCTCGATGAGCCGCTCACCAATCTCGACGCCAAGCTTCGGCACGAGACGCGCGCCGAGCTGAAGCGGCTGCACCGCCAGTTCGGCATGACCGTGATCTATGCCACGCCCGACGAGCTCGAGGCTCTCTCGATGGGCGAGACGATCGCCGTCATGCGCGATGGCGGCATCGTCCAGATCGGCACGCCGGACGAGCTTTACGAACAGCCGATCCATACCTATGTCGCCAGCAAGATCGGCTCGCCGCACATGAATCTGTTCACGGCCTCGGTGCGCGCCGACACCAGGTCTTTCGACACGCCGCTCGGGACACTGGTTCCGGCGACGGCGCCAAAGACTGCCGATGCCGGCGAGGCCGCGCTGATCGGCATTCGCCCGAGCGACATTCGGCTCGCCGCCAAGGGCGAAGCCGGGGTTGCCTCGAAGGTGCATCTGGTCGAACCGCTCGGCGACATCACGATCGTCTCGGTCGAGGCCGGCGGCGAGATGTTGCGCATGGTGCTGCCGGAAGCGATCGCCGCCAGCATCAGGACCGGCGATTCGGCATCGATCGCCATCGATAACAGGAAAATCCACGTCTTCCGCGCCGTGAGCGGCCAGGCAATGACCTGACGCGAACGGCGAGAAGCAATCCGGTTAACCAAGGGAGGAAACGCGAATGACGGCGATGACCAAAGTGAAAGGGCTAGCGACAGCCGCAAGCTTCGCTGCCACGCTACTGGTGGGAGGCGTGACCTATGCCTCTGCCGAAGAAGTGACGTTGACGATGGCGGTGCCGGATTGGCCCCCGACCCGCATTATGAAGAAGTTCTTCGACGAGCAGTACAAGCCCAAGTCTGGCAATACCGTGAAGCTCGATGTCGACTTCATTCCGTGGCCGGATTTCTACACCCGCGTCAACGCCTCGTTGACCTCGGGCGAAAAGAAGTACAACTTCATCGTGTCGGACTCGCAGTGGCTGGGCGCCTTCGTCGAAGGCGGCTACTTCCGCAAGATCAACGATCTCATCGATGCCGACCCGGAACTCAAGGCGGCGATGGAGTCGATGCATCCGGCCGTGCTCAACGCCTACTCGACCTATCCCAACAGCACGCCGAACTACTACGGCTTCCCGCAGTTCCCGGACGTGCTGGTCACCTACGGCCGCAAGGACGTGCTCTGCAACGACGACGAGCAGGCCGCCTTCAAGGCGAAGTACAATGAGAAGCTGCCCTGCACCGGCGAAGAAATCGACGCCATGGACTGGAACACGTTCGAGCATGTTGGCGAATTCTTCCAGCGCAAGAAGGGCGACAAGCTCGCCGGCCAGGTGCTGGATGACGATTTCTACGGCATCGCCTATCAGGCAGGCAAAGGCTACGACTTCTCGACGAGCTCGGTCCACACGTTCGTCTGGGAGCATGGCGGCGGCATCTGGGATGAAACCAAGGCCCCGACCGGACATGCCGAAGGCGTCGTAAACTCCCCGAAGTCCATCGAGGGCATGGAGCATTTCCTCAAATTGCTGAAGTACATGCCGCCGGTGGTCAAGACCGGCACCATGGACATCTTCGTCTCGGACCAGTTGTTCCGTGAAGGCAAGGTGGCCATGAACATCGACTGGATCGGTCTCGGCGAAGCCTCGCTCGATCCCAAGACGTCGAAGGTTGCCGACAAGCTGGTGTTCGGATTGGCGCCAGGCCTGCGCGGCCCCGACGGAAAGGTGAATCGTACGTCACAGATCGGCGGACAGCCTTTCGTTCTCACCACCTGGACGACGCCTGAGCAAATCAAGGAAGCGGTGGGCTTCGTGAAGTGGTGGCTCTCGCCCGATATCCAGCACCAGTTCGCAGCCGCCGGCGGCCAGTCCGCGATCAAGTCGGTCTACAGCGATCCGAAATACGTGACCTATCGTCCGTGGGACCGCGCCTGGGCGAACTCGCTCGACTGGCAGAAGGACATGTGGCACGTGCCGCAGTTCTTCGAACTGCTCACCCAGCAGCAGGATCAGTACGACCTAGCCATCACTGGCAAGCAGGACGCCAAAACCACCCTGGATAACATCGCCAAGTTCCAGGAGGACCTCCTGAAGAACGCTGGCCTTATCCAGTAACCATCCAACATAGCTGCGGGGAGCGGGCAAAAGCCGCTCCCCATCATTGCCACGTCAGGCGCTCCATATTTCGGACTCTCATGACCGCTGTTTCAAGCACGCTGCTGACACCACGCCTTACCGCGGTTGTTGCCCACAACTGGAAACTCGCCATCGCTGTCGCTGTCGTCGTGTCGGCCATATCAATGGCGGGCTTGCCGGCGGCTGTCTCCTTCTGGGTGGTGGGCGCCGCGGCGGCGTTGGTCGCGGCCGCATTTACCGTCAACGCGTATCGCCGCCACTACTTCGGCGCCCTGCTGGTCGCTCCGGCAATCGCCGTTCTGTTTGTGATGAATATCTTCCCCCTGCTGTGGTCGCTGGGCCTTTCGTTCTTCGCCTACCAGGCAAACCAGCAGACGATCCGCTTCGTCGGACTCGGGAACTACGTCCGGATCCTTACCAACGATCTCGCTGCTCACGCGACTTGGGGCGCGCTGATCAATACCGCCATGTTCGTCGTGTTCACCGTCTCCGCGCAGATGATCGTCGGCTTTCTGCTGGCCATCCTGTTCGCTAAGCAATTTCCGCTGCGCAAGTATTTGTTGATCCTGGTGCTGACACCGATGATGCTTTCGGTTGTCGCCTCTGGCGTGTTCTTCACCTACTACTATGACCCGACATTCGGGATTCTCAGCTACGTCATCAATTCCATCTCCGGCAACCAGTTCATCCTGATGAGCAACAAAGTCGGTGCCGTGGCGGGAATCGTTTTCGCCGACGCATGGATGTGGTCGCCCTTCGTCATGCTCCTTGTGCTGGCGGGCCTCGTCTCGGTGCCGAAATACCTTTACGAGGCCGCTGCCATCGACCGTATTTCCAGCTGGCGCCAATTCTGGATGATCACCTTCCCCTACATCCGCGGCCTTCTGATGTTGGCCCTTCTCTTCCGCACCATCGAGGCATTCAAGCTGGCGGATCTCGTCATCCTCCTCACCAAGGGCGGCAACGACACACTGACGATCTCCTATCACTTGATCCGCATCGCCAACGAGCAGAACAAGACGAGTGAGGGCGCGGCGATCTCCTATCTGATGCTGTTCATGGTGATCGTTCTCACCAACCTCTACCTGTACCTCGCAAACCGCCGTACGAAGGGAGCCTGACCCGTGGCCGAATCGATATTGGGAAAGCTCGGCTTCGGCAGGGCCAGCGGAGTAGACAAGGCCGGCTGGGGGCGGACGCTCGCCGTGGCCGTCGTCGCCTTTATCTATTTTCTGCCGGTGCTGTTCATCATATTCACCGCCTTCAAACCGCAGGGCGACGCGCTCCTGGTGCCTCCGACGCTGTCGCCCACGTCGCTGTTCGGCTTGATTCCGGACCATTTTGTATTCAAGCCCACGCTCGAAAATTTTGGGTCCGTCTTTTCCCGCTCGATGACGCCGGACGGTGCCCCGGAAGCGACAGGATTCGACCGTTATTTCTTCAACTCGATCTTCATCGCCTCGGCGTCGGTGCTGCTGGCGCTGGTCATCGGCACCCTGGCGGCCTTCGGCTTCTCGCGCTATCCGCTGAAAGGCAATGACACCTACCTGTTCATCATCCTGACCACGCGCATGCTGCCGGCGATTGTGGTGATCATTCCGGTGATCCTGATGTTCCGCGTAGTGGGCCTGTCGGGCTCGTATCTCGGCATCATCATGCTCTACACCGCCTTCAACCTGGCCTTCACCATCTGGATGATGAAGAGCTTCTTCGATGAATTGTCGCCAGACGTCGAGGATGCCGCCCGCATCGACGGATCGTCCGGAATGCGGGTGTTCTTCAAGATTTGCCTGCCCCAGGTCATTGCCGGGCTCGCCGCTACGTTCGTGTTCGGCCTGATCCTCACCTGGAACGAGTTCCTCTTCGCTCTGTTGCTCTCGGGGCCCGACACGAGAACGGTCCCGGTCGCCATGAACCAGGCCGTGTCGTCGGGTGGACGCGGCACCGACTGGACTTTGCTTGCCGCCATCGAAACCCTGTTCCTCGTCCCAGTCTTTCTGGTCACCTTCTTCTTGCAAAACCATCTGTTGCGCGGCGTTACCTTCGGCACCGTGAAGCGCTGAAATGTCAACCATCGAACTCCGCAAAGTCACCAAGCGTTTCGGCTCCTTCACCGCGGTCAAGGACGTTGACCTGTCGGTGGCCGCCGGTGAGGTCGTCTGCCTTCTCGGCCCGTCCGGCTGTGGCAAGACGACGACCCTGCGCGTCATCGCCGGGCTGGAAAGCGTCACTGACGGCGAGGTCGTCATCGCCGGCAAGGTGATGAACAACCTGCCGCCCGAAAAGCGCGACATCGCCATGGTGTTCCAGTTCTACGCGCTCTACCCGTCGGCATCGATCGGCGAGAACATCGCCTTCCCGCTCTATCATGACGGCATTTCCAGGGCTGAGCGGACTGCCCGCGTCAACCGCGTCGCCGCGATCCTCCACTTGGAGCACGTTCTCGACCGGCTGCCGAACCAGATATCCGAGGGCGAAAAGCAGCGCGCCGCCATGGCCCGCGCCATCGTCCGCGACCCCAATTGCTTCCTCTTCGACGAGCCCTTGTCGCGTCTCGATGTCGAACTGCGCCAGAGCATGCGTGGCCAGATCAAGGAAGTGCTGCAGGGCCTCTCCAAAGCGACCGTGATCGTGACCCATGACCAGCTCGAAGCGCTCACCATGGCCGACCGCATCGCCATCATGAAGGACGGCCTGATCGAGCAAGTCGGCTCACCGCACGAGGTTTTTGCCAAGCCCGCCAATGCTTTCGTGGCGAGCTTCATCGGCACGCCGCAGATGAATCTTCTCGAGGCCGACCTCAAGACCTTCGCCGATGGCACGGCGGAGATGGCCGTGGCCGGCATTAATCTGGCGATCCGCACGGACGCGGCGGTCGCGCGCCTGCAGCCCGGCAAGGTGACGATCGGTGTCCGCCCCCGCGCCTTCACCGCGACCGATACGGGGGACCGTGGCACCATTTCCGCCCGGGCCGAGCTCATCGAGCCCATGGGCGCCGAAACCCTTATTCATGCCCGCACGGCGGCAGGCGCCGACATCCGCGTCGTGGTGACGAGAAGCCAGCGGGTCAAGGTCGGCGAGGCGCTGAATCTACGCCCCGATCCCAGGCAAACCCATGTCTTCGATGGCGCCGGAAAGGCGGTGCGGTCATGAGCGACAGTTCTTCCGGCATGAGCCGGGCCGGCGCGTACTGCCTTGAGGTCTTCATCATTGGCCTCGGCGTCATGGCGCTGGTGCTGATCTTCCAACCCTTTTCCATCGGCCTGTACGCGGTCGGCAGCGGTCTCGTGGTGCTTGCCGGACTCATCAACAACCTGCTGCCGTTGGCCCAGCCGGGCGTTAAGGTGCGCAGTGTGGTGACCGTAGCGCTGGTCGTGGCGCTGGTCTTCTGCATTGTGCTGCTGGTTTCGATCACGGCGGCGCATCTCTACGGCGTCTTCTTCCTCAATCCACCGGACCCCAACACTCTCGCCGGCAAGGCGCAGCTCGCCACGCCACCTTTCTACAAGCAGGCTTTCGTGTGGGAAATCGCCGCCGCGGCGGTGATTCTCGCGCTGGTCGTCACCGCTCTCAACAAGACAGCGCGATGATCAGCAGCTGACGCTATCCGGCAGGTCGCGCTCGCGCCGGTCCGCGCCGGTCGGTGTGCGTCGCCCTCTCAACTCTCACGCCGTCATCCTCCGGCTTGACCGGAGGACCCGATGCCGAGATCAAGGACCGCGTCGACCGCGCCGCCAGGACGCTGCGGATCGAACATTTGCTCGACCGCAAGACCGACCGGCTTTCGGGCGGCCGAGATGCAGCGCGTCTCCATCGGCCGCGCCATCGTGCGCAAGCCGCACGTGTGCCTGATGGACGAACCGCTGTCGGCGCTCGATGCCAAACTGCGCGAGGCGCTGCGCACTGAACTCAAGAACCTGCAGATGCAGCTTGGCGCCACCTTCCTGTTCGTTACGCACGACCAGATCGAGGCGATGTCGATGGGCGACAAGGTCGGCGTGCTCAACCATGGCCGCATCGTCCAGACCGGCACGCCGTATGAGATCTACAACAATCCGCGCGACACCTATGTGGCGAGCTTCGTCGGCTCGCCGCCGATGAACCTCATCGACGGCAAGCTGGTGAACGGCCGCGCGGTGAAGGCGCCGCTGAATTTCGAACTGCCTTTTCAGGGGGAGCCAAGGCGAATGCGGCGACCGATGGCCGCCCGCTCGTCTTCGGCATTCGGCCCGAGGATGTCTACCTCGAGAGCGGCGCGCCGGTCGAGGCGCACGTCCACGAYGTCGAGAACCATGGCGTCGAAAAGATCCTGACGCTGCGCGTCGGCGACGCGATGCTGCGCGCCACGGTGCCGGCCAGGACCGATGTGGCGATCGAGCAGCCGGTGCGCTTTGCCTGGAACCCCGACAAGGTGGTGCTGTTCGACAAGGGCAGCGGCGTCAATTTGCGCCACGCGTCATAGGCCGCGACCTCGCTTATTTCGGCAGGTAAGTCTCATATGGCGTGTCGTTGATCAGCAGGACCCTGCTCTTCGGCGCGAAGATGGCTGGGCGCCGAGCCAATGACGCGCTTGAAGGCACGGCTGAAGGCGGCATCCGATTCATAGCCGAGACGCGCGGCAACGACGGAGATCTTCATCCGGTCGCGGACCAGCCACTGCCGCGCCTGGTGCATTCTGACCTGGGTGACATATTTAGCCGGCGTTTCTCCAACGATGGTGGCGAACCGCTCGGCAAATCCCGACCGCGAGGCGCCCATCATCCTGGCCAGCGACTCGACAGTCCAGTCGTGGTTCGGTTCGAGATGGATGGCGGCCAGCACGCGCCCGATCTCGCGGTCCCTGACCGCCGCGATCCAGCCGGACGAGTCGCCGCAACCGCGTTCGACCCATGAGCGGATGACGGTGGCGGCAAGCACGTCAGCCAGCCGCGCCATGATACCGCCGGAGCCGACGCGCTCCATCGTCACTTCGCGTGCCATCGAGTCCAGCAAATGCGGTATCCCCGGTTCGTAGGCTTCCAGCTCATGCGTGCGCATCACGTCCGGCATCATGCCGAGCAAGGGATGCAGGCCATCGAGGTTGAAATACATGCTGGCGCAGAACAGCAGCGTTCCCGGTTGGCAGTCCTTGCCGCACATCTCCGCGTTCGACGTGCAGTAGACGTCCTTGCAGACCTCTTCGAGTTCGTAGCCGTGGATCGGCCAGGCCTGGGCGCCGGGTTCGCTGGCCAGCACATGCGCCGCACCCCGCGGCAGCAGCACCGCATCGCCGGCATTCAGCTCCACCCATTCGCCGGACGGCTGCTTCAGCCAGCAACCTCTTCGGCCGATGAAATGAAACCGCGCCCCGGGTTGAGCCGGGAACTGGATGCCCCACGGCTCCTTCATTTCGCAGCGACCATATTCGACGCCATCGAGACGCAGCCCGCGCAATATGTCTGTCAGCGGGTCGCCCGTGATCGGGATTTTGGACGAATGGTCAAACATAATGGGGTTTCTAGCATGGAAACTCCAGGCGGTCACTCCCTATGTTGCGTTGCAGCCAAATGCTGCGCTGCAAACAAGATCGAAGACCGGCCACATAGCCAAGCCGAGATGGCAAGGCATGTAACGGGTGGAGCCCCGGTCGGTCGTTCCCTATGTGGCGCTGCAAACAGATCGGAGACTGACCATGGCCGAACCCGCGACAGGCGTCATCGACGCCACACTTCTGAATCCTGCAGACTCTGATGAACGAACCGAGCCGGCATGGGGCGCCGTGGTCTCGCTGGCGCTTGGTGTTTTCGGCCTCGTTACCGCCGAGTTCCTGCCGGCCAGCCTGCTGACGCCAATGGCGCGCGACCTCGGCGTCACCGAAGGCGTGGCCGGACAAGCGGTGACGGCGACCGCCATCGTCGGCGCCATTGCCGCCCCGACCATGGCCATCATCACCAGGCGCATGGACCGCAGGCTGGTGATGTGGATGCTGACGATGTTCCTGATCCTCTCCAACCTTCTGGCCACCTTCGCGTCATCGCTTACCGTGCTTCTGCTTGCCCGCGTCGTGCTCGGCGTAGCACTCGGCGGCTTCTGGGCGATGTCGGCGGCGATGGCGCTGCGGCTGGTGCCGATGCGGCTGATGCCGCGCGCCATGTCGATCATCCTGACCGGCGTTTCGCTGGCGACGGTGTGCGCAGCACCGGTCGGCGCCTATGTCGGTGACATCTGGGGCTGGCGGACCGCCTTCATGATCGCCACTGTCGTCGGCGCCCTGGCGCTGCTGGTGCAGGTGGCCACCATTCCGAAGCTGCCACCCGTGGGCGTGGCAAGCTTCCGTACCTTGCTCGATGTGCTCGAGCGCCCCTCCATCAGGGTGGCACTGCTGGTCGTGCTGCTCATTGCCTCGGGACACTTTGCCGGCTTCACCTACGTGCGGCCTTTCCTCGAGAAGGTCCCCGTGCTCGACATCGAGACAATCTCGCTGGTGCTTCTGGCCTATGGCATTGGTGGCTTCTTCGGCAATGTCGCCGGCGGCATCCTGGCCGAACGCAACCTCAAGGCAGCCGTTGCACTGGCGCCCTTGCTGATTGCGGCGGCGGCTGCCTCGATGCTGGTTTTCGGTGCCTCGCCCATGGTCGCTGCCGCCGCGGTTGCGGCGTGGGGCTTTGCCTTCGGCGCGGTGCCGGTCGGGCTGCAGAGCTGGCTGGTGCGGGCCGCGCCCGATCAGGCAGAAAGCGCCGGCGGGCTGATGGTGGCGACGTTCCAGGTGGCGATTGCGCTCGGTGCTGTCTTCGGTGGCCTGCTGGTCGACCATGCCGGCGTGGCAAGCGCCTTCGCCTATTGCGGCACGGCGACATTGTTGGCGGCGATCGTGGTGTTCCTGCGCGGTCCGAAGCAGGTCAACTAGCCGTCGGACTCACCATTTGGCGATGACTTCCTGACGCCAGGCATCGGCCCACGAACCATCCCGGTTTCGGGCCGATGCTGTTATGCGGCAAGCGACAAAGCGAACCTTGCCGATGCGACGGGAGATAGATTCAGACCGAGCGGCCATCGAAGTCGAAGACTGGCAAGGTCGAAGGGTTAAAATCCGCAACGCAATGCATGTTGACGTAGGCGCTGCGTTCACGGCCTTCGCCGACATCCTCAGCGAAGGGGTGGACTCCACAGGTGCGGCAGAAGCGGTGCGCGATGGCGTGGTTACTGAATGTGTAGATGCCCAAGTCATCGCCCCAGGCCAGCACCTGCAAGGTCTCGTGCGGGATGGCACACAACAGGGCGCCCTTGCGCGAGCAGATCGAGCAATTGCACCGCACGGCGCCGGTCAGTTCGGCTTCGAACTCGAAGGCGACCTTGCCGCAGTGACAACTGCCTTTGTAGAGCATCGGATGCTTTCCTCGTGTTCGACGGGGTGCAAAACCGCCTGTGTCGGATAAAGTCTCGGCAGGCCATGTGCCGGCCGCTACATTCAAGACGTTCAAGGCGTCCGGAGTCCGACACTGAAATGCAATCAGCCCGCGATTATCTCGAAACCATCCTCGCGCGCCTCGCCGCCCGTGCCGGCGAAGAACACGTGTTCACGAAGCTCTATGCCGAGGCCGCGCGCGCCGCGGCTGACGCCAGCGATGCCCGCAAACGAACCGGTGTGACGCTGGGGCCGCTCGACGGCACCATTGTCTCGATCAAGGATCTGTTCGATGTCGCAGGCGAACCTACCACGGCCGGCTCGCTCATGCTCAGGACCGCTGCACCTGCGCTGCGCGACGCCGCCATCGTTGGCCGGTTGCGGCAGGCCGGCGCGGTGATCGTCGGCAAGACCAACATGACCGAATTCGCGTTCACCGCGATCGGTGACAATCAGCATTACGGCACGCCCGGGAATGCCACCGATCCCAGCCTCATTCCTGGTGGTTCCTCCTCGGGTGCCGGCGTTTCCGTCGGCGAGGGGACGAGCGAAATCTCCATCGGTTCCGACACCGGTGGTTCGATACGCATTCCGGCATCGCTCAACGGTGTCGTCGGCTTCAAGCCGACCGCTAGGCGGGTGCCTCTCACCGGCGCTTTCCCGTTGTCCGGCACGCTGGACTCGATCGGGCCGCTTGCCCGAACCGTCGCCCAGTGCGCCGTCGCCGACGCCGTGATGGCCGGCGAGGAAGCGGCTGCGCTGACGTCGATTTCCCTTGTAGGGCTTCGCATAGGCATCCCGCGCGGCGTCCTATTCGAAGAAACGCAAGGCGAGGTGGCGACCGCGTTCGATCGATGCCTTCGCAAGGTCGAACTGGCGGGTGCAGGGGTGGCGGATCTGTCGATAGACGATCTGCTTGGAGAGATGCGCGCGGCAACCAAGCGCGGTTCGATCGCTGCCATGGAAGGGGCGGAGATCCATGCCGACTGGTTGGCGACGGGGGCATCGGTGCCGGTCGACCCACATGTCAGCGGGCCTTTGTCGCGGGCAGCTGTGCTGCCGACGCCAGTTTACATCAGGACAATGCGTCGTCGCGCCGCGCTCGCGGCCGCCATGGACGAGCGGCTGGCATCGGTCGATATGCTGGCCCTACCGACCACACCGGTGACGGCGCCGACCATCGTTTCGATGGTCGACGATGCCGAACTGCGCGACCGCACCGAAGGCCTACTGCTGCGCAACACGCAGGTTGCCAACCAGTTCGACCTTTGTGCGATCTCGCTGCCGATGCCGGGCATGGTGCGCCCGGCAGGATTGATGCTGGTGGCGCGCAACGGCCAAGACCGGCGACTGCTGCGCATCGCCGCTGAAATAGAGTCGCTGCTTGGCTCTTGACGAGGGCTGAACTGAATATCAGTGCGACGAACAGTGCTTGCGTTCGCTTTCCTTGGCGGTGCGTACGATGCCGGTCGCAACCAGCCAGGGCAGGCTGTAGTCCTTGCCGGTGATGGTCTGCGTGCGATGTTCGATCGATCCCCTGACGACGATCTTTCCGGCGTAAAGCGCGTCTGAAAGATCCGTTATCGCCTTGTCGGCCTGCGGCAATCCGCTGCTGTCGATCGACACGCCCTTGATGATCGTGCCGGTGGCAAGGTCGAGCGCGCTGTTCGACGGGCAGGGTGCCTTGAAGCAGCGCAGCCCGTTGTCGCAGTAGACATAGCTGCTCTCCGCAGCGGCAAGCGACGGCAAGACGGCTGTCGAAGCGGTGGCAACAAACAACAGCGCGGAGCGAAGACTGGACATGGGAGCGAGCCTCGCCAGAAAATGAGGCGAAACGGCGATGCGTTACACGCTCGCAGGAAACCGCCGGCGGTAGTGATCGACCACTTCGGGGTTGCGCAGATTGACCGGCAGTTTGTTGGCCAGCACCAGCAAGGCTTCACCGGCCGCGCCGACGCCCATGCGCATCATCGATTCCTCGGTGATGCCGGCCATGTGCGGGGTGATGATGACATTGTCGAAGCCAAAATAGGGATGATCTGGCGGCAGCGGCTGCGTCGAAAACACATCGAGTGCGGCACCGCCGATGCGGCGTTTCTGCAAGGCTTCGATCAGGGCGTCGTCATCGACGACCGGTCCGCGCGATACGTTGATCAGCAGCGCATTGGGCTTCATGCGGGCGATCCGCTCGCGATTGATCAAGCCGCGCGTCTCCGGCGTCAACGGACAGCACAGAACGATGATGTCGCTCTGCTCGACCAGGGCGTCGATCGACAGGAAGCCGACTTTCTCCGGCGCCGGCTGCATGCTGCGCGTCGTTGCCACCACCTTCAGGTCGAAACCATGCGCCGCTATACGTCCGACAGCCTGGCCAACGGCGCCAAGGCCGACGATGCCGATCGTCTTGCCGGCAAGTTCGCTGTTGGAGTTGGCGTGCTCGCGGCCGGCGAGCCAGCCTTTCGCGCGCAAGTCGCGGTCGACGATGCGGAAGCGGCGAAGCAGGGCAAGTGCTGCAAACATGACGTGTTCGGCAACCGAGCGGGCATTGACCGCCGGCACATTCGCCACCAGCACGCCGGCCGCGAATGCTGCTTCCATCGGGATCATATCGAGCCCGGCGCCATGGCGGATTGCTGCCCTCAGCTTCCCTGCACCCTCGAAGAGCTGTGGCGGCAGAGGCGCGCGCACGATGACAATGTCAGCGTTTTTCGCCTCGGCAACAAGCGTCGCTGGGTCGAGAGCAGAAGCGACAACAAGCTCGCCGGCGCCGGCCAGCATGGCCGAGGCGCGCGGATGCAGGGGGTGTGTGGTGAGGATGCGGGCCATGTCGGTCAGGCTCTTTCGAGCGTCGGGCTTTGAGGTTCCTCGCCATGGCCCTCGATCAGGCCCTTCCAGTAGCTCTCGGCGCCCTGCAGATGAGCGCTCATCAGCGCCTGGGCGAGATTGCCATCGCGGCGCAGCAGCGCCTCGTAGATCTGGATGTGCTCGGCATGCGAGCGCACGCTGCGCTCGGGATCGTTGAAATAGATCGGCAGGCGCTGCTCGCCCATCATGTAGTAGACGCTGCAGACATTGTGGAAGACGCTGTTCTTGGTCGCGCGTACGATCTCAAGGTGGAATTCGCGGTCTTCCTTGGCCAGGCCCTCGCCTGCGGCGATGCGCTCTTCCGAAGCTTTCAGGATCTCGCGCAGACGCTCAAAATTCTCTTCGGTGGCGCGCGAACAGGCAAGCTCGGCCGCCTTGATCTCATGGATCTTGCGCAATTCGACCGTCTCGTAGATCTGGATCGGATCGAGCGGCAGGCCGGCGCGCGCGAACAGCGCCATCGCCTCGACGCTGGCCTGCTTGGTGTCGATGTAGATGCCGGACTTGGCCCTGCGCTCGACGATACGCATGGCTTCGAGGATGGCGAGCGCCTCGCGGATCTGGCCGCGGCTGACGCCGAACTGCTCCGCCAGCTCACGTTCCGACGGCGTTCGGCCGGTCTCCTTGTCCGAATGGGAGAACAGGTAGGCAGCGAGTTCCGCGAGAAGGTTCTTTTCTTTCATGTCAATCGCGTTGCGCGTGCGCCTCCAGGAACCGCTCCGAAATGGTGAACCCCAGACCCGGCTTTTCCGGGATCGCTATCATACCGTCCTTGGCTTCGACAGTCTCTTCGATCAGATCATGGATCATCGGGTTGGCGCCGAGCGAATATTCGACGGTGAAACTAGCCGGCGAAGCAGCACAGATGTGCAGTCCAGCGAAGAAGCACGGCGCGCCGGCCCACAGATGCGGCGCAAAGCGCAGGTTGAAGGCGCTGGCGATGGTGCCGATCTTCATCGCTTCGCTGATGCCGCCGCAGAAGGCCGGATCGGGCTGGAAGATGTCGGCGGCTTTCAGCACGGCAAGGTCGCGGAAGGCATAGCGCGTTGCCTCACTTTCGCCGGTGGCGATCGGAACGGCACCGCTTGTCCGCACTTCGGCCATGCCTGGCTTGTCGTCGGCGATGATCGGCTCCTCGAACCAGGCGAGGTCCAGATCGTCGACGAGGTGGATGAAGCGCTTGGCTTCGGCCACCGTGTAGGTGCCGTGGGCGTCGACCATCAATTCGACATCGGGGCCGAGCGCCTGCCGTGCGGCACGGACGCGGGCGGCGGAGACATGCGCGGCACCGTCCATGGCGCCGACCCGCATCTTCAGGGCCTTGAAGCCGCCTTTGGCGATATACGATTTCAATTGCTCGCCGATGGCGTCGGCGGACGCCCAGCCGCCGGACGCATAGGCCGGCATGCGGTCGAACTTGCGGCCGCCGAGGAGCCGCCAGACCGGAACGCCAAGCGATTTGCCCAGGATATCCCAGAGCGCGATATCGACGGCGCTGATGGCAGCTATGCTCATGCCGCGCCGCGCCAGTTGCGGCATGGCATGGCCGGCGCGGGCGGCGCTGTCGTGGCGAACGCCGTTGTAGAGCATCTCCCAGATGACGCCGATGTCGGCCGGATCGCGGCCGATCAATTGCGGCCCGACCTCATGGTTCAGCATGTGGACAAGCGCCCCGTAGCTGCCGGCGCTGCCGGCGGCGTTTTTGCCTTCGCCCCAGCCGACCAGCCCGTCATCGGTCTCGATGCGCAGGATGGCGGCGTCAAAGGTCGTCACCTGACCGAAGTCGCTGCGGTGTTGCCGAGCGGCTTCGATCGGGATGCGGATCCACCAGGCTTGGACGGTCTTGATGCGCATGGTCTTCCCCGGCCCTGCCGCCGGTCAGGGCGAAAGGGCAATTTCCCAACAGGCAGTCGACTACTTGATCAGCGGCAGCAACGTTTCTGCGGTGATGCGCATCTGGTCGGTGTAGAATTTCTCGGTCAGCACGCTGGAGCCGTGATCCTGGATGAACTTCAGCTGTTCGGGCGAAATGTCGACCGGATGGCGCTCGACCATGTCGGGATAGGGCGCGGCCGGCGTGCGGTCGACCGGGGCGACGAACTCGTTGGTCAGCGCGCCGTCGTAGCCGACTTCCTTCAGCGTGGCGACGATCTTCGGCCAGTCGATCTGGCCGAGGCCGGCGGCAAAGCGGTTGTTGTCGGCGACATGGAAGTCGAACAGGCGCTTGCCGACCTGCCGGATCGCGTCATGGACGTTAAATTCCTCCATGTGGATGTGGTAGGCGTCGAGGCAGACGCCGCATTCGGGGCTGACCGCGTCTGCCAGCGCCAGGGCCTGGGCGCCGCGATTGAACAGATAGGTTTCGAAGCGATTGAGCGGTTCGACGGCGATCTTGACGCCGACCTTCTTGGCGTGGGTGAAGCATTCACGGGTCGCGTCGACAACCCATTTCCATTCCTCTTCCTCGGTGCCATCCGGCACCACCTTGCCGACCGTCGCCGGAACCAGCGTGATGATCTCGCCATCGAGTTCGCTGATCATCGTCAGCACGTCCTTGACATACTGCACGGAACGCTCGCGCTGGCCCTGGTCCTTGGCGGCAAGGTTGCGCTCGCCCAGCATCAAGGTCACCGCGCCCCAGCAGCGGATCCCATGCTCCTTCAGCAGCGCCCGCGTCTCCTTGGTCTTGTACTGCTCAGGCTCGCCGGAAATCTCGATCGACTCGTAGCCGAATTTCTTGATGCGCTTGAGCGTCGTCTCCAGCGGTTCCGCGCGCATCCAGTTGTGCGTCGAAAGGTGCATGGTCTGTCCTTCCCAAATTCGTCTTTGTGGTTCGCCTGCACATGCATCGCTGAAAGGCGACACAAGGGTTCCTCCCCAAGGCATCCCCAGCCTTTTTTCGCAAACTGGTTCGACCAATTGGGCCTGAAGCGAGGTCTACAGCAATTTCCCATGGACGGCAAGAAGCGGCGGGCCGCTGCGCTCACTCCGAATTATTTCATTGATTATATTGAGATATGTATCCCTTTTTTGCTTGCCTCAGGGGTTCCCTCGATGCACTACAAGACTTGACCAAATCCTTGTATTTGGTAATACCAGAATAGCGGCGCGCACAAGCGCCCGGTGTGAAAAGACCAAAGTGGCTGGCCCTGCTTCCAATCGGCGCTATGCTCGGTCGCGAGGAAAATGAGGGAGGATGCCGATGCCGACGACGATGAAGGGCCCTGGACTGTTTCTGGCGCAGTTTGCAGGTGACGCCGCGCCGTTCAATTCACTGGCTTCGATCACCAAATGGGCGGCTGGTCTTGGTTACAAGGGCGTGCAGATCCCGACCTGGGACGCGCGCTTGTTCGATCTCAAGAAGGCGGCATCTTCCAAGGCCTATTGCGATGAGGTGAAAGGCATCTGTGCCGACGCCGGCATCGAGATCACAGAACTGTCGACGCATCTGCAGGGGCAATTGGTGGCGGTGCATCCGGCCTATGATGCGCAGTTCGATGGCTTTGCGCCGGCTTCGGTGCACAACAATCCCAAGGCGCGTCAGAAATGGGCGGTCGAACAGATGAAGTTCGGCGCCAAGGCCTCGCGCAATCTCGGGCTGAACGCCTCTGTGAGTTTCTCCGGAGCGCTGGCTTTCCCTTACCTCTATCCGTGGCCGCAACGGCCGGCCGGCCTGATCGAGGAGGCTTTTTCGGAGCTCGGCAAGCGCTGGAAGCCGATCCTTGACGTCTATGAGGACAATGGCGTCGATGTCGGCTACGAAATCCATCCCGGCGAGGACGTGTTCGACGGCGCCACCTTCGAGATGTTCCTCGAAGCGGTTGGGGGCCACAAGCGCTGCAACATCAATTACGATCCGTCGCACTTCCTGCTGCAGCAACTCGACTATCTCGAATTCATCGACATCTATCACGAGCGCATCAAGGCGTTCCACGTCAAGGACGCCGAGTTCAACCCGACCGGGAGGCAAGGCGTCTATTCCGGCTATCAGAGCTGGACCAACCGCGCCGGCCGCTTCCGCTCGCTCGGCGACGGACAGGTGGATTTTGGCGGCATCTTTTCCAAGTTGACGCAGTACAACTACGATTCCTGGGCGGTGCTGGAATGGGAATGCTGCCTGAAGCACCCAGAAGACGGCGCGGCAGAGGGCGCACCATTTATCCAGCACCACATCATCCGGGTGACGGAAAAGGCATTCGACGACTTTGCGGGCGGCACCACCGACAAGAAAGTGCTGCGCGGCCTGATGGGGATTTAACGCGACTTCCCTCCCGCTCGAGGGAGGGTGGCCGACGGGCCCGGGTAGGGTCAGTTCAACCGAGCTCTACCTCTACGACCCACCCGATCCGCAGCGCGGATCGACCTCCCGTCAAGGGGCCGGGATATTTCAGACACGAGGAGAAAAGACATGGTCGGCGCATCGAAGTCGGAAACGGGAGGCGGTCCGATCCGCTATGGCATGGTCGGTGGCGGGCAAGGCGCCTTCATCGGCGCGGTGCACCGCATCGCGGCGCGCATCGACAATGATTTCGTGCTGGTCGCCGGTGCGCTGTCCTCCGATCCGGCTCGCGCCAAGGCGTCGGCCGCCGAACTCGGGCTCGACCCGGATCGCAGCTACGGCTCCTATGCCGAGATGGCCAAGGCCGAGGCCAAGCGGCCTGACGGCATCGAGGCGGTGGCCATCGTCACCCCCAACAATGTCCATGTGCCGGCGGCCAAGGCCTTCCTCGAGGCCGGCATCCACGTCATCTGCGACAAGCCGCTGGCGACGACGCTTGCAGAGGCCAAGAAGCTGGCCGCCGTGGTCGAGAAGACCGGCAAGGTGTTCGTGCTCACCCACAACTACACAGCCTATCCGATGGTTCGGCAGGCCCGCGAGATGGTGGCCAAGGGCGCGCTCGGCGACATCCGCATCGTGCAATCCGAGTATCCACAGGACTGGCTGACCGAGGACCTCGCCGCCACCGGCCAGAAGCAGGCGTCGTGGCGTGGCGATCCCAAGCAGGCAGGGGCAGGCGGCGCGCTCGGCGACATCGGCACCCACGCCTACAATCTGGCGCGCTTCGTCTCGGGACTGGAGCTCGATTCCCTTTCGGCCGATCTCGACGCCTTCGTGCCGGGGAGGCTGCTCGACGACAATGTCAACGTCATGCTGCGCTTCAAGCCCGACGGCAAGACGCATCCGGCCAAGGGCATGATCTGGGCAAGCCAGGTGGCACCGGGCCATGAAAACGGGCTGAAGCTGCGCATCTATGGCTCGAAGGGCGGGCTGGAATGGGTGCAGGCCGACCCGAACTATCTCTGGTACACGCCCTTCGGCCAGCCGAAGCAACTGATCACCCGCAACGGCGCCGGGGCGCTGCCTGTGGCGGGGCGTGTCAGCCGGGTTCCGCCGGGCCATCCCGAGGGTTACCTCGAAGGTTTCGCCAACATCTACCAGGAGGCCGCGCGCGCCATCCGCGCGGCGCGCAAGAAGGGCGGCAAGCCGGCAAAGGACGTCGTCTTTCCGACCATTCAGGACGGCGTCGAGGGCATGGCCTTCATCGAGGCTTGCGTGAAGTCATCGAAGAAGAATGGGGCCTGGACGAAGCTGTAGTCCAAGGGGGCGATGATATCAGGTGACGCCGGCCTGACCTGAATCTCAACGCCCTTACGCTTGACGAGGGAATTTTTGGGGAGGGGCGTCGATGAAAATCGGCATGTGCATGTTCCTGTGGACGACGGCGGTGTCGAAGAAACACGAGCCGTTGCTCCGCGACATCAAGGCAACCGGTTTTGATGGCGTCGAGATACCGATCTTCGCCGGCACGCCCGACGACTACAAGAAACTGGGTGAGTTGCTCGACCGTATCGGGCTGGAGCGGACCGCCGTGTCAGCGATGGGCGATCCGGCGATGAACCTGATCGCGGTCGACGCCGCGACCCGCAAGGCCGGCGTCGACTATATGAAATGGGCTATCGACTGCGCCGACGCGCTCGGCGCCAGCACGCTGAGCGGACCGCTGCATTCGACGCTCGGTGCCTTTTCCGGCTCAGGGCCGACAGCCGCCGAAAAGAAGCGCTCGGTCGCTTCGCAACGCGCGATCGGCGATCATGCCGGCAAGAGGAATGTCACAATCGGGCTCGAGGCGCTGAACCGCTTCGAATGCTATCTTCTCAACACGATGGCGGATCTGTCCGAGCATATCGATGCCATCGACCGGCCGCACATCAAGGCGATGTATGACACTTTCCATGCCAACATCGAGGAAGCCGACCCGATCGGCGCCTATACAAAACACCGCAGGAATGTCGTCCATATCCATATTTCGGAGAACGACCGCGGCGTGCCGGGGCGCGGCAACATCCCGTGGAAGGAAACGTTCTCCGCCATCCGCAAGAGTGGCTATGACGACTGGCTGACGATCGAGGCGTTCGGCCGTTCGCTCAAGGACCTGGCGGCGGCGACCAAGGTGTGGCGCGATTTTTCCGAGAGCCCGGAAGCCGTCTATCGCGACGGCTACAAGCATGTCAGGAACGGGTGGAAGAATGCGGCATAGGGCGCCCTGAGGCGCCGCGATCGCTAATTTTGCTCGGCCTGGATCCTGTTGTAGTCGTGTATGGTCCGGCTCAGCCTGCGGCGCAGGAAGTTGGATATGTTGTCGAAGATGAACACCACGGCCAGCGTCAGCAGCACCATGTAGAAGACGTTGGCCCAGTTGGAATTGGTGCGCATCGCTTCCCACAGTTTCAGGCCGATGCCGCCGGCGCCGACGGCGCCGATGATGGTGGCGCCGCGGGTGTTGGATTCCCACTGGTAGAGCGTCTGGCTGATGAAGATCGGAATCACTTCAGGCATCACGCCATAGCGCTGCACCAGAAGACCGTTGGCGCCTGTCGACTTGATGCCCTCGCGCGGCTTGTCGTCGATGTTCTCGAGGCTTTCCGAATAGGTTTTGCCCAGCGTGCCGATCTCGGTGAAGAAGATCGCGGCGCTGCCGGCCAGCGGACCGGGGCCGAAGGCGCGGGTGAAGAACAGCGCCCAGATCAGCATATCGACCGAACGCATGAAGTCGAAGAAACGCTTGAGCACCTGGCTGAGCAGCCCGTTCGGCGTGATGTTGCGGGCGGCGAAGAAGGCAAGCGGGAAGGCGACGATGCCACCGAGCAGCGTGCCGAGAAAGGCCATGACGATGGTCTGCAACAACTTCGTCCAGACGTCGCCGTGCTGCCACTGGGCGTTGTTCCAGATATTGTATCCCGCCAGCGCGAGGTTAGAGGTGCCCGGCTTGAGTTCGGGGCCGGACACGATCAGCGAGGCCACTTCACTGGCCGACTTGCCGAAGAAGGGCGAGCGCGTGTCGAAGACGAAATTTGCCCAGCCGAGGAAGCGCTTGCGGACCTTGACGCGGTCGACGGTGACGCGCACTTCGCCGGCGAAGCCCATCTTGGCCACCACCTCGTCGTCATGAGCGGTGATCCAGTCCGGCACCGGGCCCGAGATCACCGGCTTGCCGCCGGTCAGCGACACCGGCACCGTCTCGCCATTGGCCACGATCGTCGCCTTGGTCTTGTCGAAGGTGACGGACTTGCCGGGGCCGTCGATCAGGACGCTGAAAGTGCCGTCCGCGTTCTTGATGACCCAGTCTGGATTCGGGTTCTCGCCAAGCGCGGAAAAGCGCGGGTATTTCGGTGTGATCTCGGGCTGGTCGAGCCGAAATTCCGGCTGCAGGTCATAGCTGACCCACTGCGTCAGGAAGAGCGGCAGTCGTTCCCAGTGCGATTCCCGCAGCACTTGCGGCAGGCTGAAGAACCACAAGGCATAGATGAGGTAAAGCAGTATGCCGACGAACAGGAACAGCGGGGCGAAGCGCTTGTACGTCGGCCGCCGGAACACTTGCGGGTAGCGCTCCTCGATCAACCGGATTTCGTCGGCGGTCATCGTCGCCATGATCAAGAACCTGATCCATCCCGATAGGACCGGGATGGGGCTCTATCTTTTGGTTTTGCCATGGTCTTTTCCGAAAACCGGATTCCACTTTTCGGGATCATGGCTAAGCACCCATCAGGAAGGCTTGTTCGCCGACCAGCTTGCGGCGCAGCCAGGCCGAGAACTGGTCGATGATGAAGATGGTCGTGAACAAGAGCAGCACCAGCGCCAGCGTCTTGGCGCCGAAGCCGCGTGAGATCGAGAGTTTCAATTCCTCGCCGATGCCGCCGCCACCGACGGCGCCGATGATGGTCGAAGCGCGCACATTGATCTCGACGCGGAGCAGCGTGTAGGACATGAAGTTGGGCAGCACCTGCGGCAGGTCGGCAAAGCGCACCCGCTCGAACCAGTTGGCGCCGACCGCCCTCAGGCCTTCCTCGGCGCGCATGTCGATGTTCTCGTTGATCTCATAGAACAGCTTGCCGAGCGCGCCGATCGAATGCAGGCCGATGGCGATGATGGCAGCGATCGGACCGGTCGAGACGATGGCGGCGAAGAGGCCGGCAATGACGATCTCCGGAAAAGCGCGCAGCAGCTCCATGAAGCGCTTGACGACGAGCCTCAGCACCGGATGCGGCGTCAGGTTGCGCGCGGCGATGAAGGAAAACGGCACGGCGAAGATGAAGCCGATAAACGTCGAGACCAGGGCCACGTTCACCGTGGTCAGCATGAGCTCGAAATATTCAGGGATGTAAAAGCCGCCCCAGACATAGACGCGGCCGAGCGGAAAGTTGAATTCCTGGGTGCCGGTGTCATGCGGCGAGGCAATGTCGAACAGCGCCCGCCAGACGTCGTTCCAATCCTTGGGGATCAGCCAGCTCAGGAAGTCCAGAATATGCGGCAGCCGGTCGAAGAAGTGCCCAGCATTGGCTTCGTCGGCGAACCACATGCTCGCAAACGTCGCGGCAAGCAGTAAACCGACGCCAAGCACCGTATAGAGCCGGCGCAGCGATATCTGGCGTCGCCAGGCATCGGCCATCTGATGGGTGGCGGCGGAGGGGGCTGTCACGGAAAGGGTCATGATCGGACAAACAGAAAGGGCGGTGCTTTCAACACCGCCCTTCTGATTTTTGCCGTTAGCCGCCGATGGCCGCCTTACGGGCTTCGACGATGACGTTGTAGAAGTCCGCCTTCACCGGAACGTAGCCGGTGAAATCGCCGCCTTCGACGCCCTCGAAGCAAGCCTTGTCCTTGGCCGGCAGGGCCGTGAAGAAGGCAGTCAGCTTGGCGGTCATGTCGTCGCCGAGCGCGGTGCGCACGACCAGCGGGCCGTTCGGGATCAGGCCCGAGCGCCAGACTTCGACGAAGTCGTTAGGGTCGACGGCGCCCTTGGCGACTTCCTTGTGGAAGGTGCCAGAGGTGTAGCCGTTCTTGAAATCGCCGATGCCCGAGGAATCGTCCACCGCGACGTCGACCTTGCCGTCACGCACGGCCAGGACGTTGTTCTCGTGACCGCCATTGAACTGGGTCGAAGCGAAGAAGGTTTCGTTCGAAGCGCCAGTGTCCTTCGGGATCTGGGTCAGCGGGATCAGATAGCCGGAGGTCGAATCCGGATCGGCGTAGCCAAGCTTCTTGCCCTTGGCCGACTTGATGTCGGTGATGCCGGAAGACTTGAGCGCCAGGCCGATCGAATAGTAGCCGGTGGCGCCGTCAGTCTGCTGGGTGGTGAGGATCGGGGTTACCGCCTTCGGGTCCTTGAGGGCGATGCTGGCATAGCCGGAAGCGCCGAGTTCGGCGAAGTCGAGGGTGCCGCCGAGCAGGCCCTGGATGACGCCGTCATAGTCGGCGGCGGGGAACAGCGAGACCTTCTCGAAACCGAATTCGGCCTTCAGATGGTCGGCCAGGCACTGGTAGTTGCGCAGCCGGTCGGTTTCGTTCTCGCCGCCGAGGATGCCGACGCGGAATTCCTTCATATCGGCGGCGTGGGCCATGCTGGTTGCCATGGCGAGCACCGAAACGGCGCTGAAAACCATCTTCCTGAACATTGGATATCTCTCCTGTGGGTTCCGGCCCCGCGCCGGTAGCGTTGGTTATTCTGACAGGTGCCCTTGACGCGGGCTGGCGATCCAGGTCGCTCTTTCTTGACTCAATATCCCGGGAATGCGGGCTCGAGCGGTCCGGCGGATGCAGTGATCTTTTGCTTGTAGGCGATGCTGGTCGAGGTGATGGCCTCGGAGATTTCGCCGCCATTGCTGTCGGCGCCATAGACGAGGCGGACGGCCTCGCGGTTGAGCTCTTCCGGCGGGCCGTCGAAGACGACCTTGCCGGCGGCCATGCCGATGATGCGGTTGCAGTAGGCGCGGGCAGTGTCCAGCGTGTGCAGATTGGTGACGACGGTGATGCCTTCGCGCAGATTGATGTCCTGCAGCGAATCCATCACCACCTTGGCGTTGAGTGGGTCGAGCGAAGCGATCGGCTCGTCGGCGAGGATCACCTTGGGCTGCTGCATCATGGCGCGGGCAATGGCGACGCGCTGCTGCTGGCCACCCGACAAAGTACCGGCAGGCTGCATTGCGGTGCGGGCAATGTCGAGCCGCTCGAGCGCGGCGACCGCCTCGGCGCACTCGGCGCGGGAAAACATGCCGAGCAGGTTCGACATGGTCGAACGGTGGTTCAGCTTGCCGAGCAGCACATTGGTCAGCACGTCGAGGCGCGGCACCAGGTTGAATTGCTGGAAGATCATGGCGCAGTCGCGCTGCCAGCGCCGGAGCGGCGAACCGCGGAGCTGGGAAACCTCGGCGCCGTCAAAAAAAATCGATCCCTGGCTGGGATCGATGAGACGATTGATCATGCGAAGAAGGGTTGATTTGCCGGCACCCGAACGGCCGATAATGCCAACCATCTGACCCTGCGGGATCGAGACGTTGATATCGCTGACGGCAGTGTTCTTGCCAAATCGTCGGGTGACGCCGCGGATTTCGAGCGTGGCTGACATGGTCGTTTCCAGTCCAGTCGCGTTGAAGGTCTGTTAAGAACTTCGCTAGCGCAGCGCCATGAACCTGCGGTGTCGGATTGATGTCAGTTTTGTTACTGCCCACAGGCGCGGCGTCAGGCGCCTGGTGGTGTCGATCAGCTGAGCACCTGCAACTCCTCGAAATGCTCCATGTCCCTGAAGCTGCAGAAGGCCGGCGCCTTGATCTCGATCGCCGGAGCCTGCCGCGCGAAAAGCGCGAGAGAGTCATCGAACAGTTGCTGCCATACGGCCGCCCTGTCATCCGCAAGACGCTGGATCTGATAGGCGAAGGTGATGTGGAAGACGTAGCTGTCATGGTCGGGATGCCGGTAGCCGAACGGCACCGCCAAGGCATCGCGCCATGCGCCCATGATGCGCACGTCCTCGTCGGTCGCGCCGGCGACGGTGAGGCCGGTCGGTACGATTTCGACCACCTTGATGTTGAACGGGCCTAAGCCCTTAAAACCCTTCAGGCGTTCCAAATAGAGGCGGGTCATTGCGTCGATGCTGGTGTCGAGCGGCACGTCATGCGGCCAGTAAGGCAAGCGGCGGCGATATTCGATGATGCCCTGGAACAGCGTCATGTGCAGGCTGGAGACGGGGGTGAAGGCCAGCCGGTCGGCATCGGGCATCGCCAGCATCCGGTCGCGCACCTCAAGCACCACGGCCTCGGAGGGCGAACCGCTGACGAGATGGCTGACGACCGTGTTGCCGGGCTCGATCAGGAAATTGCCCGACATGTCGTAGCGCGTGCCGAGATGAACGGGTGGCTTCGGATTGGAGCCGGCAAAGAATCCGGCGAGCGAGGGTCTGACAGAAACAGGCATTTGCGATCTCCAGGGCAGATGGCGTCCCGCCCCGGCGATGTGTCAGGGAGATGAAACAGGCTCACCCATGACAATGATGTGATCGCCTATTCGCCATATTTTTCCAGAAAGGCCTCGGCCGACAGTTCCCGGAAATCATCCAGTGCTGTCCGCAGCTTGGCATGGTCCCAGTCCCACCAGGCGAGCGCCTGGTAGCGTTCGGCGGTACGGCGGTCGAAACGCTCGCGGATTGGTCTGGCCGGCACGCCGCCGACGATGGTGTAAGGTGCGACATCCTTCGAGACGACGGCACCGGCGCCGACCGCGGCGCCATCGCCAACAGTGACGCCGGGCAGGATGGTCGAGCCGTGACCGAGCCAGGTGTCGTGGCCGATGGTGACCCGCTTGGCGCGGCGCTGGGCGAAGAATTCACTTTCGTGCTCTGCGTCGTCCCAATAGTCGGAAGCGCGATAGGTGAAATGGTGCAGCGTCGGCCGCCACGTCGGGTGGTTGGTGGCGTTGATGCGCACGCTGGCTGCAATGTTGGAAAACTTGCCGATCGTCGCGCACCAGACGGCGCAGTCCTGCATCATGTAGGAATAGTCGCCGAGGATGCTCTCGGAAACCCGGCTTCTGTCGGCGATCTCGGTCCAGCGGCCAAGCGTCGAGTTCTGCACGTCCGCCGTCGGGTGGATCAGCGGCGTCTCTGACAACTTTTTCGTCATGCGGCGATTTTTCCGGGCGCGAAAGCGGTGACGTCGATGATGCGGTCGGCGACGGCCTCGCGCACGTCGTGGTCGTGGAAGATGCCGAGCAGGGCGACGCCCGCGGCCTTCTTGGCGGCGATGAGTTCGATCACAACGTCGCGATTCCTGGCATCGAGCGAGGCGGTCGGTTCGTCGAGCAGCAGGATCGGGTGCTCGGTGATGAAGCCGCGCGCAATGTTGACGCGCTGTTGCTCGCCGCCGGAGAAGGTTGCCGGCGGCAACGCCCAGAGTTTTTCCGGCAGGTTGAGCTGCGCCAGCAAGGCGCGTGCCTTGCCGCGCGCGTTCTCGCGGTCCTCGCCGCGCTCGACCAGCGGTTCGGCGACGACGTCCAGCGCCGAGACGCGCGGCACGGTGCGCAGGAACTGGCTGACATAGCCGATCGTTTGCCGGCGTATGGCAAGCACGGTGCGCGGGCTGGCGGTGGCGAGATCGATCAGCCCATCATCGTGCTTGACGATGATCTGGCCCTCGTCAACGGCGTAGTTGCCGTAGAGCATCTTCAGGATCGAACTCTTGCCGGCACCGGACGGGCCGCCGAGCACGGTGCATTCACCAGCCCTGATCGAGAACGAAACACCGGCCACGACAGGCAATTTGATGCCGTCGCGCAGATGCATGGCGAAGCTCTTGGCGACGTCGGAGACAACGAGGGGCGTCGGCATGGGTTACACCTGAAGTATCGAGGAAACGAGAAGCTGGGTGTAGGGCGCGCGCGGGTCATCGAGTACGCGGTCGGTGAGACCGCTTTCGACGACGCGGCCATCCTTCATCACCATCATGCGCTGCGACAGAAGACGCGCCACGGCAAGGTCGTGGGTGACGACGATGGCGGCGAGACCGAGGTCGGTGACCAGGCCGCGCAGCAGGTCGAGCAGGCGTGCCTGCACCGAGACGTCGAGGCCGCCCGTCGGCTCATCCATGAACACCAGCCGTGGCTCGGTGACGAGGTTGCGGGCGATCTGCAGGCGCTGGCGCATGCCGCCGGAAAAGGCGCGCGGCTCGTCGTCGATGCGGTCTTCGTCGATCTCGACGCGCGACAGCCAGTCGACGGCCGTGGCGCGGATCTTTCCATAGTGGCGGTCGCCGACCGCCATCAGCCGTTCGCCGACATTGGCGCCGGCCGACACCGTCATGCGCAGGCCGTCGGCCGGGTTCTGGTGGACAAACCCCCAGTCGGTGCGCATCAGGAAGCGGCGTTCGGCCTCGCTCATCCGGTAGAGCTCGCGGAACTGGCCGTCGCGCATGCGGTAGCTGGCGGTGCCGGAACTCGGCAACAGCCGGGTCGACAGGCAGTTGAGCAGGGTCGTCTTGCCGGAACCGGACTCGCCGACCACAGCCAGAACTTCGCCGGGCCACAGGTCGAAGGAGACGTTGTCGCAGCCGACGCGCGAGCCGTAGAATTTGGAGAGCGCCGAGACGCGCAGCAATGGTTCGTCGGTCATTGCGCCGGCTCCATCGTCTCTGGGGCAAGATGGCCAAGATGACCCTCTTCACGCCGCTTCTCGCAGTGATCGGTGTCGGAGCAGACGAACATGTGGCCGCCGTGGTCGTCGAGGATGACCTCGTCGAGATAGACATTCTCGGCCGCGCACAGCGCGCAGGGCTGGTCGAAGGTCTGCACCTCGAACGGATGGTCCTCGAAGTCGAGGCTGACCACTTCGGTGAAGGGCGGCACGGCATAGATACGCTTTTCGCGGCCGGCGCCGAACAGCTGCAAAGCGGGCGAGCGGTGGATCTTGGGATTGTCGAATTTCGGCGTCGGCGACGGGTCCATCACGTAGCGACCCTCGACCTTGACCGGATAGGCATAGGTGGTGGCGATGCGGCCGTGCCTGGCGATGTCCTCGTAGAGCTTGACATGCATCAGGCCGTATTCCTCCAGCGCATGCATCTTGCGCGTTTCGGTCTCGCGCGGCTCGAGGAAGCGCAAGGGCTCGGGGATCGGCACCTGGTAGACCAGCACCTGGCCCGCCGTCAGGGGATGCTCGGGGATGCGGTGGCGGGTCTGGATGATGGTGGCGCTCGCGGTATCGGTCGTCACCGCGACGTTGGCGACCTTCTTGAAGAAGGCGCGGATCGAGACCGCGTTGGTGGTGTCGTCGGCGCCCTGGTCGATGACCTTCAAGACATCGTCGGGGCCGATGATCGAAGCGGTGACCTGGACGCCGCCGGTGCCCCAGCCATAAGGCATCGGCATCTCGCGCGAAGCGAACGGCACCTGATAGCCGGGGATGGCGATGCCCTTGAGGATCGCGCGGCGGATCATCCGCTTGGTCTGCTCGTCGAGGTAGGCGAAGTTGTAGGTGGCGATGTCTGTCGGTTGAGCGGTCATTCCGCGGCCTCCCTCTTGTCGTCCGCCTTCACCGGGTTTTCGCGGGCGTCATATTCGGCGCGCATGCGGCGCACGAGGTCGAGTTCGGCCTGGAAGTCGACATAGTGCGGCAGCTTTAGGTGCTCGACGAAGCCGGTAGCCTGGACATTGTCGGAATGCGAGATGACGAACTCCTCGTCCTGCGCGGCGGCGACGACATCTTCGCCGAGTTCCGAAGCGCGCAATGCCCGATCGCACAGCGCCATCGCCATCGCCTTGCGCTCGCTCTGGCCGAAGACCAGGCCGTAGCCGCGGGTGAATTGCGGCGGCGCCTTGGCCGAGCCCTTGAACTGGTTGACCATCTGGCATTCGGTGATCCGCACGGTGCCGAGCGGCACGGCGAACGGGAGTTCGGGGACATCCAGTTCCAGCTCGACCTCGCCGATGCGGATCTCGCCGACGAAGGGATGGTTACGGGCATAGCCGCGCTGCGTGGAATAGCCGAGCGCCAGCAAGAAGCCCTCATCGCCGCGTGACAGCGCCTGCAGGCGGATGTCGCGCGCCATCGGGAATTCCAGCGGCTCGCAGGTGATGTCGCCGGGGACATGGTCCTGCGGCATCTCGCCATCCGGCTCGATCAGGCCCTCGCGAGCAAGGATCGCAGAAACGCGCGGCATGGCCTGCGTTTCGGTCTCGCGCTGCAGCGGCTCGGCGACATCGCCGCCGGCGGCAAGCTCAGGGTCGAGCAGCCGGTGCGTGTAGTCGAAGGTCGGGCCGAGCAGCTGGCCGCCGGGCAGGTCCTTGTAGGTCGCCGAAACGCGCCGCTCGACCAGCATGGTGGCAGTGTCGATCGCCTTGGAGTAGCCGAAGCGCGGCAACGTGGTGCGATAAGCGCGCACCAGGAAGATCGCCTCGATCAGGTCGCCGCGCGCCTGGACGATGGCAAGCGCCGCCAGTTCCCGGTCGTAGAGCGAGCCTTCGCTCATCACCCGGTCGACGCCAAGCGCCAACTGTTCGACGATCTGGTCGAGGCGAAGGGCGGGCACCGAACGGTCGCCGCGCCGGCGGTCGGCGAGCAGGCTGTGGGCGTTGGCAATGGCCGCTTCGCCACCTTTTACCGCGACATACATCTCAGGCCCCCATCGTCTTGATGCGCGTTGTGCGCGGCAGACAGGCGACGCCATCCGATGTGGCGAGGATGATATCCACGCCGCGCGGAAAGCGCTGGTTATTCTGCTTCCACTGTTCGACGAAATGACGCGGCATCTGCGCCGGCGCGATCGTGGCACTGGTTTCGATGCCGGGGCCTTCGAGCAGCAGCGGGGCACCCGAAACGAGATCACTGACTTGCAGGATCAGCGTGGTGGAGCGGTCGGGATAGTCCTGCGTGCCTTGCGAAAAACCATCGAGCGCCATCATCTCGGCCGGCGTGGCGATCAAAGCGAAATGCGCATCGGCCGGCGTGTTGGCCAAGGGCGCACCGGTGTGGAAACCAAGCCAGGATTTGATCGCGGTAGAGGGCTGCAAAGCCGGGTCGAGCCAGAGTTGGGTGTCGTTGTCGCAAAGCGCCAGCGCTACGGCGCCGGCGGTCGCTGAAAGCGGCACCGGCGGGCGGGCGAAGGCGGGCAGGGGTTGCACGCTGCCCGGCCGCGCCATCGCGTCCATGACCGCGCGAAACACGATCTGGGCGTCGAAGACCGGATCGGCGAATCCGCCTTCGATCGATTGCGCTGCGATCTCCATCAGTCTTCTCCGCGAACCATGGTGAAGAAATCCACCTTCGTTGCCGCCGTCTCGGCGCGGCGCCGTTCATGCGCCGTGGCCAGAGCCGACCGCAGAGGCGCTATGAGCCCGGTCTCGACCTCGGCGCGACGCGCCGGGTCCTGCCACAACGCGTCGGCGATTGCCGCCAGCCTCGCCTTCTGCTTGTCGCGGCCAAGCGCGTAGCAATGGCCGACCTGTCCGGACGGCAGCCGGACAGTGGCGCGGGTAACGGTCGTCTCACCAACATTGAAAGGGGAGCCGCCACCGCCGATGCGGCCGCGCACGGTGACCAAGCCGGTCTCCGGGCCGCGCAGCAGCTCAGCTTCCGAGGGCAGCCCGGTAGCGTTCCAGAGCCGGACGACGTCATCGCCGCTGGATTGCGCCAGTGTTGCCATGGCGGCCTTGCGCTCGGCCTGATCGCGGGCTTCCTGTCCTCGCATGAGCAACATTCCTCTTGGCTAGATTTGTCTATTGATATAGACAACTATACAAATTATACCTATTATCTAGCGCGAGTCCATGACGGGTGGATGACAAGCAATCGGAGGCTGGGGCAATTAATGGTCGGGCAGTTGGCAGCGGACAGCATCGAGCGGCGGAGTGGTGTCTCGCTGTGGCGGCAGATCGCCGACAAGATCCTGCATGCGATCGCCATCGGCGATTTCGCCGAGAATGCAGCGCTGCCGCCGGAGGTTGCGCTGGCCGAGCGCTATGGCGTCAACCGTCACACGGTGCGCAGTGCCATAGCAGCCCTTGTGCAGGAAGGGGTGCTGCGGGCCGAACAGGGACGTGGCACCTTCGTGCTGTCGCGCAAGCGGCTGTCCTATCCGATCGGCGCGCGCACACGGTTTTCGGCAGGCCTGCAAGGGCAGGCGTCGGAACGGCATATAGTCCTGCTTGCCTCGTCGGTGGAGCCGGCCAGCCAGCGCGTCGCCGAGGGGCTGGGCTTAGCGAGGGGAACAAACGTGATCCGGCTGGAAACACGCGGCGAAGCCGACGGTCGCCCGGTGTCGCGTGCTGCGGGCTGGTTCGAGGCCAGGCGCTTTGCCGGCATCGATGCCGCCATGGCTGAAACCGGCTCGATCACCGCATCGCTGGCACGTTTCGGCATAGAGGATTACTTGAGGCAATCGACAATGCTGTCAGCACGCCATGCCGATGCCGCCGACCTTGCCGACCTAGACCTGCAGCCTGGCGCCATCGTGCTGGTCACGGTCGCCGTCAACGTCACGCCCGACGGCCAGCCGATCCAGTTTTCCGAGTCACGGTTCCCGGCCGAGCGGGTCGAACTCAAATTGTCGGCGTTGTGAGCCGAGACCGCCGGTTGCCTAGATTGTCGAATTCAATTCCCTTAGCGAAAGCGCTAAGCGCTTTTCCCGGGAAAACCGCTTCAAACTTTTCCAGGATTGCACTCATCCGACTTCTATCACAGCCTTGATCAGACCGGATTTCTCGTGTGCCCAGCGTGCGAGATCATGTGGCGTGCCGGCCAGCGTGGTGCGGTGGGTGACGAGCTTGGCCAATGGCACGGCGCCATTGCGGATCGAGGCGGCGACGTGGTCGAAGTCGGCGCGCAACGCATTGCGACTGCCGATCAGGGTCATCTCGCGCTTGTGGAATTCCGGATCGGAGAAGGTGATGTCGTCCTTGACGACGCTGACCAGCACCAGTGTTCCGCCATGCGCGACATGGGCGAAGGCCGACTGCACCGACTGGGTGTTTCCGGTGGCGTCGAAGACCACATCGAAGCCTTCGCCAGCGGTCGCTTGCCCGACCAGATCAGACACCGCGCCGCGCGAACCGTCGAGGGTCTGGAAGCCGAGCTCGTTCGCGGCAAAGGCAAGCCTTTCGCTGCTCATGTCGAGCAGCGTCACGTCAAGCCCGGCGATGCCGGCGAAGATGGCGGTGCCGAGCCCGATCGGACCGGCGCCGATGACCAGCGTGCGGGCGCCGGGATCGGCGCTTGCGCGTCGCACAGCATGCGCGCCGATGGCCAGGAACTCGACAGCGGCGGCGTCGGCCAGCGACAGGCCGTTTGCCGGATAGAGATTTTGTGCCGGCACCAGAATCCGTTCGCACATGGCGCCGTCGCGATGGACGCCGAGCACCTCGATCTTGACGCAGCAATTCGGCTTGCCGTGCCGGCAGGCAATGCACTTGCCGCAGGAAAGATAGGGATTGATGACCACCGGCTCGCCAGCGGAAAGTGCAACGCCTTCGCCGGTCTCGACGATCGTTCCCGACACTTCATGGCCCATGATGCGGGGATAGGCGAGGAATGGGTGCTTGCCTTCGAAGATATGATAGTCGGTGCCGCAGATGCCGACATGGCTGACAGCCACCAGCGCCCAGCCGGGAGGTGGCGCGCTCGGCGCCGGACGGTCTTCCAGGACGAGCTCGCCAGGCGAGCGGCAGACGACGGCTTTCATGCTTCAATCCAGTTTGTCATGAAAATCGCCGGCCCATTTTCGCGACAGGGCCGGCGATCGATCTCAAATTATTGTCACTTGCTACCGCGGCGTCGCAGCCCGTCGAAATAGACGATGATGATGATCAGCGCGCCGGTGATGATGCGCTGCCAGAAGGCGTTGACGTTCAAGAGATTGGCGCCGTTGTTGATGGTGGCCAGGATGAAGGCGCCGAGCAGCGGCCCGTGCACCGAGCCGACCGCGCCGAACAGCGAGGTGCCGCCGATCACTGACGACGCGATCGCTTGCAGTTCCCAACCCTCGGCCTGGGTCGGGTTGCCGATGCCGATGCGTGAGGCCAGCAACACGCCGACGAACGCCGCGCAGAGACCCGACAGCGTGTAAGCCATGTAGATGGTTCGCTGGACATTGACGCCGGACAGGCGCGAGGCCTCGGCATTGGAGCCGACTGAGAACAAATACCGGCCCCAACGGCTGTGATGGAGGAAGATGTAGGCCGGAATGCCGACCAGGATCACCATCCAGAACAGGTTTGGGACGCCGAGGAAGGAGTTGCGCGAGAATTCCTGAAAGGCATCGTTGTTGATCGAGATCGAATTGCCGTTGGTCATCAAAAGACCGATGCCGCGCAACGACGTCAGCGTTGCCAGCGTGATGATGAAGGGCGGCAGCCCCATCTTGACGATGCCGAAGCCATGGAACAGGCCGATGGCGACGCCGACCAGCAAGGTGATAAGGATGGCGAGGAAGACCGGGATGCCGGCATTGATCAGCATCGCGGCTATGACGGTGGCGAAGCCAACCACGGCGCCGACCGAAAGATCGATGCCGCCGGTGATGATGACGAAGGTCTGGCCGACGGCCAGGATGGCGATCATCGAGCCCTGGCGCAGCAGGTTCGAGATGTTGTTGGCCGAAGCAAAGCTTGATGTCGACAGTGACAGGATGACCCACAGAAGCACCAGCAGCGCCAGCAGCGTCAGCCCGAACAGGGCATTGTAGTTGCGCTTCGGTTTTTCGGCAGGAATCGCCTCGGTGCTCATATCTGTTCTCCCAGCTTTTCTTGTTTCTCGGCGAGCGCCTGTGTGAGAATTTCCTCATGGTCGGCGGTGCGGAACCCGTGCGTGGCGACCAGTTTGCCGCGGCGGAATACGTGCAGCGTGTCGGCCAGTTCGTAAACCTCGGGCAGGTAGGACGAGATCAGGATGATGCCGGCTCCCTTCGACAACAATACGCTGAACAGGCGGTAGATCTCGGCCTTGGTGCCGACGTCGACGCCGACCGTCGGCTCGTCGAAGATGAACAGCCTGGCGCCGTGGGCCAGCCATTTGCCGATGACGATCTTCTGTTGGTTGCCACCGGACAGGCTGGACGCCAGTGCACTGCGCGTCGGCGTCTTGATCCTGAGATCGGCGATCTGGCGGTCGGCCTGGGTCCTTTCCTGCGCATTGGAGATCAGCAGATTGTTCGAGATGCGCTTGTAGATCGGCAGGTTGAGATTGAGGCCGACCGAAAGGTTGAGGCAGAGACCCTGATCGCGACGGCTTTCCGGTGCCAGCGCCATGCCAAGCTTGATCGCGTCATGCTCGGAGTTGATCTGGACCGGCTTGCCTTCCCACAGGATCTGGCCGGCCGATTTACGGTGGCGGCCGTAAAGCGTGGTGACGAACTCGCTGCGCCCGGCGCCGATCAGGCCGTAGAGCCCGACGATTTCGCCGGCTCGGACCGTCATCGATACATTCTCGAAGCCTTTGCCGGAAAGGTTCCTGGATTCGAGGATCGCCGCGCCCGGTGTGAAATGTTCCTTGTGGTAGATCTGTTCGATCGAGCGGTTGATCATCATCTTGACCAGCTCCGCGTCGTTGGTCTCGGCGATGTTGCGGGTGCCGACCAGCGTGCCGTCGCGCAGCACGGAAACACGGTCAGCCAGCTCGAACACTTCCTCCATGCGGTGGCTGATGTAGATGATCGTCACGCCCTCGCCCTTCAGCCGGCGGATCAGGGTGAAGAGCTGGTCGGCCTCCTTGCGGGTCAGGTAGGCGGTCGGCTCGTCGAAGATCAGGAATTTCGTGCCGCGCACGGTGGCGCGGGCGGCGGCGATCAGCTGCTGCTGGCCGATGGTGAGGTCGCCGAGCGTGACATGCGCGGGCAGATCGAAGCCTAGATCGTCGATGATCTTCTGTGCTTCTTTGACCATGGCGCGTTGCTGCAGGATGCCGAAGCGCGAATTCTCCTCGCCGAGGAACATGTTGGCTGCCACCGTCAGGTGACGGCAGAGCACGACCTCCTGGTGCACGGCATTGATGCCGAGTGCCATCGCCTCATGCGGTGTCGCCAAGGCTGCCGGCTGGCCCTCCCAGATCACCTCTCCGGAGGTGCGCGGCATGACGCCGGTGAGAAGCTTGATGAGCGTCGATTTGCCGGCGCCGTTCTCGCCGACGATGGCGTGGATCTCGCCGGATTTGAAAGCGAGGTTGACCGGCTTCAGCGCGTGGGTGCCGGGATAGCGCTTCTCCAGCCCGCGCAATTCGAGGATGGTCCGCCCTGGTTCCAGCACGGGTGCCGGATGCAGGTCCTGCGCCGTCGACGTCATGACAATCCTCCCAGATTGGCCTCACGATTGGCACGCTGCAAGGCAAAGATAGGCCTCGAAAGGCAGCCTAGCTCAAGCTTGTGGATTGCCAAGCCGTTTGTGCCGGCAGTGGATGTTTCCGGGGCGCGAGGCCCCGGAAACGATTTGGATGCGACGGCTCAGAGCTTCGGGTTGAGCAGGGCGTCGATCTTCGGGTCTTTCATGTTGGCCTTGGTGACGAGGTTGGCGCCGGTGTCGACATTGGCCTCGACCTTCTCGCCCTTCGAGGCGGCGAGCGCCGTCTTGATGCCGTCATAGCCCATCCGGTACGGGTCCTGGACGACGAGGCCGGAAATGACGCCGTCATTGAGGAACTTGATCAGCTTCTCGTCGCTGTCGAAGCCGATCAGCCCGACCTTGCCGGCAAGTTTGTTCTCGGCGATCGCCTGGCCGACGCCCTGCGCCATGATCAGGTTGGAGGCGAAGATGCCCTTCAGGTCCGGATTGGCAGTGATCAGGTCGGTGGCGATGTTGAGGCCGGTGGTGGCCTGGCCGTCGGCATATTTGTCGGCGACGAGCTCGAGGCCCGGATATTTTGCCTTGAGCTGTTCCTTGAAGCCCTGGGCGCGCTGTTCCAGCGAGCCGGCACCGGGAAGTGCCGTGATCAACGCGACCTTGCCCTCGACCTTACCGCCATTGGCTTCGCCGATGGCTGCTGCAAGACCGTCCGCGGCGACGCGGCCACCCTGCACGTTGTCGGTGGTCAGGAACGAGGTGAAGGCCTTGGAGTCGGCGCCGGAGTCGATGCCGATGACCTTGACCTTGGCAGCGGCTTCGTCGATCGGCTTGCCAAGCGCCTTGGCTTCGGTCGGCGCGATGACGACGGCGGCCGGGTTGCCGGCGACGGCATTCTCGAGGATCGAGATCTGGCCGTTGACGTCGGTTTCAGCCTGGGCGCCGAGTTCCGGTACGTTGACGCCCAGGTCCTTGCCGGCCTTGCGTGCGCCGGCCAGAACGATCTGCCAGTAGAAGGACGTCGTGTCCTTGACGATGATCGGAATGGTCACGTCCGCCGCCGAGGCCGGCGCCGAGTGCATGACGCCGGCGAGCATCGAAGCTGCTGCCAACGTCATCACGGCGCGGCGGTTGAGAATGCTGGTTACGAATTTCATTAGGAATCCTCCCTAAGTCGCCCGGTGAACGTTACGGAAGCTCCGTCCGGATAGGCGTGGCCCAAACAGAACTTTATCAATAAAAAACATTTACAGTGTTTTGATAGTGCATCGACCTGTCCGATGCAAGCGGTGTTTCGCTTCAACCCTGCCGAGGTCTGGCAGGGGCAAAATAACCGCGCCACTCCTCCCTTGCCGCCGTCAAATGCTCCCGTTCCGTTCCGTGAAGACATGGAATATTAATTCCACTCTTTAGTCAATATGGAATATTCATTCTTTTATGAGATCGCAAGAATGTGAAGCATGGGTCAGCTTTCACGGGGGGGTGGATGGGAGCTTCACGCCAGCTCCTGCACCAGAGTATAGGGTCGGTATCTGGCGTATTCCGCCTCGGGCACGTCGACGTCGAGCAATTCGAGGTTGCGGGTCAGGTTTGCCAGCTTGGCGGTGCCGGTCAGCACCGTGGCGACCGCGGGTTCATGCAAGGGGAACTGGAACGCGGCAGCGGCCAGCGGATAGCCACCCTCGGTGGCGATCCTTTCCATCGCACCGACGCGGTCCAGCACGTCGTGGTTGGCGGGCAGGTAGTCGAAATGCGCGCCTTGCACAGGCCCGGTCGCCAGGATGCCGGAGTTGAACACACCGCCGATGACCAGTGACGTTTGTTGTGCCCTGCACAATGGCAGCAGTTCCGCTTCGGCGCTGCGGTCGAGCAAGGAATAGCGGCTGGCGAGCAGGATACAATCAAGTGGCGCGCGACGCATCACATCGAGGCAGATCTGGACCTCGTTGACGCCAAGCCCATAGGCGGAAATGACGCCGGAACGCTTCAGCTCTTCGAGTGCCTTGAGGCCGCCATCCATGAACTCGCGAAAATGCAGTTTGGTTTTCTCGACGCCATGCGTATAGGCGCCGATGTCGTGGACGAACAGGATGTCGATCTTGTTGAGGCCAAGCCGCGCATAGCTGAAATCGACCGAACGCATGATGCCGTCATAGGAATAGTCATAGTCCAGCGCGAACGGCAGCGGGTCGACATAGGAGTGATCGGGAACACGGTCGTCCGGCACGGGGCGGAACAGGCGGCCGACCTTGGTCGACAGCACATAGGAGTCGCGCGGCTTGTAGCGCAGGAAGTCGCCGAAGCGGCGTTCCGACAGGCCGAAACCGTAGAAGGGTGCGGTGTCGAAATAACGCAGGCCGGCCTCCCAGGCGCCTTGCAGCGTTTCCATTGCCGACTCGCGCGAACAGGCGCGGTAGAGACCGCCGATCGCGGCGCCGCCAAAGCTGATCTCGGTGACCTCGAGCGCGGTCTGACCGATGCGGCGCTTGTTCATGCGAAAACCTCCCTGTTGCCGACCGTTGTCCGGTTGGCAGCCTTCAGATGTCAGTTCAATCTAGAGCAATTCCTGGAAAGACGTGTAACGGTTTTCCCGGGAAAAGCGCATAGCGCTTTCCCTTGGGAATTACGCAAAAACAACGGGTTAGAGCGTTGCACCAAGATGCCAGGGCACGAACTCGTTGTCGCCGTAGCCGAAATCCTCGCTCTTGGTCTTGCGGCCGGAAGCCGTCTCGACGATCAGTTCGAAGATCTCGCGGCCCATGCCGGCGATGGTTTTCTCGCCCGAGGCGATGACGCCGCAGTTGACGTCCATATCCTCTTCCATTGTGTGATACATGGTCGAGTTGCTGGCGACCTTGATCGACGGCGTCGGCCGGCAGCCGAAGCACGAGCCACGGCCGGTCGTGAAGACGATGACATTGGCGCCGCCCGCCACCTGTCCGGTGGCCGAGACCGGGTCGTAGCCGGGCGTGTCCATGAACACCAGTCCGTTGCCGGTGACCTTTTCGGCATAGCCGAAGACGCCGTTGAGCGGCGTCTGGCCGCCCTTGGCGACCGCGCCCAGCGACTTCTCCAGGATGGTGGTAAGGCCGCCGCGCTTGTTGCCGGGCGAGGGGTTGTTGTCGATCGAGGCGCCATGCTTGGCGACGTGATCCTCCCACCACTTGACGAAACCGTCGAGCTTCTGCGCGATCTCCGGTGTTGCCGCGCGATAGGCGAGCAGGTGCTCGGCACCATAGATCTCGGTTGTTTCTGAAAGGATGCCGATGCCGCCGACGCCGGCCAGGATGTCGACGGCTGCGCCCAGCGCCGGATTGGCCGTAATGCCAGACATGCCGTCGGAGCCGCCGCATTGTAGGCCGACGACGATCTCACTGACCGGGATCGGCTCACGCTTCAGCTGGCCGACTTCCTCCGCGATCTCGGCCAGCACCAGCATCGCCTTTTCGACCGATTTGCGCGAGCCACCCGCGTCCTGGATGTTGAAGTGGCGTTTGCCGGCGGCAGCGCCCTTCTGGCCATAGAGGGTGAGCTGATTGACCTCGCAGCCGAGCCCGACCATCAGCACGCCGCCGAAATTGGGGTGGCGGGCGTAGCCGGCGAGCGTGCGATGCAGCACCATCATGCCGTCGCCGGTGCCGCTCATGCCGCAGCCCTGGCCGTGGACGATCGGGACGAAACCGTCGATGCCGGGATATTTCGGCAGCAGGGTCCGGTTGGCTTGGTCGGCGATGGCATGGCAAACCGTGGCCGAGCAATTGACGCTGGCGATGATGCCGATGAAGTTGCGCGTACCCGCACGACCATCGGCGCGGCGATAACCCATGAAGGTGCGGCTGCGGTCGGCTTCTGTCGCATGCTCGGCCTCGCTCGGCGGCACTACGGGCAAACGGCCGGATTCGAAAACCAGATTGTGCGAATGAACGTGCTCGCCCGGCGCGATGTCCTGTGTCGCGCGGCCGATTGCCTGGGCGTATTTCACCACGGCCTCGCCGGCGGCGATCGGCTTGATGGCCACCTTGTGGCCGGGCTCGATCAGCGCAGTGGCGACGGCACCGCCCGGCAGCGTGGTGCCGATCTCGATGCGGCCGTTGGCGACGGCGACATTGTCGGCGGGAGACAGAAGAATGCTGTTGGAGGCGTTCACGGGCGGTTTCCTGGGTGATCCTGGGATGCGCGGGCGGATTGACACGCGCCTGTTAAAAGATAATGTCTTTTATCGTGAAAAAACAGTTTTGCGTCAATTGTTTTTTCGCTGGGGAGTTCCGCATGTCCTTGGGTGTTCCGAAAGCGATTTAGCTTTTCAGGGGTCATGGGAACGTCATATTGCGCTTCAAGCCAGCAGCCGCAAGCGACGGCGTGCAACGGGTCAGGGATGTCGAAGAGCAACAACGTCTACAAGGATGCCTACAACAGGTGCCTCAGGCTGCTCGATGAAACACGTAGCCTGCCTTCGGAGCCGGAGCTGGGTACATTGCTTGGTGTCAGCCGGACGACCGTCCGCACCATCTTGGCGCGCATGGAAGAGACCGGGCTGATCGCCTGGAACAAGCGCGCCAAGACGGTGCTGCGCGAACCGCGTCCCGATGATTTCTTCCCCGAGGAAGAGACCGACACGCTAGCCGAGATCATCGAACGGTCGTTCATGCGACGGCTGCTCGCCAGCGGCGCCGAGGCAGGCATGCAGATCAACGAGCTCGAACTGGCGCGCGAGATCGGCGTCGGCACCACCAGCGTGCGCGAGTTCCTGATCCGCTTCTCCCGCTTCGGCCTGATCGAGAAGCGCCGCAACAGCCATTGGGTGCTGAAGGGCTTTACCCGTGCCTTCGCGCTGGAACTGACCGAAATCCGCGAGATGTTCGAACTGCGGTCGGCGGCGGCCTTCGCCGCTCTGCCGCAGGACAGCGCGGTCTGGACCGATCTCGACCGGCTGGAGGACGAGCATCGCCAGCTGGCAAGCGAAATCGCCACGCGCTTCAACGAATTCTCGGAGCTGGATGAGCGCTTCCATCGGCTCATCCACCGGGCGTCGCACAACCGCTTCATCGTCGATTTCTACGACGTCATCGCCATGATCTTCCACTATCACTACCAGTGGAACAAGGCGCAGGAGCGCGAGCGCAACGAGGTCGCGATCGGTGAGCATCTCGCCTATATCGCGGCGCTCAAATCGCGCGACCTCGGCAAGGTCGACGCCGCCTGCCGCAAGCACCTGAAGTCGGCGCGCCAGACATTGCTGACCTCGATCCCGGAGAGCCGGCCGCCCCTGAAACCCTGATATGCCGCGTTGCCGCAGCATCGAATTGCCGATTTTCGACCTGTCCCTCCCGTGATAGGTATCTCTCCGGTGATTGCTTGATGAGGCAGATCGTTTGAACAGCCGGGAGAAGCGGTGGAGCATTCTGGTCGCGCTTGTCGCGGCCCATCTGCTGCTGCTCCAGTCGACGCTCGGTGCGTTCGCCTTCGGCACTGCGCCGAATGCGTCACAACTCGATGCCTTCGGCAACGTCATCTGCACCCGTGAGGGTGCGACCCAGCTTCCTGGCGGCAACCCGCCACCGTCGCATCTGCCGGCATGTTGCGTGCTTGGCTGCAGCATGTTTTCGCCGGCCTTTGCGCCGCCACCCGTTGCCGGGTTGGCACTGGGGGCGCGTTCCTTTGAGGCCGTCGCCTTCGTCTTTCCGGCGGCCATCCATCTCGACTTTGCGCGTGAGCGCTCGCCGTCGAATCCGCGCGCGCCGCCGCGGACGGCCTGAGTCTGTCTGCCCGGCGGAACCTTTCGCGGGCGTACCCATCCAAACATCAAACTGTCCGCGACCGGTAACGGCGCGACCTTCACTTCATGGAGCAACCATGTCCCAATTTTTTCGCATCGCCGCGCGTCCTATGCCCGGCAGCTTGTTGCGCAGCTTCGAGGCGCGCCTTGGCATCGCCGTACTGGCTTTTGCGCTGTTGTTCGCCGGCGCCCAGACCGGCTTCGCGCATGGGTTCAAGATCGGCGATCTCGAGATCGGGCACCCCTGGTCACGTGCAACGCCGGCAGGCGCCAAGGTGGCCGGCGGCTATTTCACCATCACCAACAAAGGCAGCACGTCGGACCGGCTGCTGTCGATTTCCACCGACATCTCGGACAAGGCCGAACTGCATGAAATGAGCGTCAAGGACGGTGTCATGACCATGCGGCCCGTTGCCGGCGGCCTGGAGATTCCGGCCGGCGGCAAGGTCGCACTGGCGCCTGGCGGCTATCATTTGATGTTCATCGGCCTGAAACGGCAACCCAAGCAAGGCGAAACCTTCTCCGCCACGTTGACCTTCGAGAAGGCCGGCACCGTCAGCGTCGACTTCGCCGTCGAGGGCATGGGCGGCGCCACGGACGACCATGCCGATTGATCGCACCATTTCGATAAAATCTGAAATCAGAGGGACCATTATGAACAAGTACCTTTTGTCGGCCGGTGCGCTTTTTCTCCTCGGGACAAGTGCTGTCTTCGCGCACATCACGCTCGAAACCCAGGAAGCGGCCGTCGGCTCGACCTACAAGGCTGTCTTGCGCGTGCCGCATGGTTGCGACGGCAAGGCGACGATCGCCGTGCGCGTGCAGATCCCGGAAGGGGTGATCGCGGTGAAGCCGATGCCGAAGCCGGGCTGGACGCTGCAGGTCAAGAAGGGCAAGTACGACAAATCCTACCAGCTCTACGGTCAGGCGGTGACCGATGGGGTCAAGGAAGTCGACTGGAGCGGCGGCAGCCTGCCGGATGAATTCTATGACGAGTTTGTATTCCGCGCGACGCTGACGGCCGATCTGCCCGTGGGCCAGAAGCTCTACTTCCCTGTCGTGCAGGAATGCGACGGCGCCGCCGATCGCTGGATCGAGATCCCGGCAGCAGGACAGGATGAAGACGCCCTGGAAAATCCGGCGCCCGGCATCAAGCTGTTGCCGAAGAAATGATGTCTTTCGGCGGCGCACTTCGTTCGCGGAATGCGCCGCCATTTCATGGCAATGGCATGATCGCGATATCCTCACTGCGGATGATTCACATGGCCAGCAAGCTCGTCAGCCGGGTTGCCGGGGGCTTTCTGGCGATGATGATGCTGCTCATCGCCATGGCCTCGACTAGTCCGGCCTTTGCCCATGCCGCGTTGATCAAGACCGACCCGGCCGACGGTGTGGTGCTGGCACAGGGGCCGGCACAGTTCTCGCTGACCTTCAGCGAGCCGGTCTCACCGCTGGTGCTGACGCTGGTGAAGCCCGACGGCACGCCGGTTCCGCTGACCGCTTTCCGCCTCAGCGACCAGACGGTCGAAATCGACAATCCGCAGGACCTCAAATCCGGCACGCATGTGCTGAGCTGGCGCGTCATCTCCGCCGATGGTCATCCGGTCGGCGGCTCGCTGCTGTTTTCCATTGGCGCACCAACGGAGCCGCCGGTCGCCTCCGAGGCCGTCGACTGGCCGCAGCGGTCGGCAATCTGGCTCGGCAAGGTTCTTCTCTACATTGGTCTTTTCCTTGGCGTCGGCGGCGCTTTCGCCCTTGCCTGGCTGACCCAGGGCGGGCCGTCCGGCCGGCGTTTCGCTATCGGGGCAATCCTGTGCGGGCTGGTCGCGGCCCCGCTGTCGCTCGGCTTGCAGGGGCTTGATGCGCTCGGGGCGCCGCTCTCCCATCTGGCGCAGCCGGTCATCTGGCGGACCGGGCTCGATACCAGCTTCGGCTGGACGGTGCTGGCCGCCTTGATCGCGCTGGGGCTCGGCCTGCTGTCGCTGGCCGGGCCACGCTTGGCCGCCAAGCCGGTCGCGCTGGCTGGACTTGCCGGTGTGGGTATTGCGCTGGCCGCCAGTGGCCATGCCAGTGCCGCCGAGCCGCAATGGCTGACGCGACCGATGGTGTTCCTGCACGGCGTCGGCATCGCCTTCTGGGCCGGCGCATTGATGCCGCTCTGTCTGGCGCTGAAAGGTCAGTCGGCGGAGGTCGCGCCATTCCTGCGGCGGTTCTCACGCATGATCGTGCCGGTGGTGGCCGTGCTTGTCGCTGCCGGCATCGTGCTTGCCGTCATCCAGGTGCAGACGCCGGCGGCGCTGGTCAGCACCGTTTATGGCAAGCTGCTCTTGATCAAGCTCGGGCTGCTGGTCTTCCTGTTCACGCTTGCCGCCGTCAATCGCTGGAAGCTCACTGCATCGGCCGAGGCCGGAGCGACGGAAGTGCAGCGCAGGCTCGCCCGCTCGATCGGCGTCGAAATGCTGATCGTGCTGGCGATCTTCGCTGTCGCCGCGGGCTGGCGCTTCACGCCGCCGCCACGGGCACTGGCGATCGCCGCGGCGCAGCCGGTTTCGGTCCATATCCATGCGCTGCAAGCGATGGCGGATCTCAGCATCACACCCGGCCATACCGGACCGGTCGTCGCCTCGATGATCATCATGACTGGCGATTTCGGACCGCTCGACGCCATGGAGGTGACGCTGGTGTTGTCGAAGCCCGATTCAGGCATTGAGCCGCTCAAACGTGCCGCGACCAAGCCCGGCGATGGCAGCTGGCGTGTCGACGACCTCGTCATCCCGGTTCCTGGCCGCTGGACGGTGCGCATCGACATCCTGGTCTCGGACTTCGAGATGGTGAAGATCGAAGCGCCTGTCGATATCAGACCGTAAAAGCTGGACCGCCAAGTGCCCCGAACTCGGCCGATGCAACACAATTCGGCGAGGCGGTTGACGCGGCCCGAAAGGCCCGTCAATCATCTCGCCGAAGAATGGGCATCCCGGCAAACCGCGAGCTCGAACCAACAAGATCCGAAAGCAGGGAAGAAACGATGGAAAAAGCCGAAATCGGCCTGATCGGCCTTGGCACGATGGGCTCCAACCTGGCGCTCAACATCGCCGAGCACGGGCACCGCATCGCTGTCTTCAATCGCACCAGGGCACGCACCGACGCTTTCGTCGAGAATGCCGGCGCGCTGAAGGACATGGTGGTGCCTTGCTACAGCCTGGAAGAACTCGCCGCCGCGATCCGACCGCCACGCCCGATCATCATCATGGTGCTGGCCGGCAAGCCGGTCGACGAACAGATCGAAGCCTTGCGTGGCGTGCTGTCGGCCAACGACATCGTCATCGATGCCGGCAACGCCAATTTCCGGGACACGATGCGGCGCTTCTCCGAGCTTTCGGGCTCGGGTCTGACTTTCATCGGCATGGGCGTGTCCGGCGGCGAGGAGGGGGCGCGCCACGGGCCGTCGATCATGGTCGGCGGCACCGAGGATTCCTGGAAACGCGTCGAGAAGGTGCTGACCGCGATCTCCGCCAAATTCAACGATGAGCCCTGCGCGGCGTGGCTCGGCACCGACGGCGCCGGCCATTTCGTCAAGACCATCCACAACGGCATCGAATATGCCGACATGCAGATGATCGCCGAAATCTACGGCATCCTGCGCGACGGCCTCGGCATGGGGCCGAAGGATATCGGCACGGTGTTTTCCAACTGGAACAAGGGCAGGCTCAATTCCTACCTGATCGAGATCACCGCCAAGGTGCTGGCCGCAGACGATCCGAAGACCGGCAAGCCGGTGGTCGATATCATCCTCGACCGCGCCGGCCAGAAGGGCACCGGCAAATGGTCGGTCATCGAGGCGCAGCAGCTCGGCATTCCGGCGACCGCGATCGAGGCGGCCGTGGCGGCGCGCGTGCTGTCGTCGATCAAGGACGAGCGGCAGGCGGCGGAAAAAGCCTATGGCAATATCGGCGTGACGAAGATTTCCGGCGACAGGGACGCATTGCTTGGAGATCTCGAACTGGCGCTGTTCGCCGGCAAGATCGCCGCCTACGCGCAAGGCTTTGCGGTGATGAGCGGCGCCTCCAAGGAGTTCAACTGGAACCTGCCGATGCCGACCATCGCCAGGATCTGGCGCGCCGGCTGCATCATCCGCTCGCAGATGCTCGACACCATGGCCGAGGCGTTCGGTTCCGGCGGCGCATCGACCAATCTTCTGATGGCGCCGGCCTTTATCGCCCTGATGCAGGAAGCGCATCCGTCGCTGCGGCGTATCGTGGCAAGGGCATCGGAGGCAGGCTCCCCGGTGCCGGCGCTGTCTTCCGCACTTGCCTATTTCGACAGTTACCGCCAGGGCCGCGGCACCTCGAACCTGATCCAGGCGCAGCGCGACTTCTTTGGCGCGCATGGCTTCGAGCGTATCGACGGACCGGGTGCATTCCACGGGCCGTGGGGCAGCGGTGCGGCAGGCTGAAAATAGCTAATCCAGCGAGCGCCGATAGGCCAGGACTTCGCTCGGTACGCTCAGGCTCTGCAGCGTGCCGGGCGCGGCGCCGCCGATCCAACCGAGAACGGAGCGGGCGAGTTCGGAGCCTGCCAGCCGGAAATTCTCGTTGACGACCAGCAATTCCGTGCGAAACAGATGCAGTAGGTCCGACGATTGCTTGGACACGACATCGACGTCACGGCCAAGCTTGAGGCCGGCATCCTCGATGCCGGCGACGATGGCCAATGTCGCCGCGGCGGCGCTGCTGACGAAGCCGTCCGGCCGGTCTTCACGGCGCATCACTTGCGCGGTCCGGCTCCGGATCTGCTCGATCGTATGGTCGATAGAAACAGTGTTGAAGGGGATTTCGCTGGCGCCGACCTCGCTCAGTGCATCGGCAAAGCCGTTGACGGTGTGACTGTGGTAGGTCAGCCCGACGGGCGGTGACAACAAAGCGAGCCGGCGGCGGCCGATGCCGGCCAGACGACGCACGGCTTCCACCGCAAAAGCGTAGTTGTCGAAATCATGATAGGGGTGGACCAGCCCCATATCGGTGCGGCCATGCGTGGCAAAGGGAATGCCGTGCTCCAGCATGTAGCGGGCCCGTGGGTCATTCGGCTGCGTGCGTGAGATGATGACGCCGTCGGCCGAGCCCGTCTCGACCAGATAGCGTATGGGGTCGAGCGGATCCTGCGAGCGCGAATAGGGCGTGACGATCAGATGGTAGGGTGTGTCGGCAATGACCTCCGAAACGCCGTAGATGATGTCCGAGACGAAGCTCATGATCTCGCGCTCGGTGTTGAGCACGAGACTGATGACATTGGTCCTGCCGGTGCGCAGGCGTACGCCGGCGCGGTTCGGCCGGTAGCCGATCTGCTTGGCGACGAGTTGGACACGGCGCCTTGTCTCGGCGCCGATTTCCGGAGCGTCCTTCAAGGCCCGCGACACGGTGGTGACGCCGAGCCCGGTCATGAAGGCAAGCGTCTTCAAAGTCGGCCGCCCCTGCGCCAACGCCTCTTCGTTGTTTTCCGTACGCCGTCTGTCCATTCGTCCCGCCCGTCAGGCGCATAGCAGCCGCAGGCCGGATCGGCAATCGCCGCCACAGCGATACGGTATGCGTTCCAGCCCCGGCAAGCGTCAATATACTGAAACGTTACAGATTGCCAATATCGAGATGCCGCCACTCGCGGCGAGGCCGACGGCTGTCTTGCGGAAATCCATTGGGATTGCAGAAGAAATCGCTTTTATCATCGCCTTTGCCGGCTTTCACGCGCAGTTTGATGTCTTGCAGTGCAGCGATCCATGCTGCGGCGCATATAAAAGCGATTGCTCATGTGAATTTGTTCGCGGCTCGAAAAAATATCGAACTCGTTTCGATCATGGGGTTGCGCAGGTCACGCAATTCCCGTATCGAAAATCTGTAACGTTTCAGATTCTGGGAGGAACCGAAATGCGATACAGACTTTTGACCGCTGCGCTGGCAGCGACGGCTACTCTGCAATTTGCCGGTCCGGCCGCGGCGACGGACCTGGAAGTGATTCACTGGTGGACGTCGAAGGGCGAGTCGGCGGCGGTGTCGCAGTTCGCAAAGGCCTTTGACAATGACGGCCACGGCGACCGCTGGGTGGACAGCGCCATCGCACTCGGCGAGACCGCCCGATCGACCGTCATGCAGCGCGTGCTCGGCGGCGATCCGCCCGGTGCCGCTCAGTTCAATCCCGGCCGGCAGTACGAAGAACTGATTTCGGGCGGGAAGCTGCTCGACCTGACGGACGTCGCGACCGCTGGCAAGTGGGATCAGGTTATTCGCCCGAAGGCGATCGGCAGCGCCTGTCTCGTTGACGGCCACTGGTGGTGCGTTCCGGTCAACATCCATTCGAATTACTGGGCTTGGTACTCCAAGCCGGTGTTCGAGAAAGCGGGCGTGCCGGAGCCGAAGAACCTGGTCGATTTCCTCGCGGCCGCGCCGAAGATCAAGGAGGCAGGCCTCATCCCCTTCGCCATCGGCGGCGACGGAAACGGCTGGCAGATTCAGTTGCTCTTCCAGGACATGGTTACCGAGGCTCTCGGTGTCGCACAGCGCGACAAGATGTATACCACCAAGAGCGCCGAAATTGCGGGCAGCCCAGAGATGAAAGGCGTCTTCACGCAGTTGAGGGCCCTGAAGCAGTTCACCGACAACGGCTACGCCAACCGCAACTGGAACGACACCACCAACCTGGTGATCACCGGCAAGGCCGGACTTCAGGTGATGGGCGACTGGGCGCGCGGCGAGTTCGCGGCGGCCGGCATGACCGGAGTCAAGGATTTCGGCTGCATGATCGGCCTGAACGAGGCCAAGCCGGTGGTCAGCACCGACGGCGACATCATCCTGTTCTTCAAGCAGAACAATCCGGATGTCGAAGCAGCGCAGAAGCGTCTTGCGGCGCTGCTGATCAGCCCGGAGGTCCAGGTCGCCTTCAACAACGCCAAGGGTTCCATGCCCGTGCGTGGCGATGTCGACATGTCGACGGCCGATCCGTGTATGCAGAAGTCGCTGAAGGCGGTGGAAAACCCGGCCAACATCGTCACTGCGACGAACCGGTTCATCACCGAGAACACCAATCAGCAGCTTAATGAGCTCGTCGCGCAATTCTTCGCAGACGATTCCATGACGGCTGACGACGCCACCGCGAAGTTCGCCACGATCATCGGCAATTCCGATTAGGAACTGATCACTACCCCGAGGCGCCGCCCTTACAGCGGCGCCTCGGTCGCGTCCCGACCCGACAGGAAGCTCTCTTTTTCTCGGCGACGGGCTGACAATCGCAGGACGGGAAGCTGCGGCGRTCTGAAGCCCGGTGGTTCGGACAGCGCTGACCTTCACGTCGGCAAACGCCCCAAGGTGTCGGTGGAAGCGGAGAAAGACGGACGATGCAGAAGAGCTGGAGGCGCAGATTTCACCTGCCTGCCGTCATCGGGACAATACCGATGATTCTCGTTGCCCTCGGCGTGTTCGTGATCGGCATCGGCTTCTCGGTGTTATGGTCCTTCACCAGTTCGAAGCTCTTCCCCACCTACGATTTTGTCGGTCTGGCGCAGTACAGGCGCCTCTGGGCCGACAACCGCTGGCTCGTCTCGGTCAACAACATCTGGTTCTTTGGCCTGATGTCCATCACCTGCAACATGGTGTTCGGCTACCTGCTCGCCGTTTTCATGGACCAGCGCATCCGCCAGGAGGACCTGTTCCGCTCGATCTTCCTGTATCCTTTCGCCATGTCGCTGATCGTCACCGGGCTGGTGTGGCAATGGGCGCTCGACCCCAACCTCGGCCTGCAGGAGGCGCTCCGCAACTGGGGCTGGTCGAGTTTCAGCTTCGCCCCGCTGGTCAGCGCCGAGACCGCGCTGTACGCACTGGTCGTGGCGGGCATCTGGCAGGGCTCGGGCGTGACGATGGCAATCCTGCTTGCCGGCCTGCGCGGCATTGATGAGGATATCTGGAAAGCCGCGAGGGTCGACGGCATCCCGACCTGGCGCACGCACGTTTCCATCGTGGCGCCGATGATGAAGGGTGCCTTCGCCACCGCCTTCGTTCTCCAATGCGTAGGCGTGGTGCGCGTCTACGACCTGGTCATTGCCATGACCGGCGGTGGGCCTGGCATCGCCACGTCGATGCCGGCAGTCTACGTCATCCAGCTCATCACGGTTCGCCAGAACGTCGGCCAAGGCATGGCTGGGGCAACGATGATGCTGCTGCCGGTCCTGACCGTGCTGGCTTTCAGCGGAATTCTACTATGGCGGCGAAATCGCCTGCGGGAGGCGGGCGCATGACCGTCGGACAGATCACCGCAATTCAACCGCTCCAGGAAGCGTCGCATCAGGCTGGCGTGACGCCCTTCGGGCCGAAACCGCGACGGATATCGGCCGGCCGCATCGGCATCTATGCTTTCCTGGTCGTTGCGGCCCTCTTCTTCCTCATCCCGGTCTACATCATGATCGTCACCTCATTGAAGGGGATGCCGGAGATCAGGCTGGGACATCTTTTCAACCTTCCGGGCGAGCCGACCTTTCAACCCTGGGCCGACGCCTGGCTCCACGCCTGCACCGGTCGCGATTGCAACGGCCTCAGTCCAGGCTTTTACAATTCGGTGAAGATCACCCTGCCCAGCGTGATCATCTCGATCATCTGCGCGTCGATCAACGGTTACGCGCTGACCTTCTGGCCATACAAGGGCGCCAATCTGCTCTTCGGGTTGCTCGTGTTTGGTGCCTTCGTGCCCTATCAGGTCGTGATCTATCCATTGATCATCGGATTGAGCTCGGTCGGGCTGTTCGCCTCGCTCCCGGGCATCATCATCGTGCACACCATCTTCGGAATGCCGATCCTGACGCTGCTGTTCCGCAATTTCTACGCCGCAATACCGGTCGAGCTGTTCAAGGCAGCGCGTGTCGACGGTGCGGGTTTCTGGCGCATCTTTTTCTACATCATGCTGCCGATGTCGGTGCCGATCACCGTCGTCGCCGTCATCCTGCAAGTTACCGGCATCTGGAACGACTTCCTGTTCGGCATCGTGTTTGCCGGGCGGTCCAACTGGCCAATGACGGTACAGCTCAACAATATCGTCAACACCACCACCGGCGTGAGGGAGTACAATGTCAACATGGCGGCAACCATTCTGACGGCTGCGGTGCCTCTGCTCATCTACTTCATCTCCGGACGATGGTTCGTGCGCGGCATCGCCGCTGGCGCGGTGAAAGGCTAGTGGATATGGCGCAGAACGGTACCAGCGTTTCGATCCAGGACCTGTCACTGAGCTTCGGTGTGGTGACCGTACTGGAGACACTTAATCTCGATGTCGCCGAGGGCGAATTCATCGTGCTGCTCGGGCCCTCGGGCTGTGGCAAGTCGACCTTGCTCAACTGCATTGCCGGCCTGCTCGACGTTTCCGAAGGCAGCATCTTCATCAAGGGCAAGAACGTCACCTGGGAAGAGCCCAAGGACCGCGGCATCGGCATGGTGTTCCAGTCCTATGCGCTCTACCCGCAAATGACCGTGGAGAAGAACCTGTCCTTCGGGTTGCGTGTCGCCGGTACACCGAAAGACGAGATCGCCAAGCGGATCGCGCGGGCGGCCGAGATCCTGCAGATCGAGCCGCTGCTGCAACGCAAACCGGCAGCACTTTCCGGCGGCCAGCGCCAGCGCGTGGCAATCGGACGGGCGCTGGTGCGCGATGTCGACGTGTTCCTGTTCGACGAGCCGCTGTCCAATCTCGACGCCAAGCTGCGCGCCGAGCTGCGCGTCGAGATCAAGCTGCTGCATCGCAAGCTGCAGAACACGATGATCTATGTCACCCACGACCAGATCGAAGCGATGACGCTGGCCGATCGCATCGCGGTGATGAAGGGTGGCGTCATCCAGCAGCTCGATGCGCCGCAGACCATCTACAATCGCCCGGTCAACCGCTTTGTCGCCGGCTTCCTCGGCTCACCCGCGATGAACTTCATCGACGGGCAGGCCGAGACCGGCGCCACCGCGGCTTTCAAGACCGGAAATGTATCCATACCGCTCGAGCGCTACGCTTTCGACGGCGCGGGCAACAGCAGCGGCCCTTGCGTGTTCGGTATCCGACCCGAGCATGTCGCCCTTGGCGAGGCGGCAAATGCCATGCCCTTTGCCATCGATGCGGCCGTCGAGATCGTCGAGCCGATGGGCTCCGACACGCTGGTATGGACGAAGCTCGGCGGTCAGAATTTCTCCTTCCGCGTTGAGGCGGAAAAGGCGCTGCGCAATGGCGAGCCAATCCGGATCGGCTTTGATCCTGCCCGCGCCTCGCTGTTCGACAGCCAATCCGGCAACCGCATGTAGCTCCCAAGCCCCACTCCTCCCCAAGCAGAACGGACAGAGACGATGAACTGGTCATTCCAACTTTACAGCGCCCGCAATTTCCAACCCTGGGAAGGCGTCCTCGAGACTCTCGGCAAGGTCGGTTACACCCAGGTCGAAGGCTTCGGCGGCGTCTATGATGATCCCAAGGCCTTTCGCGCCGAACTCGACAAGAACGGGCTCGCCATGCCGACCGGGCATTTCTCGATCGACGCGCTCGAGAACGATTTCGACAGCGTGCGCAAAATTGCCGACACACTCGGCATCACGCTGCTCATCTGTCCTTTTCTGATGCCCGACCAGCGCCCATCCGATGCCGCCGGCTGGCGCGGCTTCGGCGAGCGTCTGGCAAAGGTTGGCGACGCCGCGAAAAGGGCCGGCTACGGCTTTGCCTGGCACAACCATGATTTCGAGTTCAAGAAACTTGCCGACGGCTCGGTGCCGCAGGAGCTTATCCTCGCGGCAGCGCCGGACATCGGGTGGGAAATCGACGTCGCCTGGGTGGTGCGCGGCGGCGACGATCCGCTGGCGTGGATCGACAAATACGGCAAGCGCATCAGCGCCGTCCACGTCAAGGACATGGCCAAGCCCGGCGAAGGGCTGGACGAGGATGGCTGGTCGGATGTCGGCCATGGCACGATCGACTGGGCCGGCCTGATCAAGGTGCTGCGCGCCAAGAGCGGCGCCCAATACTACGTCATGGAACAGGACAACCCGAACGACATCGAGCGCTTCGCCCGCCGCTCGATCGCAGCCGTCAAGACCTACTAGGAGCAATCAGCATGGCAAAGAGACTTGGCATCGGCGTCATCGGCTGCGGCAACATCTCGAAGGCGTATTTTTCGCTGGCACCGCTGTTCCGCGGCATCGAGATGCGTGCCTGCGCCGACATCAACATGGAGGCGGCGAAGGCGCGGGCAAAGGAGTTCAAGCTGCGCGCCGAAACCGTCGACGATCTGCTCAAGGCCGACGACATCGACATCATCGTCAACCTGACCATCCCGGCGGTGCACTACGAGGTGTCGAAGCAGGCTCTGGACGCGGGCAAGCACGTCTATTCGGAAAAGCCCTTCGTGCTGTCGGTCAAGGAAGGGCTCGACCTGAAGAAACGCGCCGAGGCGAAAGGCCTGCGCATCGGTTCGGCGCCCGACACGTTCCTCGGCGGCGCGCATCAGCTGGTCCGCGACCTGATCGACACCGGCAAGCTCGGCAAGATCACCAGCGGTACCTGCCACGTCATGGGCCACGGCATGGAGCACTGGCACCCCAATCCGGACTTCTTTTTCCAGCCCGGCGCGGGACCGGTGCTCGACATCGGGCCGTACTACATCACCAATCTGATCCAGCTGATCGGGCCGGTGAAGCAGGTGGCGGCCTTCGCGTCGACGCCCGCCAAGGAACGCACCATCAGCTCGAAGCCGCGCGCGGGCGAAAAGATCCCGGTCAACACGCCGACGACCATCCACGGCCTGCTGGAGTTCGAGAACGGCGCCGTGGTGACGCTGAACACCAGCTGGGACGTCTGGGCGCATGGCCACGCGCCGATGGAACTCTATGGCGAGGCGGGCACGGTGTTCGTGCCGGATCCGAATTTCTTCGGCGGCGACGTGCGCTTCACCGAAGACAGCAAGCCGGTCAAGAAGCTGCCGAAATGGAAGCATCCGTTCGGCGTTCCCAACGAGATGCATTCGCAAGGCATGATGGCCAACTACCGCACGGCCGGCCTCGCCGACATGGCGGTGGCGATCGCGGAAGGCAGGCCGCACCGCTGCTCGATGGAACTGGCGCTGCATGCCGTCGACGTGATGACCGGGCTGTTGCGCTCAGGCGAAACCGGCAAGTTCGTCGCCATGCAGACCAGTTGCGAACGGCCGGCCGCACTTGGTGTCAAGGAGGCCAAGGCGCTGTTGGCGAAGAAGAAGTAGACCAGGCACCCAACCCTCTCCCCGTTCCGGCCGGGAGGGGGTAAGGGTGGGCGGCAGAGCCGACTCGCCGCGCTGTCGCGATGGCAGCCGACTGGCTCGCTTCCATTTGAGGATTTTCCCATGCCCTACATCCCCGCCGAAAACCGCTACGAGAACATGATCTACAACCGCTGTGGTCGCTCCGGCCTGAAGCTGCCGGCGATATCGCTGGGGCTGTGGCACAATTTCGGCAATGACACACCGCACAAGACCAAGCAGGCGATCGTGCGCCGGGCTTTCGACCTTGGCATCACGCATTTCGACCTCGCCAACAATTACGGTCCGCCGCCCGGCTCGGCCGAGACCGCTTTCGGCGAAATCCTGCGCACCGACTTCGCCGGTTACCGCGACGAGCTGATCATCTCGACCAAGGCCGGTTACGAGATGTGGGCCGGTCCCTACGGCGAATGGGGCGGGCGCAAGTACATGCTGGCCAGCCTCGACCAGAGCCTGAAGCGGATGGGGCTCGACTATGTCGACATCTTCTATTCGCACCGCTTCGATCCCGATACGCCGCTGGAAGAAACGATGGGCGCACTTGACCATGCGGTGCGCTCGGGCAAGGCGCTCTATGCCGGCATCTCGTCCTACAATTCGCAGCGCACGCGCGAGGCCGCCGATATTTTGAAGCAGCTTGGCACGCCTTGCGTCATCCATCAGCCGAGCTATTCGATGCTTAACCGCTGGGTGGAGGAAGACGGCTTGCTCGATACGCTCGAAGGGCTAGGCGTCGGCTCCATCGTGTTCTCGCCACTGGCGCAAGGCATGCTGACCGACAAATATCTCGGTGGCATTCCCGAAGGCAGCCGCGCCTCGCAGGGCAAGTCGCTGAAGACAGCCTTCATCAACGACAGGACCATCGCCAACATCAAGGCGCTCGACGCCATCGCCGGCAAGCGCGGCCAGACACTGGCGCAGATGGCGCTGGCCTGGGTGCTGCGCAAGGGCAAGGTGACCTCGGCGCTGATCGGTGCCAGCCGGCCGGAACAGGTCGAGGACTGCGTTGGCGCGCTCAAGGTGCTTGACTTCAGCGATGCCGAACTCGCCGAGATCGATAGCTATGCGCGCGAGTCCGACATCAATTTGTGGGCGGCTTCAGCGGAGCGCAAAGGTCCACCGAGAAAGTAATCTCGGTAAGCCGGCAAATAAAAACGGCGGGACCTCTCCCGCCGTTTTTCATGTCAGGCGAATTGCCTTCGCTTCAGGGCGTGGCTGGTTTCTGGGCAGTGCCTAGCCCTGCCTTGGGCTTTGCCGGTGCCGGCGCCCGCGTTTTCATTTTCGTCTCGATCCAGCCGGTGTAGTTGGCCAGCCGTGTGTAGATGCCGTACGCGTCCTTGTGGCCGCAGGCCGCACTTCCGTCCGCCGGACCTTCGCCCCAGCTGACGACGCCGACCTGGACCGGACCGTCGGCGCCGGTCATGAACAGCGGACCGCCGCTGTCGCCGTTGCAGGCATCGCGCACGCCGCTGGTGGTGCCGGCGCAGATCATGTTGCCGGTCAGCGGGTCTGTCATGTCGGCGGCAATCGCATTGGCGGCAGCGTCGATGCCTTTTTCCGAATAACGCATGCGGTGGGACAGATCGCCAAGTGCGGCCTTCAGATCATGCGCATAGATGGCCTTGATGCCGCTGTTGCAGGCGGTGTTCGGCTGCAGGTCGAGGTCGGCAACCATCAGCGTGGTCGGAAAGGTGCCATCCTGCATCTTGCCCCAGCCGGTGACAGTGGTCTTGCCGGTGTCGGGGGTGGCGTCATGGGTGACCTTGATGGTCGGCGCATCGGCCGGCTCTGCAAGCCGCAGCAGGCCGAGGTCGTTGTCGAGCGTCTGCTCGCTGTAACCCTCGTTGACGATGACCTCCACCACCTTGTGGCGCTTGCCCTCGCTGAGATCGGTGGCGCCGGTCAGCACGGTGACCGCGTCGGGCGAAATCGGCTGGCCCTTGTCGTTGAGGCAGTGGGCCGCCGTCAGCACCCATTGCGGCGCGATCAGGCTGCCGCCGCAGAATTGTGCATTGGCCTGCGAAGCCGGGTTCTCGTCCAACCTGTCGGTGGTGAGCAGCGCGACCTGAAACGGATAGGCACCCTTTTCGGCCTGGTTGCCGCCATAGACGCGATCGGCACCCTCGGGATTTTCCGCCGCAGCCTTGGCCTTGGCATCCGCAACGCGTTTCATCGGCGAGACCGCCGCTTCGGGCCTGGCGGTGTCATCCGCCTGGCTGGCGCTGACGGTGGCAAGAGCCGAGGCGATGGCGAGCGCCGACGCGGCGACGATCGGCCTGAACCGATGGATGATGTGCACCTGAATCCTCCTGAGACACGTTCCCGAACGAGCTGCTCCGGCGCACGATCAGCGAAACAGTCGCCAGCAAACCGGCGCCGCTTCGCGGATCGCGTTCCCGTGCGGAACCCGTTCAAAACCCTATAGCCCCCCACGGGCTACGTGGAAGCGATTTGTCATTCCAATGTTGTATTAATTTAGGCAGTATACCGGCGCGGGTGTCTTTGGCGGGGGCCTTCGACAGACCGCGTGGGGTGATGATCAGGTTCAGGCGCCGGTAACCAAACTCATTTTTCGGCTTCACCACGATCTCGACAATATTTCTGTATTTTGATCAAGTCCTTGCTGACTTTTGGGAGAGTCTCACCATGACAAAACTGACAAACGCTATCATTGCGTCCGCATTGCTTTCAACTGCAATGTGGACGGTCCCGGTTTTCGCCGCCGATCCTGGCTCCGCCAGTGCCGGAAATGGCGAAAGCATGCGGGACGTAACTTCAGGCGACTATAAGCCCGGGCGGGCAAAACCAATCGCGTCGCCGAAGCTGACTGACGAAGACAGCCGCGCCGCACCGCTTGCTGACGAGGCAACGGCTGTCAAATCCTATGGCATCGTCGGACGTTCCGCCGATGGCAAGGAGATCAAGATCGAGCCGAGCGATGCGTTGCGGGATCTTATTATCAAGGAACTGAACGCGCCGGCCAACGGAAAGGACGGGGCGCAGCGCAAGACCGAAGATCCTGACCTTGGCGAAGGCGAAGCCGGCCGTCAGGTTTTCGGCACCGACGACCGTGAGCAGGTCAAGAACACCAAGACCTATCCGTTCTCGGCAATCGGCTATCTCGAAGCCAAATCGCCGAAGACGGGCAACTATGGCAGCTGCTCGGCAACGCTGATCGGCCCGCGCACGGTGCTTACCGCGGCGCACTGCCTCTACAGCCATGAGGACAAGGACTGGCTGTCCGAGTATCTGTTCGTGCCGGGCCTCAACGGCAGCACAGCAGACGACGCACCGTTCGGCGCCTTCACCTATGAGAGCGCTTACGTGCTGCAGGGCTTCATCGACAACTACCAGGGCTATTATGGTTCGGTCATCCCTTGGGATCTCGGCATCATCACGCTGAAGCAGGATGTCGGCACCAACCTCGGCTGGTTGGGTTACGCCAACTATGACGATCTCGGCGACTTCACCGCCAACCTCGTCGGCTATCCCGGCGACAAGCCGATGGGCACGATGTGGAAGGCGAACTGCGAAGTGCATGCCGAAAACATCGCTCCGGAATATTTCCAGTATGATTGCGATACGTTCCCGGGGTCGAGCGGCAGCTCGGTCTATGCCTATGACAACAACTCCAAGCAGCGCATCATCACCGGCGTCAACGTGGCCGAAAGCCCCGACGCGAACACCGCCGTGCGCCTGAACGCGGCCAACATCCAGTGGATCAACAGCCTGTACAAGTAATCGCTGCGCAATCACCGCAAAGACAAAGGGCGGCGGGGTAATCCCGCCGCCCTTTTTCATGCCGATGCTTCCGATGCGGCTTCTCTTGCACGAGGTCGGCTCGCCGACTACGCTTAAGGGGCCAAGGGGTTGGCATCCAGAGGGGCTCAAGGGATGGTGCGGACAAGGACAATGTTCGGGATCGCGGCCGCATCGATGCTGGCCGCGCTGATGCTATCACCGGCCTTCGCTGATCCACCGACCGGTCCCGCCGGCGGCGCCTGGGCTGAACGGGTCCAGATCCTCTACCAGGCAGACACGCGCTCGGTGCTGCGCAGGATGGTCCGGGTCTGGGATTTCCATCCGGAGAAAAACCTCGACTTCGTCTGGGAGCCGGCGGCCGGCCAGTCGCCTGACCGGACGATCACTGAGGACGGCACCATCAACGGCAAGGGCAGGCTGGTGTGGCGGGTGCGTGGCTCGGCGAGCTATGATCCAAAAACCATCTATTCCAGCTATTTCGGTGACGTCCGCAATGGCCGGCCCGACGGGCAAGGCCGGCTTGAGCTGCGTTCTGGCGAGGTTTTCGACGGGCATTGGCGTGCCGGGCAACTCGACGGGACGGGTATTCATGTCGACGCCGACGGCAACCGCTATGAGGGTCGGTTCGTCGCCGGCGCGCCGAATGGCGAGGGGCGACTGCTGTCGAAGACCGGCGAGATTTTTGCCGGCTCATTTGTCGACGGGTTGAAGAACGGCAAGGGCCGCACGCGGCTTGCCGGAGGCACGATCTACGAGTCGCAATGGGCAATGGGCAAGGAGGTCGGCGGAATGCGTCCCGACGTGCTGGCCGATGCCAGGGTCGGCGGGCTGCTCAAGGCGCAGACCGGCGGCGGCGATGCCGACAAGGTCGAGATCGGCGTTGCGGTCGACCAGCGCATGACCCAGCAATCCGACATGCAGTACCAGCATCTGGTGCGCGACGAGGATATCGCGATCTATCCGCTGTCGGACCAGTACAATGACAGCTGGAACGGCACCGGCCAGGTCACCACCAGCAATGTCTATGAAGGTATGAACTGGGAGGACGCGCCGGCCTTTGCCGAGGTCGACCTGAAGACGTCAGACCAGTCCAGGGTCAAGCTCGACAGTCTGGAAATGAAGGTCGCCGCCAGCGATGCCTATCGCAAGCCGATGCTGTCGATATCGGAGCATTTCGGCTGCGTCGGCTTCCGTCCGGATTTCTCGATCATCAACAATGGTTGGGGCGAGCCCAAGGATATGAAGATGTCGATCCAGTTCACCACGGTCGACGACGAAGGCAATCCGACCGGTGATCCCAGCCGCATGTTCAGTAAGGATGTCGGCAGTTTCGGCGAGGGCGTCGACGTGTCGATCAAGAGCGTGCTCGCAGAGGCTGGCGTCGACACGGGTAGCCTGGAGACGGGGCGGTTTCCCTGTCCTTCTGTCGATAGTCTCAACGTCTGCCGCAGCCAGCTCACCAACAAGATCAAGTTCGGCGAGGTCGCCGATTATCTCGGCAACATGCAACAGGCGATGACGCTGAATGCGATCGGCAAGTTCGACTATTCCTGGTCGGACGACGAAGGTCATGTCTACCAGCAGAGCGAGCCGTTCCGCACCTCTATCACCATGGCTGTTTTCGAGACGCCGGAAGCGATGGCCGAATGCGGCGATGGCGGCGGCGGCACGCCGGAAGCGATGCGCTACCAGAACATCGAGTTCCCGATCGGCAAGCATGATTACACCATCGCCATGCCGGTGCGCGGCAACAAGAAGATCAGCGCCTACACGGCGCGGCTGAAGATGTGGTCGTCGATGTCGTCGATCCATAGCTTCAGCATCGCCGCGCATTTTGCCGATGGCAGCGTGCGCGAGAGCAAGCCGGTCACCTTCTTCTATTTTCGGCCGAAGCAGTCGCTGTTCGAAACCAAGACCGAGCCGGCGGCCTGCTATCTGCCGCGCGATATGGTCGGCTGCGGTTAGGGTGCATCGATATTCAAGTGATGCCGGCCTGCAAACGGCGGGTTCCTGCGCTTCCGGTGCTCACGGAGCCAAAAGTACGCTCCGCTCCGGTTCTCGGAATCTGCCTTGTTTGGTCGCTTCGCACCGTCTTTGACTCCGGCTCGGCCTGACCTGAATCTCAACACACCCTGGCGTGCCTATTTGCGGCCCATCTCGAAATAGTTGGGCAGCGGCAAAAGCCGGGTGAAGACCGTGCCTTGGGCAAAGACGCGCAGTTCCAGCATCGATCCCGACGACCGCTGGGCGCTCTGGTCGAAGAGGAAATTGCCGAGCGAATAGACCTCCGCAACATCGCCGCCGGCAAGCGGAACGATCGCCTCGCTCGATACATGCGGATGGCCGCCGACGATGACCGATGCGCCACGCAGCCGCATCTGGTCGGCAAGCATGTCCTCGCGCGCCGACGGTTCGGTCTTGTACTCGCGGCCCCAGTGGACGAAGGCGGCGACCGGCCGCTCGGCGTTTTCGTGCAGCAGCCGGTCAAGCAGGGCAGGCGTCAGCAGATCGGTGTTCTTCGAGCCGTTGGTGTCGATGTCGGTCAGGCCGACAAGGTCGAGATCGGCAAGCGCCAGCGTCTCACCCTGGCCGAAATGCGGGATGCCGGCTTCGTCCAGCGAACGCAGTGTCTCGGCATAGCCTGACGGGCCGAGATCATAGGCATGATTGTTGGCGAGCCCGACACCGGCGACATGCAGTCTCTTGAGCATGTCGACAGCCAGGCCTTGCGGCATCGCCAGCGTCATGTCGTCGATCGCTTCCGGCACGTTGGGCAGGATGACGCCTTCGAGGTTGACGATCAGCGGCCGTGAACCGGTGAGCGCCAGGACGCTGTCAACGATCCGGTCGGCAACACCGTCGCGGACCAGTATCTTCTTCATGGCACGGCCGAAATTCACGTCGCCGGCCAGATAGTAGATCCTGTCCTTCGGCCGTGCCGGGTTGTTGAAACCGGGAGCGAAGGCACCGAACAGCGCCACGACATAGCTGGTGGTCCGCTCGACATAGTCCGGCGTGTGTTCCTGCGAGTTCTCATTGGCGACGACCAGCGGCTGGGCGCCGAACAGTTCGCGCTGCAGCCTGGTCTGGATGTACAGCGCCCCGACGGAATCGGCGTGATCGGGCTGGCGAAGCGCCGCTATGCCGTCGAGCGAGCCGGCGGCCAGCATGTTCAGCGTTTGCTGGTCGAAGCGCCGTGCGTCGTGCTGTGGCAGATAGTGTGAGAAGTCGGTGGATTCGACGATCAGCGTGTCCCGGTGGACGATCGGCTTCAGGGCCTCGGCCAGCGTGTCCCAGTCGCCGCGCCGCGCCTTGACCGACATCGCCACCGGCACGATTTTCGCCTCGGGGAAGTAGTGGTGCAGGAAAGGCAGCATGGCGCGCACGCCATGTTCCTTGTCGAACAAGCAGGACTCCTCGACCATGTCGCCGTGCGTTTCGAGCTGGCGTACTGCTTGGACGTCGGCGGCGACCGGGCCAAGCACGGTATCGAAGCCGCGTACCGAGGTGGCGTATAGTTTGCGCGTCTTGTGGAAATGGTCCGGCGACAGGATGACGATGCGCTTGTAGCGGAAGCCGGACGCCGCCCGGAACCCCAGCGCCACCAGGTCAGCGGCCAGGAGATGATGCGGGACGGTGATGCCGGTCAGCCGCTGGTTCGATGGCTCGACATCGGCCACCTTTGCGATGGCATCCTTGAACAGTTTGGCGTCATCGTAGAAGGGCGGAAAGTTGTCAGCGCCGGGCGGGCAAATTATGGGCGCGGCAACGGCGTGAAAGGGTGGGGTAAAGAGGCAGAATAGCATTGCTGCGATTGCCGGCCACAGTCGCGCGAGGGGGGTGTCTTGGCGCAGTCCCCTCATGGCTCGGCGAGCACGATGTTCTCCACGCCGCCGACATAGTAGAACGGCTTCTGCTTCGATGATGTCAGCCGCACCACCTCGCGTGAAATGTAGTCGGCAAGGCCGAACAGCGTGACGCCGCCATCCGACGTCCTGGCCTTGCCGCGCAGGCCTTCGAGGATCGAATAGGTGAAGACGCCGTGGCCGAGTTCGGGCAGTTCGGCGGCGGTGTTGTTGGCGGCGGTGGCCGAAAACACGACAATGCGCGCATCCTGCGCATCCTTTTCCAGGCGCGGGTTGAAGGCATTGGCGGCATGGCAGGTGTCGAGCAGCATGAAGCGCATGCCCTTGGCCCGCTCGACCGATTTCTGGATGTCCGACCAGTCGACAAGCGAGGAGCGCTTCCAGCGCTCGGCATCCTGTTTGCGGCCGTCGGTCGGGATGAAATAGTAGTCCTCGTCGATGTTGATGCCGTGGCCGGCGACGAAGATGATCGTGGTGTCGTGCTCGCCCGGTCTGTCGAGGAAATCGGCGAGCTGGTCGTCGATCGTGTCGGAGTCGGGCTCCATGATGCCGTCGGCGCTGGCGATTGAATAAGTCTGCTTGGCCTTGTCGGGGGTCTCGTCGAGCGCTTCACGGTTGACCAGAACCAGCGTCTCCATCGATGAGAACAGCGGCGCCGATTTCTGCGCAATCACCTTGAGGAATTCGGTGGCATCATCGACGGGGTAGCGCAGGTCGCAGGCGTGGCCCGAACAGGCGTCGGTCAGGAACGGATATTTGTCGACGCCGATGACCGCGACATAGAGCTTGCCCTTCGCCTCGGCCTTCTTGGTCTTCCTTGCCAGAGCCGTTACGCTGCGCTCGGTCAGATAACCGAATTCGTTGGTGCCGGTGATGCGGATGGTGTTTTCGCCATTCTCGACCGGTATCTCGACGATGGTGTTGTCGCCGTCCACCGACCGGGCGGTGACGTCGCCGACATTGCGGCTGTTCGACAGGATCGAGAAGCCGGCGACATCGGTCCCGGCTTGCCCGGCGCCGGTGATCTCGACGGCGACATAACCGTCACGCACCTTGCTCTGGTCGGCGGCGAGACGGATGTCGAACTCCGGCGGCTTGCGCTGCAGCAGTTTCTGCAACTCGTTGTCGACGCCTGGCCGCATCTCCTTGACCGCCTGCTTGGCGCTGTGCAGGATGATCGCGCGGCGAACCATCTCCGGGCTCCAGAGATATTTCTTCAATTGGCCGGCGCGGATGAAGCGGCCTTCATGGTCGCGGCCCTGGTTGACCTGCCAGCCGATCAGCTTGTCGCCTTCATCCGAGGAATAGTAGTAGCCCTGCGGCATCCAGGCGATCCATTGCGAGCCGGCGAAGAACATCGAGACGATCAGCTCGTGCGTCTTCAGATTCCAGAGCCTGAGCGTCTGGTCGGCACTGCCGGTGACCAGCAGGCCGGCTTTTTCCGAAGCGACCATGGCGTTGATTTCGCCGGTATGGCCGGTGAATTCGCCCGACACTCTCGCTGTGGCGGTCCGATATTCGAGCAGCGTGCCGTCATTGCCGCCGGTGACCAGGCCAAGGCCGTTATCGATCAGCGTGAAGGCCGAATGGACAAAGCCATTGGTGGCATCGTTCTCGATGCTGCGCACCATCTTGCCGCCATTGGCGATATCCAGCACCGCGTTTTCCAACGCGTCCTTGCCTCCCTCCCTGGTGCGCAGCGACCTCTGGCCGTCTGTCAACGCGGCGCGGGCAAACGAGCCCGGCTCCGCCAGCGGCTGCGGGTCGTCGAAGAATCGCTCGGTGGTCGGCAGCACCAGCCTGTTGTCCAGTTCGCCTTGTTCCTCCGGACAGGACACGCGCTCGGGGCAAGGGTTGGCATTGCCCCAGGCGATGACGTCATTCGCTACGTCGATGCCGACGGCGGTTACCGGTTCGCCCACTCCCTGCAGCAGGGCCTTGCGCTCGCCGGTCGTGGGATCCCAGACCTGGATGGCGTTGCGCGTGCCGCCGGCGGTCGCCACCAGCGAACCATCGGCGTTGGCGGTGCTGGCATAGACCGTGCCGTCATGGCCGGTATAGTCGAGCACCTTCTCGCCAGTGCCGGTGTTCCACACGACGGAGCGGTGCTTGTCGGCGCAGCGATAGCCGCAGGAGGCGACCAGTCGCGACCCCTTGGCAAAGGTCAGCGAGCCGATGAGGAAATCCTGCTTCGGCATGGCGCGCACCATTGTGCCGTCTGCTGCGTGCCAGAGCTGGACCTGCCCGTCCTTGCTGCCGGTGGCAAACAGGCTGCCATCCGGCGAGACGGCCAATGCCATGACACTGGTATCCCGCAACGGTTCGGCCTCGGCCGGCAAGGCGATCTCCTCGCCCTTTGCGACGTCCCAGAGCCGGATGCCGTTGTCGGCGGTGGTCGCCGCCAGCCTAGTCCCCGCGGCCGCGAAGGCGAGCTTGTCGATGTGCCAGGAATCGGCATCGAGCTTCTTGTCCAGCGTCCACCCGGTCGCGGATTTGTCGTCCAGCCGCCAGAGATAGACGACGCCGTCGGCGCCACCGGCAGCCAGGGTTTTGCCATCGGGAGAGAAAGCGAGGTCGTAGGTCGCGTAGTCGGCGGCCTTGAGCACCGCCTTCATCTTGCCGGTGGCGAAGTCGAACAACCGGATGTCGCCATAAGGTGGCTTGTCGCCGAGGCTGGCACCGAAATAGCCGCCGGCGGCAATCGCCTTGCCATCCGGCGAGACCGCGACCGCGAAGATCTTGCCGTCGCTGCCATTGCCGAGATAGCCGCGAATGGTGCGCAGCGTCACCCCGATCTGCCAGTCCCAGATGCGGATGGTCTTGTCGTTCGATGCCGAGACGATGTCGTCGCCGTCGGGCGTGAAGGTGAGGTCGGTGACCTGTGCACTATGACCGCCGGTGTCGAGATCGAGGTGGAAGTCAGCCGCTTCTTCGGCGTTAGCAGCCGATGCGACAGCAAGCGCCACGGCCATGGCGAGCCAGCAGCAGGCACGCAGGAGGCGGCGGGCTGCTCCTCCCATCGCTATTTGACTTCGGCCGCAGGTTGCCCATTGCGCACATAAGCCTCGATCGCCGTGGCGAAAGTCGGTGAACCCGCCTGGCGCTGTTTGTCGACATAGCCGGCAAAATAACTCCAGAACGAGACGGCATAGTCGCGGAAATAAGCGTCGGTCACTTTGCGCGAACACAGATCGCCGTCGATGCAGAACGACAGGCGGTTGAGGAAATAAACGATGCGGTCGAAGTTTGCGCTGAAATCGGCGAGTGGCATGTCGCCACCGCTGGCGGTCATCGCCTCGATGCCGATCCGCTGCCGGAACACCTGCTCCTCGGTCGGCGAGGGGTTGGCGCTGAGCAGATTGTCATATTTGGCATTGAGGGCCGCAAGCCGATCCTTCAGCGCGCGCTGCGCCTGCTGGTAGTCCTTGGTTTCCCAGAGCTCAACCAGCGACATGGTCTGCTCGACGCGCTTCTGCTCCTGGTTGGCAAGGAACTGGTAGATCGAAAACATCAAGGTGAAGATGATGGCCAGACGCACCAACAGGCCCGACCAGGCATAGACCAGCATGCGCCAGTCGCGGTCGGTGAACGGGTTCGCTTCCTTCTTGATCTCGTGGCTGCTCGGCCAGGGAAACCCCTCGGTGGTTTCCGGCAAAGCCGGCTTCGTGGCTGGCGCCTTTGCGGGGGCGGCGGCAGCTGCCGTTTGCCTGGTGTTGGCCGCCGGCTTTTTCATTGGCAGCTGTCCAGTTCGATGACGGCGGAGGGATCCAGCACGATGCCGGGCGCCTCCAGCTTCTTTTTCAGGCATTCCAGCTGCAGGCGCGAAATCATGAACTGCACATCGGGCTCCGCCGCCCCCTTGTTCGGTGATGGCAGCGCCTCGACCACGCCGCGCGAGGCGCAGTTGCTGAGATCGACGACAACCGCTCCGTTGCCGCTTTTGGCGATCTGGTCATACTGATCGAGAAAACAGGTTGCCAGTTCAGAGTTGGTGACGATCTGATTGACACAAAGGCCGCAGGCCTCGTCCGCCGAAGCATTGGCGATCAGCAACAGGCTGCCGGCAAGGCCGGCCACCGATCCACGCCAGGAAAACATATATTTCTTCACAATCGATCCTATCCGCTTCGTCAGGCCGTCATGCGCCATTGCGCCCGCCGGGAATGTTCTCATATCGCGCCGATCGCGCAAGAGCCGGTCCGGCCCTTGTGCCGGCATTCGGTCAGGCGCGTGGCACCGTTTCCATAGGGAAGATCATCACCGCGCCCTTCGGGCCGCTCTTGTCGGCGAGCCGCATCACCGAGCGGGTTGCCGGCGCCATGCCGATATCGGTCAGCATGTCGGAGAAGCTGGCAGGGCCCAGCCCGCGCGTCATGGACGCAACGCCGTCCTGCGCCAGGAAGCTCAGATCCTCCTTTTCGCTTTCCGGCGGCGCCTCGGTCAAAACCGCGATCATCCTTTCCATGCCGAAGCTGGTGTCGGTGAAGGCCAGCAGCCCCTCTTCGATCGAGGCTTGCGGCGCCAGGCGCTCGGCGACGATGTGGGTGATCGAATAGTCGCTGCCGACATAGAGCACGTTGATGTCGACCAGCAGATCAGAGCTGTTCTTTGCCAGCACATGCACTTCGTCGCCCGGGGAGACGCGAGGCACCACCGAAGCCTGCAACGGTTCGAGACCATCCTTGTCACGGCGTTTGACCTGGAACTGGACGTCGACGTCCTCCGGCTTGTAGTCGGATGCCGCCGCCAGCCGCGACAGCCCGGTGGCACGGAAGATGGTGCGCAGATTTCTGGTCGTGGCCTCGACCAGCTTTTTCCGGTCATCCATGTGAATGATGATCAGCGGCGGCTTGCTGCCGTCCTTCAAGGTCACGTCGCCCGAGGCCGGCAGGAACCACAGCGCCGGCTTGTCGGTCGCGTCCTTGGCAGCGCCGGCAATGGCATTCTCGCGCATCACCGCAAAGCGAAGCTCGGCGCTCTTGCCGGGGTCGACCAGTTCGATGTTGAAGCCGGTTTCCTTGGCCGTAGCCAATTCGTCGAGAACCGATTTGACCAGAGCGGTTTGCTTTTCCAGTCCCTTGGTCGCCGCCGGCCGCGCCACGGCGAGCTTGTAGTCGACGGCGATCTCGGCCACCCGCGCATAGGCGTTGGCGGGAATATCGGCGAGCTTCAGCGCCGGCTTTTTGTCGAATTCGACCGGCTTGACCCGGCTCTCCAGGTTCCTGGCTGACTGCACCTCGAGAAAGCCGACAGCGTCAGAAAGCTGCGACAGCGCCGACGGCAGGATGGCGAGCTTGCTGCCGGGGGTGAGGCGATGCAGCAGACCGGCGCCGATCGTCGCGTCGCCGTCCTTGATGACAACAGGCCATTGCATGACCGCGTCCGTCTTGTCGGTGCCGAACACGCGGGCGTCGAGTTCGCCCTCGAACAGCGGTGTCGGGCGCGTGCGGCTGTCGGCCGAATATTGCTGCAGCACGGCCTGGCCGAGCTGGCGATAGGTGACGTTCGGGTTCTCAGCCAGTTTCGACAGGATGGTGAAGGTAAACAGGCCGAACCGGGGTGCATCCGTCGTGCCCTTGGGCAGCGGCATCTCCGGCGTCGTCTCCACCGTCTGCGCGGCATAGAAGGCGACCAGCTTGCCCTTGGTGATCGGTTCGCCGCCGGTCGGGGTCAGGTTGAAGGCGGGCTTGCGCGTGCCGTTGTCGTCGACGCCGCGCGAGCCGGCGGCGGATGTCACCTCGTCATAGGCCTTGATCGCCGCGGCCCGCTCGGCTTCGCTGCCGCCGACCAGGTCGGCGAACTCGACCTTGCGCTCCATCTCGTCGTCGACTTCGACGGCGCGGGTCGCGGTGCCGGAATGGCAGCAATCGAACACGACCCAGACGAAGGCGCCCTTGTTGCGGATGGCGTCGAGCGCAGCACCGATCTCGTTGTCGACCAGCGCATTCGGCACGCCTGCATCACGGTTGATCCATTTGTCGATGTCGACGGGCAGGAAAATCTCGTCGAGCCCGTCGGTCTCATCGCCCTTGACCCTCTCCGGCTGCTGGGCGCCGTGACCGGACAGGTGCAGATAGACGTAATCGTCGCGCTGCACCTTGGCGGCGAGGTCGGCCAGCGCGGCCTTGATCGCGGCATGGGTCGGCAAGCCATTTGCGCCCGGGACGTCCTTGGCCAGCAGCGTGACATTCTCGGGCGCGAACCGCACCGGGTCGGGCACGTTCTTCAACAGGTACTCGTGGACCAGGCCCGCATCGTTCTTCGGTCCGATCAGCCAGTTCCTCTGCGGCAGGTTCGGATATTCGGTACAGGCGACCAGCAGCGCATGGTAAGTGCGCGATGCTGCCATGGTCCTGAACGACACCATGCCAGCCATCGTCAGCGCGGACGTGCCGACCAGCAGCGTCCGCCGCGTCAATTTGATCATGATTGCTTCCCCAAGCCCGATCGAATTTCCCAAGCGCGGCAATCCTTGCCGAAGATTTTGTCAGTATTTTGAATGTTGCATCGCAGAGCAACCCGCCTGTTACCCCGCTCCGGTCGACGATAGGCTTTCTCGACAGCCTTCCGGCGCAGAGATGTTGTAAACAGTAGCAAAAATGGCTGTTCGTCGCTATCTGGATGGGTAGGGATCGTTTGCGCGCGGAAATGATGCGCGAGCGACGCAAGACAGGTTGGAAACAGGATCATGGCGGCGAGGGATGTGCTGACGAAGAACCAGCTGTGCGTGCTCGAGAAACTCGAGGCCGCCAGCGGGCCGCTCAGCGCCTACACGTTGCTCGACCAGCTGCGCGAGCGCGGCTTTCGCGCGCCGCTGCAGGTCTACCGGGCGCTCGACACGCTGGTGAAGTCCGGCTTCGTGCATCGGCTCGAAAGCATCAACTCCTTCGTCGCTTGCGCCGAGCCGCATGACCACAGCCATTCAATGACCGCCTTCGCCATCTGCGACACATGCGGGCAGGTCACCGAAATGTCCGATCACGATGTCGACCACCGGCTGGACGAATGGGTGCGCTCGACAGGCTTCGCCGCCAAGAAGGCGGTGATCGAATTTCGCGGGACATGTGCGAAGTGTTTGGCTGAAGCGGCCTAACGCGCGGTCGACCAGGCGAACCAGAACGCAACGAGCGCCAGCAAGGCCGAAAGCAGCCGTCGGCTGGTTCGTTCCAGCCGTGGATCGTTGAGGAATGGCTGCAGCGCTCCCGCCAACACGACGATCAGTCCATGGATGGCTGTCGCGATGGCCACATAGGTCAGGATAAGCAGGACAGTCTGCGCAAGTATCGGCCGTCCGGCCTCGACGAAGGTCGGCAGCACGGCGACATAGAAGATCGCCGCCTTCGGATTGAGGAGATTGGTGACAAATCCGCGCCAGAAATACTTCCCACCCGGATTGCCCTTGTTCGAAACCACATCGGTTCCAGCGGTCCAACCCTCCCAAGCGAGATAAAGCAGGAACAGAATGCCTGCCCAGCGGAGACCCTCGTAGAGCAAGGGCGACGCCTGAATCACTTCGGCGACGCCCAGGGCGGCGATGCCGCCAATGGCCGCCAGACCCGATGCGATGCCCGCCACGGTGGCGAAGCCCGCCCTGCGGCCGTGGCTCGCCGAAACCAGTGCCAGGTAAGTCATGTTGGGGCCCGGCGTCAGTTCGATCAACAGCGACGCCAGCGCGAATGAGAGGAATGTGGCCGTTGAAAACGGCAGCATTTCACTCACTTCAATGTGCCTCGTCCCAGTTGTTGGCGGCGCGGGCGTCGACATGCAGCGGCACCGACATCGACACCGCCGGCATCGCCGCGTTCTCCATGATGTGACGCACGACGGGGATCGTCGCCTCGACTTCAGCTTCGACCGTCTCGAAGATCAGCTCGTCATGCACCTGCAGCAGCATGCGGGCCGACAGCTTCGCCTTCTCCAGCGCCTCGTCCATGCGCACCATGGCGCGGCGGATGATGTCGGCGGCGGTGCCTTGCAGGCGGGCGTTGATCGATGCGCGCTCGTTGAACGCGCGGACCGAGGGATTGGAGGATCGGATGTCAGGATAGTGGATGCGGCGGCCGAAGATCGTTTCGACGAAGCCGTGCTCGCGGGCGTAGGCCTTGGTCTCCTCGATGTAGTCGCGGATACCGGGGAAGCGCTCGAAATACTTCTTGATGTAGTTGCTTGCTTCCTCGCGCGGGATCGACAGCTGGTTGGCGAGGCCGAAGGCGGAAATGCCATAGATGATGCCGAAATTGATCGCCTTGGCGCGACGGCGGACTTCCGAAGGCATGCCCTCCACGGGCACGTTGAACATTTCCGATGCGGTGATGGCATGAATGTCGGCGCCATCGGCGAAGGCCTGTCGCAGCTGCGGAATTTCGGCGACGTGGGCGAGCACCCGCAGCTCGATCTGGCTGTAGTCGGCCGAGACCAGCCGGTTGCCCTTGTCGGCGATGAAGGCGGTCCTGATCTTGCGGCCTTCGGCGGTGCGCACCGGGATGTTCTGCAGGTTCGGATCCGATGACGACAGCCGGCCCGTCGTGGTCGCCGCCAGCGCGTAGGAGGTGTGGACGCGCTTGGTGTCCGGATGGATGAAGCCGGGCAGCGCATCGGTGTAGGTCGATTTCAGCTTGGTCAGCTGGCGCCAGTCGACGATCTTGCGCGGCAGTTCATGGCCTTCGGCGGCGAGGTCTTCGAGAAGCTGCGCCGAGGTCGACCATTGCCCGGTCTTGGTTTTCGAACCTCCGGGCAGACCCATGCGGCCGAACAGGATGTCGCCCAGCTGTTTTGGCGAGCCGATGTTGATGCGCTCGCCGATGAGCTGATAGATTTCCTCTTCGAGGCGAGCGGCGCCCTGCGCCAGTTCGCCCGAGAGCCGCGACAGGATCTGCCGGTCGACGGAGATGCCGCGCTGTTCCATGCGCGCCAGAACCGGCACCAGCGGCCGCTCCAGCCGTTCATAGACCGACACCAGGCCCTTGGCGGCAAGCCGCGGCTTCAGCACCAGCCAGAGCCGCATCGTCATATCGGCGTCTTCGGCGGCATGAGCGGTCGCCCTGTCGATGTCGACCTGATCAAAACCGACGGAGCTTTTGCCGGAACCGGTAACGTCCTTAAGCTGGAGAGGGGTGTGGCCAAGCCATTTCTCGGCAAGCGAGTCCATGCCGTGACCATGAGGGGTGCCGGCATCGAGCACATAGGAGATCAGCATGGTGTCGTCAAAAGGCGCGACATCGATGCCGTAGCGGCTCATGATGACCAGATCGTATTTCAGGTTCTGGGCGATCTTGAGAACCGACCTGTCCTCCAGCAGCGGTTTCAGCACGGCCAGCGCCTCGCGAAGCTGGATCTGGTTTTCGACCGCGCCGCCCCCGAGCAGATCACCGTTGCCGCTCTTGTGGGCAAAAGGAATGTAGGCGGCGCGGCCGGGCGCCGTGGCAATGGACATGCCGATCAACTCGGCCTGCATCGGATCGGCCGACGTCGCCCTCACGTCGAAAGCGGCAAGCCCGGTCTCGGTTGCCTCGGCGACCCAGGCTTTCAAGGTCGCGACATCGCGGATGCAATGATAGGCCGACGTATCGATCTTGCGGGTGGCGGCGCTCTCCAACCGCAGTGCGGCGAGCAGGGAAGGGGTGTCGCCGCTGATGGGTTTGTCGGCGCCCGGGGCCTGGTTTGCCGCGCCGTCTTCGCCGGTCTTGGCAGGTCGGACGTTGGAAGTTCCCGCGCCAACATCGGGGCCGTGCGCGGCGTCGGCACGCTCGACGGTCACCGCGACGGCCTGGACGTCGCCGGCCTCGGTGCCGGTCGCTTCCGCCACGCGGCGAGTCAGCGAGGTGAATTCCATGGTCTTGAGGAAGCCGATCAGCTTCGGTCCGTCCGGGGCGTGCAGGATGAAGTCGTCCAGACCCTCTGCCACCGGAACGTCGGCCTTCAGCGTCACCAACTGACGTGAAATGCGCGCCTTGTCTGCGTTGCCGATGATCGATTCGCGCCGTTTGTCCTGCTTGATCTCGCCGGCGCGAGCCAGCAGCCCGTCGAGGTCGCCAAACTGCTCCAGCAGTTGCGCCGCCGTCTTCGGCCCGATGCCGGGCACGCCTGGCACATTGTCGACGGAATCACCGGTCAGCGCCTGCAGGTCGACCATCTTTTCCGGCGGCACACCCCATTTCTCGATGACTTCCGGAATGCCAATCTGGCGGTCCTTCATCGGATCGTACATGCCGACCGTGTCGCCGACCAACTGCATCAGGTCCTTGTCGGAGGAGATGATGGTGGTGTCGCCGCCCGCTTCGCGGGCCAGCCTGGCATAAGTGGCGATCAGGTCGTCGGCCTCGTAGCCTTCGATCTCGATGCAAGGCAAGTTGAACGCCCTGGTCGCCTGGCGGATCAGGCCGAATTGCGGGATCAGGTCTTCCGGCGGCGCCGAACGGTTGGCCTTGTATTCGGGGTAGAGATCGTTGCGGAAGGTTTTCGAGGAATAATCAAAAATAACGGCGAAATGCGTCGGCACAATGCCTACATCGGTGTTGCGGGCATCCAACATCAGCTTCCACAGCATGTTACAGAAGCCGGAAACGGCGCCGACCGGCAGGCCGTCGGATTTGCGGGTCAGCGGTGGCAGTGCATGATAGGCACGGAAGATGTAACCGGAGCCGTCGATAAGGAAGAGATGATCGCCTTTTTTCATGTCGGCAGGGATAGCGCGGCTCGATGCTGCGGTCCATGCCAAAGGCGCCGGCACCCACCGGTTCCGGCAACACCCTGACAGAATGGCCGCGGGCCGGCCTGCTCACGCCCATGTTACAAAAGTGTAATTTTGATGCCCTTGAATCGCCACGTTCAAAGACCCAAATAAACGTCATCGGCAGTTTTCGCCGAAGTCCGGAGCAAGGCCCGTCCCCCGCCTATCCCGGACACCTGCGGCAGCCTATCCCCCCTCTCCGGGCTGCCGCATCGTTTCGAGTAGAAGACCGCCGTGGTTCCCCCTCCACCACGGCGGTCTTTTTTTTGTTGTTCGAGAGGCATTGCGCGCCTTGGTCCAATCGTCCCGGGCTTTTCGTTCGCCCAGTCTGCCTTTACGGTCCCGGCACTGAATCGAAAGGCTTCACAAATGTCCGCAGTTTCCCGCGTTCTCGATCGCCTCGACAAGAATCTCGACCAGAGCCTTGAGCGCCTGTTCGGCCTGCTCAGGATCAAGTCGATCTCCACCGATCCGGCCTATGGCGCCGACTGCCGCAAGGCGGCGGAATGGCTGGCGGCAGACCTCAAGCTGATCGGTTTCGACGCCAGCGTGCGCGACACGCCCGGATACCCGATGGTCGTTGCGCATCATGATGGACCAGCCGGCTCGCCGCATGTGCTGTTCTACGGCCACTACGACGTGCAGCCGGTCGATCCGATCGAATTGTGGGAAAGCGATCCGTTTTCGCCTGCAGTCAAGGAAATCGAGCCCGGCCGCAAGGTGATCACCGGGCGTGGTTCGGCCGACGACAAGGGCCAACTGATGACCTTCGTCGAGGCTTGCCGGGCCTGGAAGCAGGTGCATGGCAATTTGCCGTGCCGCATCACCATCCTGTTCGAGGGCGAGGAGGAATCCGGCTCACCGTCGCTGAAACCGTTCCTCGAAGCCAATGCCGACGAGCTGAAGGCCGATTTCGCGCTGGTCTGCGATACTAGCATGTGGGACCGCGACACGCCGTCGATCTGCGTCGGGCTGCGCGGAATGGTCGGTGAGGAGATCACGGTGAAGGCCGCCGATCGCGACCTGCATTCCGGCCTCTATGGCGGCGCCGCCGCCAACCCGATCCGCATCCTGGCCAAGGTTTTGGCCGATATCCACGACAAGGACGGCCACATCACCATTCCAGGCTTCTATGACGGCGTCGAGGAAACGCCGTCGCAGATCCTGAAATCATGGGAGACGCTTGGCGAGACGGCCGAGATGTTCCTCGGACCCGTCGGCCTGTCGATCCCGTCGGGTGAGAAGGGCCGCTCGGTGCTGGAACTGACGTGGGCGCGGCCGACGGCCGAGTTCAACGGCATCATCGGCGGCTACACCGGCAAGGGCTTCAAGACGGTGATCGCGGCGGAAGCCTCGGCCAAGGTCTCGTTCCGCCTCGTCCACAAGCAGGACCCGGCCAAGATCCGCGCTGCGTTCCAGAAGTTCGTCAGGGAGCGCATTCCGGCCGACTGTTCGGTCGAATTCCACCCGCATGGCGGCTCGCCGGCAATCCAGCTTTCCTACGACTCACCGTTCCTGGCCAAGGCCAAGAACGCGCTGTCGGACGAATGGCCGAAGCCGGCGGTGACGACGGGCGGTGGCGGCTCGATTCCCGTCGTTGGCGACTTCCAGACTTATCTCGGCATGGAATCACTGCTGGTCGGCTTCGGCCTCGACGACGACCGCATCCACTCGCCCAACGAGAAATACGAGCTGAGCTCCTTCCACAAGGGCCAGCGTTCGTGGGCGCGGATTCTTGAGGCGTTAACGCGCTGAGGTGGCGAGACCCCAGTTTTCCTGTTGATTTTTCAACGGATCGCGGCGAGGACGGGCCACGAGACAAAAGCGTTGCGGCACCCCCTTGCGCTTCAAGTGATGCCGCAGACTCGACCGGAGAAGACAATGGCCGACATCCGTTTCCACAAAAATGACCTGCCCGACCTTTCGCACTACAATGTCGGGGCGGTGGCCATCGACACCGAGACGCTAGGGCTCAACCCGCATCGCGACCGGCTGTGCGTGGTGCAGATTTCGCCGGGCGACGGCACAGCCGACGTGATCCAGATCGCGCCAGGCCAGAAGAAGGCGCCTAACCTCGTAAGCCTACTGAGAAATCGTGGCGTGACCAAGCTGTTCCACTATGGGCGCTTCGACCTTGCCGTGCTTTACAATGCGTTCGGGGTGATGCCCGAGCCGGTGTTCTGCACCAAGATCGCCTCGCGGCTGACCCGCACCTACACCGACCGGCACGGGCTGAAGGACATCTGCTTCGAGCTTCTCGGCGTCGGCCTGTCCAAGGCACAGCAATCGTCGGACTGGGCGGCCGAGACGCTGTCGCCCGAACAGCTCGAATACGCCGCTTCCGATGTGCTCTATTTGCACCGTTTGCGCGATGTGCTGGCCGGGCGGCTGGCGCGAGACGGGCGCACCAAGGAGGCCGATGCCTGCTTCCGCTTCCTGCCGACGCGTGCCAAACTCGACCTCATGGGCTGGGACGAAGAGGATATCTTCGCCCACAGCTGATGACCTTGTTTAGACTCTGCTGACCCGTTTGGAACCAGATGCAGGGCGCCGCGTTCTGTCGGCTGAGTCTGGTCTGTTCAAAGGGGGGACGACATGGCGGACAGAAAGCCGATAGCGACCGCGCCGACCGACGGTTCAAAGGTCTCCGTCACCTGGAAGGACAGCGACGGCGTCATCAACGAATCCATCGCGCAATATCGCGACGACGGCTGGTGGGTCTACACCGACAGTCATACGCAAAAGAAGGTCGAGCCGACCAGTTGGCGGCCTGCCGCAAGCGACGATGACGACCAATGAGCGCGCCGCTGGCGAGGCTGGCAGCTTTCGAATAGCCTGAAATGGTTGATATCGAGGCCGATTCGGAGCTTTCCGCTCCGCGCTCGCCTCTTGCTCGGAGGAAATCGTCATGGGTGTCGAAAGCCTACTCGTCTTCATCATCATTGGTGCCATCGCCGGCTGGCTCGCCGGTCTCATCGTGTCCGGCTTCGGTTTCGGCCTGATCGGCAACATCATCGTCGGCATCGTCGGCGCGTTCATCGCCGGCTGGCTGTTCCCGCGGATCGGCTTCTCCATCGGCGGCGGCGTTCTCGCAGCAATCATCCACGCCACGATTGGCGCCATCATCCTTTTGGTGCTGGTCAAGGTCCTGAAACGAGCTTGACGCTCGACAACCGAAAGAGCGCGCCATGAAACAGAATACGCTCTATCTCGTCATTGGCGCGCTCGTCGTCGTGGTCATCGCGCTCGGCATCTACGTCTATCGCGAGCAGACCAAACCGAAGGGCGTCGAGCTCAAGATCGACGACAAGGGCATCTCGATCCAGCAGAATTGATCGCATCGGACCGACGCCGACCGCCGTCGCCTTGTTGCGTAAACGGGCGGCGCTGATATGCCGTTCCGGCCGATCCGCAAGCAATTGAATCCACATTGCTTCGATTTTTCTCGACTTAACCCGCCTTTAAACCGCCGCATCTACTCTTCAACCCGAACGCCATAGGCATCGGGGATATCAAGCACAGCGCATGGCGAACCGCAGAGACAGTCGCATCGAACCCAGTTTCGAGGGACCGCCGCAGGCGAAATCCTCGGCGGGTCTTTCGGTGAACGAGGAGGATCGCGTCGTGCCGAGCAACCGCAAAGCCTCCGCAAAACGCAAGCCGGCCAAGGGAAAATCGTCGCGCGGCGGGCGCGGCAGAAGCCGGCGCGGCCTGTTCGGCGTGCTCGGCCGGCTGTTCTACTGGTGCTTCGTGCTCGCCATCTGGGGCGGCATCGCGGCGGCCGGCATCGTCATCTACTACGGCGCCAAGATGCCGGCGGCGACAACCTGGTCGATCCCCGACCGCGCGCCCAACATCAAGATCGTCTCAGTCGACAACCAACTGCTGGCCAATCGAGGCATGAGCGGTGGCGAGGCCGTCGGCCTGCACGAAATGTCGCCCTATATCCCCGAGGCCGTCATCGCCATCGAGGATCGCCGCTTCTACTCGCATTTCGGCATCGACCCGATCGGGCTGTCGCGCGCGATGGTGACCAATCTGCTTGGCGGGCATTTCTCGCAGGGCGGTTCGACGCTGACCCAGCAATTGGCCAAGAACCTGTTCCTGACGCCAGACCGTACGCTGGAGCGCAAGGTGCAGGAGGTGCTGCTGGCGCTGTGGCTCGAGCACAAGCACACCAAGGACCAGATCCTCGAAATGTACCTCAACCGGGTCTATTTCGGTTCCGGCGCCTACGGCGTCGAGGCGGCCTCGCGCCGCTATTTCGGCAAGAGCGCGCGCGACGTCACCCTGTCGGAAGCAGCCCTGCTTGCCGGCCTGCTGAAGGCGCCGTCGCGGCTGTCACCGGCGCGCGATCCGAAGGCCGCCGAGGAACGCTCGCAGCTCGTGCTTGCCGCCATGCGCGACGAGGGCAAGATCAGCGCCAAGGAGCTGACTTCCGCGATGAGCGCGCCGGCGACGCGCGCGCCGTCGTACTGGACCGGCTCGGAGAACTACGTCGCCGACACCATCATGGAAGAACTGCCTGACCTGATCGGCGACGTGCGCGGCGACATCGTCGTCGACAGCACCGTCGACCTGACGCTGCAGAAACTCGCCGAACAGTCGATCCGCAAGCTGATCGACGACAGCGGCAAGAAGCTCAACGTCACCCAGGGCGCCCTGGTGTCGATCGACGATTCCGGCGCGGTGCGCGCCATGGTCGGTGGCTACGACTATTCGACCAGCCAATTCGATCGCGCCTCGGAAGCACGCCGTCAGCCCGGCTCGGCGTTCAAGCCATTCGTCTACATGGCAGCCCTCGAGGCCGGGCGCACGCCCGACAGCGTGCGCAACGATGCGCCGATCAAGATCGGCAACTGGACGCCTGACAATTACGGCGGCAAGTATTTCGGCAAGGTGACGCTGGCGACCGCGCTGGCAAAATCGCTGAATTCGGTCGCTGCCCAGCTGACCATGGAGGTCGGGCCTAACGCCGTCGTCGAGGCGGCACACCGCATGGGGATCCAGTCGGAGCTGCAGTCCAACACCTCGATCGCGCTCGGCACCTCGGAGGTGACGCCGCTGGAACTGACATCGGCCTACGTACCCTTCGCCAATGGCGGCTACAAGCCGGACATCCATTTCATCCGCCGCGTGACGACCACCGACGGCAAGGTGCTCTACGACAGCGGCGGCGGCAGCGCGCCGCGCGTCGTCAAGCCCGAGATCGTCGGCATGATGAACTCGATGATGACCGGCACAGTCGAGACCGGCACCGCCAGGAAGGCGGCTTTTGCTTGGCCGTCGGCCGGTAAGACCGGCACCAGTCAGAATTCGCGTGACGCGTGGTTCGTCGGCTACACCGCCAATCTCACCACCGGCGTCTGGTTCGGCAATGACGACGGCAGCCCGATGAAGAAGGTCACAGGCGGCGCGTTGCCGGCGCAGGCCTGGCACGAATTCATGGTCGCCGCGCATGAGGGCGTGCCGGTGCGGCCGCTGCCCGGCACCTGGAAGTCGACCCCCGCCGACACGATCGTGCCCGACGAGATACCTTCGGCAAACAACAGCCAGCCGGCGCCGGTTCCGCCCGCGTCCGTTGGCCAGCAGGCGCCGGCCGCGCAGGCTGCTGCGCCGGTCGCGCCTCCGCCAACCCCGGTCCGCGCCGTGCGTCCCGCCCAGACCGTTGATGCCGATGGCCTTGCCATGCCGGAGGACGAGGGCGCCACCGCTTCGATCAAGCATCCGGTGCCGCCCGGCAATGTCGGCGGTCCGCTGAAGAAGAAGCAGACCTCGATCCTCGACATCCTCGGCGGCGGCTAAGCTGCTCCGGAGGCCGGTCGGCTGTCGCTACCGATGGACGAGGCTGGAATGGACGACGTCAAAAGGGAAAAATTCAACCATTTGAGCTGGTGGCAATGGCTCTTGCTATTGTCGATGCCAGCGTGCGTTGTGGTGTTCAGGCATTTGCCGAACTTGCGTTTTTCTGATCCAGCGTATCTGTTCCACGAAAGAATAGGCGCGATCATCGGAACGGTCATTATTGGGTGTCTGGTACCCTATGGCATTGCCTGGGTCTGTGGGCACCTGATGCGGAGATCACGCGTCGGCTTCCAATGTGTTCTCTGGTTTTTGGCACCGGCAACTTTTCTTCTTAATCTCGCCCTGCTTTTTGATTGCCCGACCTGCTACTAGCGAGAAGGACGCTGGCCTGTCGGCTTCCCGGTCTCATGTCCGGTCGAATGGTGACATTTCGGCCTCTCGCTACGTCGGCGGCATTCGGCTACATCTGCCGACTGGAGACCCAAAATGGCTGAACTCGACACCCGAAAAACCATCGTGCTGACCGGCGCCAGCCGCGGCATAGGCCACGCCACGGTCAAGCGCTTTTCGCGCGAGGGCTGGCGCGTCATCACCTGTTCGAGGCAGGCTTTTGCCGAGGATTGCCCGTGGCCGGCCGGGCCGGAAGACCACATCAAGGTCGATCTCGCCGACCAGGAAGATGTCGGCATCGCGGTGTCGGAAATTCGGCACCGGCTGGAGTCGCATGGCGGCCAGCTGCACGCGTTGGTCAACAATGCCGGCATTTCGCCGAAGCTCAAGGACGGCAACAGCCGGATGGACTCGATCGATACGCCAATGCATGTCTGGCGCGACGTGTTCCAGGTCAATTTCTTCGCGCCGATCATGCTGGCGCGCGGTCTGTTCAAGGAATTGGCGGCGGCCAAGGGCTCGATCGTCAACGTCACGTCGATCGCCGGCACGCGCGTGCATCCGTTCGCCGGCACCGCCTATGCGACGTCGAAGGCGGCCCTCGGCTCGCTGACGCGCGAGATGGCGCATGATTTCGGCCCGCACGGCATTCGCGTCAACGCCATTGCGCCGGGCGAGATCGACACCGCGATCCTGTCGCCGGGCACGGACAAGATCGTCGAGACCATTCCGCTCAGGCGCCTTGGCACCACCGCGGAAGTCGCCGACATCATCTTCTTCCTGTGCTCGCAGCAGGCGTCCTATGTGACCGGCTCGGAAATCCACATCAATGGCGGCCAGCACGTGTGAGCGGCCGACTCAGGCTAGGGCTGCTCATCCGGTTATGGTGAGAACAGCCTTGCCGCTGATGCTGCGCTGTCGCAGTGCGTCGAGGGCTTGGGCGACGTCTGTCCACGGGACGGTCAAGACCACGCGCGTTTCGAGCCGGCCCGCCGCGACCATGGCGAGTAGCGAGGCGATATCCGCGCCAATGCCTGAACCGGAAGTGTAATACGCGAAAGTCTGAAGCCTCGCCCCCTCGTGACCCGGAACGAACTGGCGGAATCCGACTGGCGTGAGTTCGCCGCTGCTCGAGCCGAACATGACTATGGTCCCGCCAGGTGCGACGCGTTCGATCGCGTGTGCGAGGCTTTCGCCGCCGACTGATTCAGTGATCAGCGCAAACGGCCCCTCAGCCCGCTCGATGGACTCGACAACCTGCCCGGCTCCCAGGCGGCGGAGATCCTCGTCGTGTCGGGAGGCAGCGACCGCTGTCACCGAAGCGCCTTGCTGGCGGGCGATCTGGATCTGGAAACGCCCGACCGCACCGCTTGCACCGGTGATCAGGACCTGCTGGCCGGCCAGGTCACCGCCATGGCGTAAGGTCCGTAGCGCCGTCGTGCCCGCGACCGGAAGCGTGGCGGCGGAGGCGAAGCTGACGTCGTCCGGCAGGACGGCGAGACGGTCGGTTGAAACGGCGACACGTTCGGCCCAGCCGGCCTGGTCGACCAAAGCCGCGACCCGGGCGCCCGCGGCTGGCCCGGAGCCATCGGCTGCTGGGCGTTCGACAACCCCGACGATGTCCTGGCCGGGTATCCAGCCGTTCGGCCGAATGGCGAGCAGGCGCAGTTCGCCGCGGTTCAACGAGGTTGCGTGGACCGAGACAAGCGCCTCGTTCGAGGCCGGCTGAGGCTCGTCGAGCTCCGCGAGCTTCAGCCCGGTTGCGCTATCCGGAGAGATGGCCAGGGCGAGCATTGTTCATACCTCATTGCTGCGTGGTGGGCGCATAGCCTTGGGGCGGCTGCTATGCATCGGTCTCGCTGGCGGGCAGATGGCCGCCGATCGAAGAACCCCGCAGCGCGCCCCAGACGTGCTCATTCGCAAGCCGAAACCTATCGACTTTCCCACTTGAATAATTTAGCTATCAACGCAATCGATCGCTAAAAACAGTCAATCATGAGACAGCCTCTTCGCTACCCCTGGCTCGATTTCGATGTGGATGCGCTTTCCGAGCCGGCGATTGCCGTGCGCGTCGACGTCACCGAGACCAGGGCCGAGGTCCCCTCCCATTGGCACCGCAAAGGCCAGCTTGTCTTCGCGCTCGGTGGCGGCGTCACCTGCCGCGTTCCCAGCGGCCTGTGGATGGTGCCGCCGCATTGCGGGGTGTGGATTCCCGGCAGTATGGAGCACAGCAACATCGCCACCGCCAACGCCCGGATCTTCTTCGTGTACATCGAGCCGGGAGCCGCCGATCTGCCGGACCGGTGCTGCACGCTGTCGATCTCGCCGCTGCTGCGCGAACTGATCGTCGAGCTGGCCGATCACGGGCAGGACGACGATTCACGGAAGGCCGTGCTGACGACGGTTCTGCTCAGCGAGCTGCCGCGCATGCCCGTCCAGCAGCTGCATATGCCGATATCGTCAGAGCCGCGCTTGAGGCGGATCGTCGATGCTTTGGCCGAGGATCCTGCCGACCGCAGCAATCTGGCCGAATGGGCCCGGCGTGTCGCTCTCAGCGAGAGCAGCCTGGCTCGCCTGGTGGTGAGAGAGACGGGCCTGAGCTTCGGACGCTGGCGGCAGCAACTGCATCTGATCGTCGCGATACGGGAGCTGGCCTCTGGCGCGAGCGTGCAGCAGGTTTCTGCAGATCTCGGCTACGAGTCCGTCACGGCCTTCATCACCATGTTCAAGAAGGCGCTGGGCAAGCCGCCTGCACAGTATCTCAGCAGCGTTGCGCAGAATGGCGGCTCAGCATTCGTTGCGTGATCAATTCGATTGAGGGCGGACGCTTGAGATCGACGATGCAATCTGTCGCCGGCCATCGGCCGGTGGCGACCCGTGATCGTTCAAGATCGGCTCAGCAGCGGACGGTTCAGAGGCCTCGGGTGGCTTGTGCCCAAGCACCTCTTCGACGATGCCGCGGGCGATCTCGCGCTCGCCCATGATGACCGTGTCGGCGCCGAGCCCCTTGAGATGCTCGACCTCGGCGTCGGAATGGGCGCGGGCGATGACGTTGATGCCGGGGTTGGCGGCCCGCGCCCGCAGCACGATCTGGCCGGCCTCGAAGGCATTGGGGATGGCCAGGATCAGCCGCCTGGCGCCTTCAGGATTGGCGGCGGCGAACACTTCGGCATTCGCCGCATTGCCGGACACGGTCTCGATGCCGTCGCCCTTCAGCCTGGCCAGCGTCTTGTCGGCATCCTCGATGACGAGGAAGGGCAGGGCGGCCTCTTTCAGCGCCGCGCCGACGAGGCTGCCGACACGGCCATAGCCGATCAGGATGGCGTGGTTGGCGAGGGTTGTCCTGGGCGGCGGCCCATCTCCCCTGTTGGTCGTCGCCGCGACCGAGGCCACCTGGCCGGGTTCCGTCGCCGGACCGAGCGGCTTTGCCTCGACTGGTGGCGCCGTCTTGGCGGCGCGGGCTTCAAGCCACGGTTTCATCCAGTCGATGGCCAGGAACATCAGCGGATTGAGGACGATCGACAGGATGGCGCCGGCCAGGATCAGGTCACGGCCTTGTTCGGGCAATAGCTTCAGCCCGACACCGAGTTCGGCCAGGATGAAGGAAAATTCGCCGATCTGGGCAAGGCTCGCCGAAATCATCAGCGCCGTGGCCAGCGGATAGCCGAAGGCAATGACGATGACGAATGCCGCCAGCGATTTGCCGATGACGATGATGGCGAGCGTCGCCAGGATCGGCCAGCCATTGCTGATCAGGCTGAACGGGTCGAACAGCATGCCAACCGAGACGAAGAACAGCACGGAAAAGGCATCGCGCAGCGGCAGCGATTCCTCGGCGGCGCGATGGCTGAGCTCCGACTCGCTCATGATCATGCCGGCAAAGAAGGCGCCCAACGCCAGCGAAACCCCGAACAGCTTGGCCGCGCCAAAGGCGACGCCAAGCGCAATGGCCAGCACGGCGAGCCGGAACAGTTCGCGCGAGCCGGTGTGGGCGACATAGTGGAGGATCCAGGGGATGACCCGGCGGCCGACGACCAGCATGACGACGACGAAGGCGGCGACCTTGGCCAGCGTGATACCAACGACGCCCCAGATGCCGTAGCTGGCCGGCAGCGACAGCAGGCCGCTCACATGGGTGTCCGCCTGCTCCTGGCCGCCGAGCACGCCGGCAAGGGCCGGCAGCAGTACCAGCGCCAGCACCATGGCCAGGTCCTCGACGATCAGCCAGCCGACGGCGATGCGGCCGCGCTCGGTCTCGATCATCCGCCGCTCCTGCAAGGCGCGCAGCAGAACCACGGTCGAGGCGACCGAAAGCGCCAGGCCGAAAACCAGGCCCGCGCCCATCGACCAGCCGAGCATCCAGGACAGCCCGGCGCCGAGTGCGGTGGCAAAGCCGATCTGGACTATGGCGCCGGGTACGGCGATGGCGCGCACCGACAGCAAATCCTTCAGCGAGAAGTGCAGGCCGACGCCGAACATCAGCAGGATGACGCCGATTTCGGCGAGCTCATTGGCAAGGCCTGCATCGGCGACGAAGCCGGGCGTGTTCGGCCCGACCAGCACGCCGGCTACGAGATAGCCGACCAGTGGCGGAATGCGGAAGCGGTTGGCGAGAGCCCCGAAGACGAAAGCCAGCCCCAGACCGGCGACGATGGTGGCGATAAGGGGCGTGTCATGCGGCATTGTCTATGGAGCGCCTTTCAAGCCAGAGATGTCGGATGTGCGCCGCCCGAAGCCGCCGCCTGTTTGCAATATGGTGGAAGGGGTGTCGACGATGCAACCCGCAAGCTGGCAAAATCAACGGCGAGAGGCGCAGAAAACAAATAGCCGCCAGAATTCACGCAGATCATGTCATCGCCTGATCGAAAAAGGCAGCGATTTTGCTGCCATGCATGGGTTTTGATGCAGGCGGCTTTAATCTACTAAATTGGTAGAATTTAGAAAAAAGTGTTTTGCGATATTTTCTGTCGGGCGCTAAAAGAGGCGCAAATCAAGGCCTGCGGCAGCAGCTTGAATCCGCTCCATGTGCCAACGAGGAATATTTTTCTCTTGGCCGACAGGCTTTCAGAAAAGCGATTGCATCCCGACAAGCGATGCGCGAGTGCGTTCCTTCTGGTTTTTCGCGCCCGCGCGTAGAACTGCAGGCCTGTTCAGGATTACGCTCGCGTCCATGTCGCACACAACTCCCAAGCTCAATGCCTTCCCCGTCTTCCTGCGGGTCGAGGGGCAAGCCGTGGCCATCGTCGGCGGTGGTGACGAGGCGCTGGCCAAGGCGCGGCTGATTGGGCAGTCGAGCGCGGTCCTGCGCATCATAGCTGAAGATGCCGAGGCCGACCTGCTCGCGTTCATCGCCCAATCCGATGCCAGCCATGTGGTTGCCGCGTACGACGCGTCGCAGCTCGAAGGCGCGGTCATGGTATTTGCCGCCAGCGGCGACGAGGAACTCGACCGCCGCGTGGCTGCGGACGCGCGCCGGCTGGGTATCCCGGTCAATGCGGTCGACCGGCCGGAACTCTGCGATTTCTTCACCCCGGCGCTGGTCAACCGTGCACCGGTCGCCATCGCCATCGGCACGGAAGGGGCAGGCCCGGTGCTTGCCCAGATGCTGCGCAGCCGCATCGACCAGTTGCTGTCGCCGTCGCTTGGCCCGCTGGCAACGCTTGCCGCGTCGTTTCGCGGTGCTGCCGAGAAGCTGCTGCCGAAAGGCAACGCCCGTCGCCGCTTCTGGAGCGACTTTTTCGGCGGCGCGCCTGCCCATGCGGTGGACGCCGGCCAGCTGTCGCAGGCGCATGACGCCGCTGTCGATCTTCTGCTTTCGAACACACCGGCTTCGGGCCATATCGCGCTCGTCGGTGCCGGTCCGGGCGCCGAGGATCTTTTGACCTTGCGCGCCCACCGCCTGCTGATGGAAGCCGATGTCATTGTCCATGACGCGCTGGTGCCGGAAGCGGTCGTCGCCATGGGACGCCGCGATGCCGAGCGCCTGCCGGTCGGCAAACGCAAGGGCTGCCACACCAAGAGCCAGGCCGAGATCAATGCGCTGCTGGTCGAACTTGGGCGCCAAGGCAAGCGTGTCGTGCGGCTGAAGTCGGGCGATCCGCTGGTGTTCGGCCGGGCTGGCGAGGAGATGGCAGCACTGCGTGATGCCGGCATCGCCTATGAGGTGGTTCCCGGCGTTACCGCGGCCTTCGCCGCCGCCGCCGATTTCGAATTGCCGCTGACCTTGCGTGGCGTTTCCTCGTCGATGGTGTTCACGACCGGCCACGACCTCAAGGGCAATTCGCTGCCCGACTGGGCCAAACTTGCCATTTCGGGGGCGACCGTTGCCGTCTATATGGGCCGCTCGGTGGCGGCCGAGGTTGCCGGGCGGCTGATCGAGGCCGGTCTGTCGCCCGACACGGCGGTGGCCGTGGTCGAGAATGCCAGCCTGGCCAATCGCCGTCGCTTCCACGGCACGCTTGCCGACCTGCCGTCGCTGGAAGCGCGTGCCGATCTTTCCGGCCCGGTCATGACCATCATCGGCGATGCGGTTGCCGGCGCCAACTTTGAACGGTCCGAGCCGCTTGCGGCTCACAGGCATGCAGGCGTGTCCGCAGCTGCCACTGAGGGAGTTCAGCAATGAAGATACTGACCGCCAACCGCCTCAGTGACGGCATTGCCGTCTGGTATGCCGATGGCGGCTGGGCCGAGACGGTAGACCATGCCGACCTTGCGCATGACAAGGCGGCCGAGGATCGGCTGGAGGCGATCGGCGCCAAGGCGTATGCCAACAACGAAGTGGTCGACGTCAATTTGATCGACGCCGATGTCGTTAACGGCATGGTCGAGCCGGTGCGGTTGCGCGAGAAGATCCGTGCCGCCGGCCCGACCATCCGCAACGATCTCGGCAAGCAGGCTGCCAAGCAGGCGACTCGGGCAGCTTAACAAGACACCAGACATGGGCGGACGCGCCCTGAAAGACGAAGCATGTACCGTTACGATGAGTTCGACCACGATTTTGTCCAGGCCCGCGTCGCCGAGTTCAGCGACCAGATCCAGCGCCGCCTTGCCGGCGAGATCACCGAGGACCAGTTCCGGCCGCTGAGGCTGATGAACGGCGTCTATCTTCAGCTGCACGCCTACATGCTGCGCATCGCGGTGCCCTATGGCACGCTGAACGGCAAGCAGTTGCGCATGCTCGGCCACATCGCGCGCAAATACGACAAGGGTTACGGCCATTTCACCACGCGCCAGAACATCCAGTTCAACTGGCCGGCGCTGTCGGATATTCCGGCGATCCTGGCGGATCTGGCAAGTGTCGAGATGCATGCCATCCAGACCAGCGGCAACTGCATCCGCAATGTCACCGCCGATCATTTCGCCGGTGCCGCCGCCGACGAGGTCGCCGATCCGCGCCCCTATGCCGAAATCCTGCGCCAGTGGTCGTCGGTGCATCCGGAATTTTCGTTCCTGCCGCGCAAGTTCAAGATCGCGGTGACAGGTGCCGAGCGCGACCGTGCCGCCATACAGACCCATGACATCGGCCTGCACCTGAAGAAGAACGCCGCCGGCGAACTCGGCTTCGCCGTCTATATCGGCGGCGGCCAGGGCCGTACGCCGATGGTGGCCAGGAAGATCCGCGACTTCCTGCCGGAGGCCGACCTTCTGTCCTACTGCACGGCGATCCTGCGCGTTTACAACCTCTATGGCCGCCKCGACAACAAGTACAAGGCGCGCATCAAGATTCTCGTCCACGAGACCGGCGTCGAGGAAATCACCCGCCAGGTCGAGGCCGAGTGGCAGGAATTGAAGGACGCCGAGCTGAAATTGCCGGATGCCGATATCCGCGCCATCCAAGCCTATTTCGCGCCTCCGGCGCTCACCGACCGGCCGGACGGCGACGCAGCGGTTAAGCTGGCGCGCCTCGATTCGAAAAGTTTTTCCGATTGGCTCGACCAGAACGTGGTGACGCACCGCCATCCCGATTATGCGGCGGTGACCATTTCGCTGAAGGGCATCGGCGAGGTGCCGGGCGATGCCTCCGACAGCCAGATGGAAGCAGTCGCCGACATCGCCGAGAAATACGCCTTCGACGAGCTTCGTGTCAGCCATGAGCAGAACCTGATCCTGCCGCATGTGGCGCGCGCCGATCTCAAGGCGGTCCATGACGGACTGGTCGACATCGGACTGGCGACGGCCAACTCCAACCTGATATCGGACATCATCGCTTGCCCGGGCCTCGACTATTGCGCGCTGGCGACGGCGCGCTCGATCCCGATCGCGCAGGAAATCTCGCGCCGCTTCGCCTCGCTGGAGCGGCAGCGCGAGATCGGCGAACTGAAGTTGAAGATCTCCGGCTGCATCAATGCCTGCGGCCATCACCATGTCGGCCATATTGGCATCCTCGGTGTCGAGAAGAAGGGCTCCGAGCTCTATCAGGTGACGCTGGGCGGCTCGGCCGACGAGAATACGTCGGTCGGCGAGATCATCGGCCGCGGCTTCAGCTCGGAAGAGATCACCGACGCCATCGAGCAGATCGTCGAGACCTATCTCGGCCTTCGGCTCAACCCACAAGAAAAATTCATCGACGCCTACCGCCGGGTCGGTCCCGCGCCGTTCAAGGAGGCGCTCTATGCTGACGAAGCCAAGGCCGCTTGACCAGATCGTCGACGTCGTCGATGACGGCATAGCTGCGAAAGCGGCGGGGCTCGATGCGCTTTATGGCCATCTGACCCCGCTCGAGATCATCGAACGCTCGGCCCACGAACTGTTCCACGACGAGATCGCCGCGGTGTCGTCATTCGGCGCGGATTCGGCAGTGCTGCTGCACATGATTTCCAAGATCGACCGGACGCTGCCGGTCATCTTCCTCGACACCGGCAAGCATTTCGAGGAGACGCTCAGCTATCGCGACGCGCTTGCCGCCGATTTCGGGCTGACCAACATCCGGGTGATCAAGCCCGAAGAAGCAGCGCTCGAACGGATCGACCCGACGGGCAATCTGCACCAGAGCAATACCGACGCCTGCTGCGACGTGCGCAAGGTCGAGCCACTGGCGCGTGGCGTTGCACCTTTCCGCGCCTGGTTCACCGGCCGCAAGCGCTTCCAGGCCTCGACCCGGGCAACGCTTCCGGTGTTCGAGGCGGTCGGCCCGCGCATCCGCATCAATCCGTTGGCGCACTGGACGACATCGGACCAGGCGGACTACATGCGCGCGCATGCGCTGCGCGAAAATCCGCTGGTCGCCTATGGCTATCTGTCGATCGGCTGCTTCCCCTGCACGCAGCCGGTGCAGCCCGGCGAGGACGCGCGCAGCGGCCGCTGGGCCGGTCATGCCAAGACCGAGTGCGGCATTCACCTGTCGGGACTGGAGAAGTCGCTGACCGACGCATCACTATAGGCTATGTTGATATTCAGCCGGACTGCAAAGGGCGGTTTCCTGCGCTTCCGGTGCTCGGCTTGGGCTGAGCCAAGTTTCAACCCCCTGGGAATCTTTGTGCTTTAGGAATTTTTGATGACCGAACCGACGACACCGGAGACACGCCTCTGGACCCCGACGGGTTTTCGCGAGGACGAGTGGGCTCATGCCGAAGGCGCGGACGCGCTGTCCGGCAATGGCCGCTTCATCCTGCCCCTACAGGCGTTCCTCGCTCTCGATCCGGAGGTGCGCCGGTCCGCCAGGGAGCGGCTCGGCGTCGCGCTGCAGCCCGGCGACCAGCTCGAGAAGATTGCCGATCTGCTCGACCAATTGTCGCTGGTGGCACTGGCCTTCCCGGCCTTCAGCGATGGCCGTTCCTTCTCCAAGGGCGAATTGCTGCGCAGCCGCTATCATTTCGAGGGTGCGGTGCGCGCCACCGGCCAGGTGCTGGTCGACCAGTTGCCGCATATGCTGCGGCTCGGCTTCGACGAATTCGAGATATCTAACCCGGTGCTGTTGAAACGGCTGGAAGAGGGCCGCACCGGCGGGTTGGGGCTCTATTACCAGCCAGCCGCCGTGCCGGAGCCCAAGGGACCAAAATATTCTTGGCGGCGCGTTCGCGTCAGCTGACGCAGCGGTAATTCCGCGTGCCTTTACAACGCCTCTGATAGGGCCTTCTCTTGGCCATCCGGACGGAAACATCCGCCGGGTGTCCGGGAGGAGATCATGGATTTCGACTATGTCATTGCCGGTGGCGGGTCCGCCGGCTGCACGCTTGCCGCGCGGCTCTCCGAAGATCCATCGAAAAAGGTATGCCTGATCGAAGCCGGCGGCGAGGGCAAAAACGTGCTCATCCGCGCGCCGGCAGGTGTCATCGCGCTGTTGCCGGGGCGGCCGAAGATCAACAACTGGGCCTTCGAGACGGTGCCGCAGCAAGGCCTCGGCGGTCGCAAGGGGTACCAGCCGCGCGGCAAGGCGCTGGGTGGCTCGAGCGCCATCAATGCAATGCTCTACACACGCGGGCACTGCGGCGACTATGACGAATGGGCCAATCTCGGCTGCGACGGCTGGTCATGGGGCGAGGTGCTGCCATATTTCCGGCGTGCGGAAGGCAATCAGCGTGGCGCGGATGCCTTGCACGGTGGCGAGGGACCATTGCGGGTCGCCGAGCAGCAGGAGCCGCGTGCGCTCTCCAAGGCCTTTGTCGAGGCCTGTGGCGAAAACCAGATCCGGCGCAACGATGATTTCAACGGCGTCGAACAGGAAGGGGCCGGACTTTATCAGGTCACGCAATTCTGGGGCGAACGCCGCAATGGCGAGCGCTGTTCGGCAGCCGCCGCCTATCTACACCCGGCGATGAGCCGGCCAAACCTCACTGTTGTCACCGGAGCGCACGCCACGGGTATCGTCCTTGAAGGCAAGCGCGCCGCCGGCGTGCGTTATCGCGCCGGCAAGAATGAAGCCGTTGCGAAAGCCAGGCGCGAGGTCATCGTCTGCGCTGGTGCCTTCGGCTCGCCACAGCTCTTGATGCTGTCCGGGATCGGCCCGGCTGTCGAGCTTGCAGCGCACGGAATTCCGATCGTCCATGAACTGCCCGGCGTCGGCAAGAACCTGCAGGACCATCTTGATTTCATCATGGGCTGGACATCGAAGAATACCGACATGATGGGCATCGGCTTGCGCGGTCTGCCTGGCCTGCTGCGGCATCTGCGGCGCTGGCGCAGGGATGGCGGCGGTATGATCGCCACGCCCTACGCTGAGGGCGGCGCCTTCCTCAAATCCGACCCGGCGATCCACCGTCCCGACCTGCAACTGCATTTCTGCATCGCCATCGTCGATGATCATGGTCGCAAGCTGCATCTGGGTTATGGCTTTTCCTGCCATGTCTGCGTGCTGCGGCCGCATTCGCGCGGCGAGGTCGGGCTATCGGCGCGGGACCCGCTGGCGCCACCGCGCATCGATCCGCGTTTTCTGTCCGACAAACGCGACGCCGAGCTGTTGCTCAGGGGTGTCAGAATGATGCGCGGCATATTGGAGGCGCCGGCGCTGGCCAAATACCGCGCCAGGGAAATCTACACCGCCGGCGTATCGAGTGATGCCGAGCTGATGACCCATATCCGAGCCCGCGCCGATACGATCTATCACCCGGCGGGCACCTGCAAGATGGGCATCGACGACATGGCAGTGGTCGATCCGCAGCTCCGCGTGCGCGGCATACGGGCCTTGCGGGTGGTCGACGCCTCGGTGATGCCGACGCTGATCGGCGGCAACACCAATGCACCGACCATCATGATCGCCGAAAAGGCAGCGGATATGATCAAGGCGGTGGCCTGAAGGAGTTCTGGTCGAACCAGAGTTGCTAATTTCGCCTGTTTTGAAGCGATCTATGGCGATGCCATCCCCGGCCGACGGGAACTGGTCTTACCAACGGGGGATTTGTGCTTTCCCTTTCGCCTTCCTGCCCTTAGGATAGGTCCATTATTTCATCATCCGAAATAAATGTGGCCACAAGGGAGGAACCGGGAATGGCTGGCAAGAAGATATTGATGCTCGTTGGCGAGTTCAGCGAGGAGTACGAGATTTTCGTCTTTGAACAGGCCATGCATGCCGTTGGCCATACGGTGCATGTCGTGTGCCCCGACAAGAAGGCCGGCGACATCCTGAAGACGTCGCTGCACGACTTTGAAGGCCACCAGACCTACACAGAAAAGCTCGGCCACGACTACATCCTCAACAAGACCTTCGCCGAGGTGAAGCCGGACGACTATGATGCCGTCTATGCGGCGGGCGGGCGCGGGCCGGAATACATCCGCATCGACAAGCGGGTGCAGGGGCTGGTGCGGCATTTCCATGAGGCCGGCAAGCCGATCTTCACCATCTGCCACGGCGTGCAGATCCTGATCGCCGTCGACGGCGTGGTGCGGGGCCGGGAAGTTGCAGCGCTTCACTATTGCGAGCCGGAGGTGACGCTGGCCGGCGGCATCTACATCGACGTCGCGCCGACCGGCGCCCATGTCGACGGCAATCTTGTTTCAGCCAAGGGCTGGCCGGGCCTGTCCAATTTTATCCGCGAATGCCTGAAGGTGCTGGGCACCGAGATCCGCCATGGCGAGATCCTGATGCGCGAAGAGCGTCAGGCGGCCTGACCCGCCGGGCAATTCCAGGAAAAGGGTGAAAGGTTTTCCGTCCGGAATTACGCAAGACAAATCCAGGATTTGCCAAATGCCGCCGCGCCGTATGGTGCGGCGGTCTCTTTATGCCGCCAGCGCCTCGCGGAACGACACCAGCTTGCGGCGGTTCTCGTCCCACAACGCCAGTTTGACGCAGCGCAGGCTGTCGAGCAGCGTGACGCGACCGATGCCGCGCAGTTCCGGATAATCCCGCAGCACTTCCTGCAACCGGTAGCCCGGCACCTTGGCGGAGAGGTGGTGGACGTGGTGGACGCCGATATTTCCGGTGAACCAGTTCAGCACCGGCGGCAGGTCGTAGTAGGACGATCCGTGCAAGGCGGCGTGCTGGAACTCCCAGTCCGCATCCTTTGCCCATTCCGTCTCCTCGAACTGGTGCTGGACGTAGAACAGCCAGATGCCCGCCGAACCGGCAAGGATGACGATCGGGAGATGGACAACCAAGAACGCGCCGGGGCCGACGAACCAGATGAGGATAGCCGCCGCAACCGCGATGCCAAGATTGGTGGTCATTGACGACACCCAAGGCGTCAGGCCGCCACGCATCATGCCGACAGGCAGCCTTTGCTCGAAGATGAACAGCCAGATCGGTCCCAGCCCGAACATCACCAGCGGGTGACGATAGAGACGGTAGGCGAGACGGCCTCGCCATGACAATTGCCGGTATTCGGCAACGGTCAAGGTCCTGATGTCGCCCATGCCGCGCTCGTCAAGATTGCCAGCGCTGGCATGATGGGTCGCGTGGGCGCGCCGCCAGCAGTCGTAGGGCGTCAGCGTCAGGATGCCGAGCGCGCGGCCGATCCAGTCGTCGGCATAACGATTGGCGAAGAAGGAACCATGGCCGCAGTCGTGCTGGATCATGAAGATGCGCACCAGGAACCCGGCCGCCGGAAGAACGAGGACCAAACCCCACCAATGACCGTAGGAGTAGGCGGCCGAAGAGAGCGCCCAGAGCGTGACGAAGGGAATAAGGGTGATGGCGAGTTCGAGCGTGCTGCGGCGCCGGTCAGGCTTCTTGTAGCGCGCCAGAATCTTCAGCCAGGCGCGCTTGCTGTTGGCGGCCGTCTCAGGGGAAATCATGTTCATCAGGAAGCATAGGCGGGGTGTCCCGCCGCCGCAAGACGGGGATCACGCAAAATTACTGTGCGTAATTGTCGCGTGGCTCGGCGGTCGACCCGGTCAGTCCCAACTTGACCACTCGATGATTCACCCTGGAGCGCCGGGTTTTTCTGMTTTGGGGCGATCACTACTCCCGATCGAGGATGGGGCAGCCGCGCTCGGTTCCAAAAGTCACGCGCACGCGATCGCCATACTGTCTGCCCCGGACGGTGATCTCGCGGCGGCCGATGGACTCTATCCTTGCCCGGCGGATGCCCATCCGTTCCGCCTTGTCGAGAGCCCGGTCTTCCGTGCAGCCTCGTGAGTGACGACGGTCGCGCCAGTCGTCGCTGCGGACATCGCAATCGTCGTCGTTGGGATCGCAATCTGGCAGGAGCTTCAGCCGCGGGCCATGTTTGCCCAATTCCAACTGCAGGCTCTCTGCCTGTGAAGGAAAGGCCACCAATGCAACGGCGCCAAGGCCGACAAGCGCCGACAGCAATGAGGTGATCGAAACCGTGCGCACTACGTCCTCCATCTGAATCATAACGCATCCATCACTAGATGGTTCGACTCTCTCAGGCTATTGCCGATGGAGGGTTGTTGCCGGATCGATCGTTGCGTTTACTGCCGGCGCCAGCCGGCGTCGCTGTCCTCCACCCCGTCGAGGCGGTCGAGCAGCTCCCTGAGGCGGTCGGGAATGTCGGTCTCGGTGCGGAAGGCCGGCAAGGTACGCAGAAAGCGCGTCACCGCCTCGGCACCGAACTGGCGCCTGACCTCGGTGGCCAACCGTTCTCCCTTTTCGCCTTTGTTGCGGGTCATAATCTCAAAATCCTGTGTCAGCTTCGAAACTCCTCCAGCAGGGGAATGGTTCCCGCACCACGCCTTTGTGGCAAGCAAAGCGGTCATTTAAGGTAAAGCTTGAATTAAAATCGAAAGACGGTGCCGTTCGTTGTCCTGCCCTGGTCAAGGGCCTCTACCATCGCTTACCCCTTGATTTTTGGCCGCCAAACCTCGATATCGGGCTCAAAATCCATATCATTCGAGATTGACGGGAAACGGCGATGAGCGACCAGGCAAAAGACGAACGCGCGCCCGATGAAGTCGAGGCGACCGAGGCCAATGCCGAGCGCGCGGAAGGCAGCATCGATGGTGACTATGAAGCCCTTGTGCGGCTGCTGAAGGAAAATGAGGATCTGAAGGACCGCGCGCTGCGCGTCGCGGCCGAGATGGAAAACCTGCGCCGCCGCACCGCGCGCGACGTGCACGACGCGCGCACTTACGCGGTGGCGAATTTCGCGCGCGACATGCTGTCGGTGTCGGACAATCTGCGCCGCGCGCTCGACGCCATCCCGGCTGAAGCAAAGGCATCCGGGGACGCCGGCTTCAAAGCGCTGATCGAAGGCGTCGACCTCACCGAGCGCGCCATGCTGTCGGCGCTGGAACGGCATGGGGTCAAGAAACTCGCGCCTGAAGGCGAGAAGTTCGATCCCAATTTCCACCAGGCGATGTTTGAAGTGCCCAATCCTGATGTCCCGGCCAACACCGTGGTCCAGGTCGTCCAGCCGGGCTATTCGATCGGTGAGCGGGTGCTGCGCCCGGCCATGGTCGGCGTCGCCAAGGGCGGCCCGAAGTTTGCCGCCGAAGCCCCAGTCGAGCCTGGGCCTGTCAATGAGCAGGCTGAGAAGGATGCCTGACGAGAGTGAGTAGCGAATAGGGGTAGCGAATCGGAAATAGTTGATAGCGGCCAAGTGGCTTCGTGCTATTCCCTATTCGCTACTCCCTTCTTGCTATTCGCTCACTCATGAACCCCATCGCGCTTCTCGACTATGCCGGCGTCGCCGTCTTTGCCGCGACCGGGGCGCTTGCTGCTTCACGCAAGCAGCTCGACATTATCGGCTTCCTGTTCCTGGCCAGCGTCACCGGCATCGGCGGCGGCACGTTTCGCGACCTGATCCTCAACGTGCCGGTGTTCTGGGTGGGAAACCGGGACTACCTGCTGATCTGCGCGGTGGTGGCGGTGGTGGTGTTCTTCACCGCGCACCGTGTCGAATCCCGTTACAAGCTGCTGCTCTGGCTCGACGCAATCGGCCTTGCCGCGTTTTCCGTGATGGGCGCGGCCAAGGGGCTCGCCATCACCGGCTCGCCAGCGGTGTCGGTGATCACCGGCATGCTGACCGCTACATTCGGCGGTATCCTGCGTGATCTTCTGGCCGGGGAGCCTTCGGTGCTGCTGAAGCCCGAAATCTATGTCACGGCCGCGCTCGTCGGCGCTGCCATCTTTACAGCAGGCGATGTGGCTTGCTTACCGCAGATTGTCTCAGGATGGGCCGGCTTCGCCGCGGCGTTCGCCGTGCGCGGCGGCGCGCTTCGCTTCGGCTGGGCGTTTCCGCCCTACAAGAGCCGGCCCGGCCGGCGACCGGAAGATATTCCGTGAAAAGAGGGAATAGCGAATAGGAAGTAGCGAATAGCGGTTGTTGCCGCGCAACTCCGGCTACGACGTCCTATTCGCTATTCGCTATTCGCTATTCGGCTGTTCACGCTGCGAAGCGCTGCGCTTCCCCGCCGTAGTAGTTGACGTAGCGGGCGCCGATTTCCTTGACCGGCATCACGACGAACACGTCGACCGTCGAGAATTCGCGGTCGATGACGCAGCCATCGCCGATGCGGGCGCCGACGCGCAGATAGCCCTTGACCAGCGGCGGCATCGCCGCGATCGCCGCCTTGGCATTGACCGCCTCGATCGGCATCAGATCCATCGAACAGTAGCGCCCGGACACCGCGCACACGTCCCAGGCCGAATTCGTCCGGCAGTGGTGGGCGAGATAGGTAAGCGCCTCGGCATGCGCCGCCGGCACAGTGCCGTGGAAGGACGCGCAACCGGTCATCACACCGATTTCGTAGTGGTTGATATAGGCCCAGATACCTTGCCACAGCGCCTCGATGGTGCGCTTCGAACGATATTCAGGCAAAACGCAGGAGCGGCCGAGCTCGAGAAAACGCTGACCGGGGTGACGGGCGATAAGCTTGGTCAGCTCGAATTCACCTTCGGAATAAAAGCCTCCAGCGGCGGCCGCGATTTCTTGCCGCAGCAGGCGATAGGTGCCGACGATACGTCGATGTTCGGGGCCGGAAAGCGAAGTATCGAAGACGAGCAGATGGTCGCAGAGCGGATCGAACCGGTCGGCGTCACGGCGATCCGGCGCCTGGAACAAATCCTTCCTGGCGCCGAGTTCATCGTAGAACACCCGGTAGCGGACTTCCTGCGCGGCCGCGATCTCGGCCTCGTTGCGGGCGAGCCGCACTTCGAGATTACCGATACGGCCGAGTGCTGCGCCCTTTATGACGGAATCGACGTTACGTCCGGCAAGCAAGGCGCTGCTGGCGTTCGGCCGAGTGTCACATTCCGGCATAACTGTATGCACGAGGATTCTCCTTCGAGCCATCCCTCTTGGCACGGGGATACGGTGTAGGTGCAACAGGATTGTGACAGTACCGTGATACGACGTCGTGGGCAATACTTCGTCGGCTGGCGAATACGGTCAACCGGCTACGTTACGCCTGCGGGCGGGGTGGATGGGCTGTCGAAGTTCCTGACCTTCGGCTCGCGATCATGCCCTAGGCCGCGACCTGTCCCTCGACGGCATTGACCAGCGCGTCAGGGTCGAGTGGCTTGGTAACGAAGCCGCTGGCGCCATGGGCAAGCACCGCATGGCGGGTCTTTTCCTGGCTATCAGCCGACAGCACCATGATCGGCACCGGCGGCACGGCGGTTTCCTCCTCGTAGCGGCGGATGGCGGCAATCGCGTCCAGCCCGTCCATGACCGGCATGTGAAGGTCCATCAGAACCACGTCGAAGCGATGGTTGTGCCCGGCGCCGGTGACAGCCTCGACGGCCGCCTTGCCGTTGCCAACCACCTTGACGCGATGCCCGGCCTTCAGCAGCGTGGCGCGGGCAAGCATGGCGTTGATGTCATTGTCCTCGGCGATCAGCACCGACAGGCCCCGTTGGCGATTGCCTGCGGCACGCAGCGCGGGCGCGTGACGGTTTTCCGGCTGCGGCGGGGCGAGGGCGGGAGCATTGCTGCTCAACAGCACACGCAGAAGCGTTCCGCCACGCACCGGCCTGGCAAGGAAGGTCGCGTAGCCGCTGGCGCGAAATTCGCCAAGCATGCCGCGGTCGGTCGGTGCGATCAGCGTAATGGCCTCGCTGTCGGCGAAACCGCTCTGGCGCAGGCGCTTGAGCAGCCTTCCATCGCTCGCTTCCATCGCCGCGTCGACCAGGAGCACATCGCAGCCGTCGGCGAAGGGCGCGGCCTGCGCGACGGTGATGGCGACATCGACCGCGCCGCCATTGGCGCGGATGGTGCGGGCGATGGCATCGGCCTCGACGGCATTTTTCGACAGGATCACCGCGCGCTTGCCCGAGAGCGCGTTCTGCCGGCCCTGCGGCGCTTCGGTGGCCGATATTGCCGGGATTTCAAAGACGAACTCGGATCCCTGACCGAGCCGGCTCGATACTGAAATCGTGCCGCCCATGGCGGCGACCAGGCGTTTGGATATGGCGAGGCCGAGGCCGGCCCCGCCATGCGTGCGCGTCGACGTGCCGTCGGCCTGCTCGAACTCCTCGAAAATGCGCTCCAGGTCGTCTTCGTGCAGACCTGGACCGGTGTCGGCGATCGTGAAGCAGATGCGGTCGGTGGTTTCGGTGCGCGCGCGTGCGATGCTCACCAATACACCACCGCTGTCGGTGAACTTGATGGCATTGCCGATGAGGTTGAGCAGCACCTGCCTGACCTTGCCCGGATCGGCGGTGATCAATTGCGGCACGTCGGGTTCGACATGGCAGCCCAGCCCGATATCCTTGGTGAAGGCGCGGGCAGCCAGCAATTCGACGATGTTGTCGGCGATCTCGCGCACCGACATCGGCTGCGGCTCCGGGTCGAAGCGCCCCGCCTCGATCTTGGAGTAGTCGAGCAGATCCTCGATCAGGGCGAGCAATGCGCTGGCCGAGGTCGAGACGGCGCCGACATAGGTCTGCTGTTCCGGCGACAGCCTGGTGTCGGCCAGCAACCTGGCCATTCCCATGATGCCGTTCATCGGCGTGCGAATTTCATGGCTGACCGTGGCGAGGAAGCGCGACTTGGCCTGGCTGGCGTATTCGGCCCGCTCGCGAGCGGTGATCAGCGAGGATTCGGCGCGTTTGCGGGCGGTGATGTCGCGCGCGATGGCGCGATGCGAAACGGCGCCGCTGTCCTTGTCGCGCACCGACAGTTCGATCCACGAAAACCAGCGCGGACCGCTCGGCGTGCGGATGGAGACATCGGTGGAACTCAGGCATTCATGATCGGAAAAGGCGGCATCGGGAACGATGCCGACATCGATGCCGAGTTCCGCCAGGGTCTTGCCGGCGAGGTCGCGTTGATCGCTTTCGACGAGGTCCGCAAAGATCTTGTTGGCATAAACGATGTAGCCATCGCGGTCGCGATGAATGACGAGGTCGCCAAGTGCGTCGATCAGGCCGCGAAAGCGCTCCTCGCTCTCCTGCATTTCCCACATGCGGTCGGCCAGCGTCTCGATCTCGGCGCGGCTGCGGGCAGTGGTCTCGTCGAGCAGGACCGCCGTGCGGTGTTCGCTCCGCCTGACGCGCAGATGCAGGGCAACGCCGGCTAGGCCGACTGCCAGCAATGCGACGCTGATAAAGATCGGTGCTCCGGTCAGATGCGCAAGGCCTGCCAGCACGACGATGGCGGCGAAGGCCAGCAACGGAAGGCCTTCGCGCCCGGCGGGTTCGGGCTCGGGCACCAGCGGCGGCGCGGCGACAAAGCGCCGCGTTGGCGTCGGCGCCGCATCGACGTCTTCGCCCGTGTCCACCTGTTGGCTGCCGGATTCCGCGATCATGCGAAACCCTTGCCAGATAGAGATTATGGAAAATTGCGGCGGATCGTTCGAATTTTAGCGGATGAGTGCTTTTCGCCCCGGCGGTGGTGGATTTGCCGGCACACGTGGCAATCCGTCCGCCCTCTCAGGGCAGTCGAGCGGCTCACATATCCACGACGACGCGCCCGCGGATCTTGCCGTCGACGATGTCATGGGCGGCATCGATGATGCCGTCGAAGCCGATGGTCGTCGCCAGGCTGGCAAGCTTCTGCAGATCGAGATCGGTGCCGATGCGCCGCCATGCTTCGAGGCGGACTGCCTTAGGCGCCATCACCGAATCGATGCCCAGCAGCGAGACGCCGCGCAGGATGAAGGGGGCGACGCTCGCAGGCAGGTCCATGCCTCCGGCCAGGCCGCAGGCGGCGACCGCGCCGCCATAGGAGGTCATCGACAGGACGTTGGCCAGCGTGTGGCTGCCGACCGCGTCGACGCCGCCGGCCCAACGCTCCTTGGCCAGCGGCTTGGCCGGCTGGGCAAGCTCGTCGCGCGATATCACTTCGGCGGCGCCAAGGTTGATCAGATAGGGGCTTTCGGCGTTGCGGCCGGTGGAAGCAACGACATGGTAGCCGAGGCTGGACAGGATCGAGACCGCGACCGAGCCGACGCCGCCTGCCGCCCCCGTCACCACCACCGGGCCGCGATCGGGCAGGATGCCGTGTCGTTCCAGCGCCATGACGCAGAGCATGGCGGTATAGCCGGCGGTGCCGACTGCCATTGCGTCATGCGGGCTCATCCCTTGCGGCAGCGGCACCAGCCAGTCGCCCTTGACGCGGGCGCGGCCAGCGTAGGCGCCGAAGTGGGTTTCGCCGACGCCCCAGCCGTTCAGGATGACCTTGTCGCCGGTGCGCCAGTCAGGATGGGAAGACGAGATGACGGTGCCGGCGAAATCGATGCCCGGCACCAGCGGCCAGCGGCGGATCACCGGCGCCCTGCCGGTGATTGCAAGGCCGTCCTTGTAGTTCACCGTCGTCGCCTCGACCGCGATGGTGACATCGCCTTCCATTAGGTCGGCCTCGGTGAGATCGGTCACGGCTACCGACTGCTTTTTCTCGGCGTCACGCGAAACGAGGATGGCTTTGAAGGTTTCGGGCATCTCTTTCTCCGCGATCTTGTTTGGCGACATGGACTGTGCGGCGATGGCCGCACGGGGTCAATCTTTGGAAGACTTGGCATTCGAAGGTCTGGGCTCGCGCCGCCAGCCGAACAGTTCGTCGAAGACGACCAGGGCCGCGCCCACTGAGATGAAGGCATCGGCCAGGTTGAAGACGGCGAAGGACCAGACCGGCGTATGGAACAGGATATAATCGATGACATGGCCGTATATGGCGCGGTCGATCAGATTGCCGAGGGCGCCGCCGACGATCAGAGCAAAGCCGGTGCGGGCAAGGATCTGGGACGGCGCGATCCGCGTCGCCAGGAACAGCACGAAGGCAACCACCGCCAGCGAGATGACAATCAGCCCGGTGTCGCCGAAGGTCGAGAACATAGAGAAGGCGATGCCGGTGTTGTAGGTGCGAAAGAGCGCCAGGAACGGCACGAGATCGAGCTTTTCCTGAAAGGGCAGGCCGGTCTCGACGAGATGTTTTATCCACTGGTCGAGCGCTATGGCCGCGACGACGAGCATCGCGTAGGGGGACCATGATCTCACGGGCGGGCAACCTTCATTGCGGGTCCACGATTGGTTCGAGCTTCAGCGCGCCGCGCCGGATCTCGAACAGCATTATGCCGGTGGCAACGGCAAGATTGAGCGAATCGGCGCGGCCAGCCTGCGGAATTCTAAGCAGCCTGTCGCAACTCGCCGCCAGGCTTTCGGGCAGCCCCTGCTGCTCGTTGCCCATCATCAGCAGCACCGGACCGCGGGAAAAGTCGACCGAGCGGTAGTCGACGGCGCCTTTCAGGTGGGTGCCGGCGACAAGGCCTGAAAATCCGCCTCGCCAGGCAAGGAAGGCCTCGGTCGTCGCCTTGGCCACCGGCACGGCAAAGATCGAACCCATGGTGGCGCGCACCGTTTCCACCGAAAAGGGATCGGTGGTGTCGCCGACCAGGATGACACCCTTGGCGCCGACAGCATCGACGGTGCGGATGACGGTGCCGAGATTGCCGGGATCGCGCACCCGGTCGAGCGCCACCCAGACATCGCCATTGTCGGCGCGGATATCCTTCAAGGCTAGGAATTTTTGCGAGAAGACCCCGACCACCATTTGCGGATTGTCGCGGCGGGTGATGGCGACGAGCACCTTTTCCGACACTTCGAGCACCGTGCCACCGGCGGCAACGGTGCGTGCAGCGACCTTCTCCACCGCGGCGTTGCCGCGCCCGGCCTTGGCGAAAACCAGTGTCCTGATCTGCCAGCCGAGATCGAGCGCATCGATGACCAGCTTCAGCCCCTCGGCCATGAAGGCATTCTGCTGGTCGCGGAATTTCTTCTGGGCGAGCGCCTTGATGTCCTTGACCAGCGGATTGGCGAGGCTGGTGACTTCCTTCACCAGCCCGGGTGCGCCCGCATGCCGCTCGTTCATTTCAGGCCACCCAACGCGAAAACAATGAGGTCGAAAGCGCCCGGCCGGCGGACTTTTCACGGATGATGAGCTCTCCCGATTCGACCGTGCCGCCCATGCCGGCAAAGGTGTCGCGCATCAAGGCATGGATGGCGAAGAAGGATGCGCGGATCGAATAGGCGGTGAGCACCATGGCGAGTGGTTTCGGTGTCAGGATCGCGCGGCAAAGGTCGGTCAAGTCAGGCAGGTCCTCGAACAACTGCCAGACTTCGCCCTTCGGGCCGCGACCATAGGCCGGCGGGTCGAACAGGATGATGTCATAGCGGCTGCCGCGGCGCTCCTCGCGCTCGGCGAATTTCACCGCATCGTCGACGATCCAGCGGATCGGCTTGCTGCCGAGCCCGGCCATTTCCTGGTTTTCGCGGGCCCAGCCGATCGCCTTCTTCGAGGCATCGACATGGGTGACCTCGGCGCCGGCGCGGGCCGCCACCAGCGAGGCAAGACCGGTATAACCGAACAGGTTCAGCACCTTGACCGGCCGCTTGGCCGCAGTGATCAGCCCGGCCATATGGTCCCAGTGCGAGGCCTGCTCCGGAAAGACGCCGACATGGCGAAACGAGGTGAAACGGCCGAGATAGTCGATGCCGTCATGCTTCATCGGCCAGGTTTCGCCGAGCGGCGTCTTCGGGAACCGCCAGCGGCCGATGCCTTCCTCGTCGGTATCGCCGGTAAAAATGGCGTCGGCTCGCTCCCAGTCCTTTGCCGGCAAGGCCTTTTGCCAGATTGCCTGGCCCTCGGGCCGCACGATGCGGTAGGGGCCGTATTGTTCGAGCTTCTGCCCGGCGCCGCTGTCGAGCAGCGCATAATCGGCATTCGGCGCCACTTCGAGGATCACGGGGAGGTGCTCGGTGGGCAGGGCGCCATCGCGCCGGGCAAGGATGCGCGGCACCGATTTCGGCTCGGAGCGGTCGTCGGCTTTCGCCTCAAGCCGCTCGCGCGGCTGCGGTTCCGGTCTGGCGGGGGCGCGGCCGGCCTGCGGACGTGGCTGGTCCCCCGCACCCTTCGCGGATTGATGCGGACGGTTGTCGCGGCGTTTGTCGCGAAAAGACTTCAAGCGTGAGCAACTCCGAGCGGCGTGGCCGCTTTTGGCATGCGGACAGCGGCGGTGCAACAAGCGATGGCCTGCAGGTCGATTGGCGCAGGCCTGAAGCCTTCGCGTTCGAAACAGTGCGGCGGGTGTTGCAGCATTGCGCTTGTTTTTCCACGCGCTTCGTTTATGAGGCCCGGATTGTTTTCTGGAATGGGAGCGATAGATGACGAACATCTTCACCGCGCACCCCTCGAGGGTTCCGGCGTAAGCCAGCATCTTGCTGACTGCCGCCGGTCGAACGGATGCCTGATGGCGTCCGATTTCTGACCTGTATCCAGAAGTGTTCCATCATGGGCAATTTGATTGGGAGCTCAGGCTCCTCTTCGCCGCGCGTCGTCGCGACGGCGCATATCCAGCATTGTTTTTCACCGCGTACCTGGATCGAAGGAGCAGCACTTCAGCAGCTGAAAACCGTCGCGGCTCTGCCCGGCGTTACCTCGGTTGCCGCGTTCCCCGACCTACATCCCGGCAAATATGGGCCGACCGGGATTGCCGTGTTGTCGGAACGGCTGCATCCGCAGCTGATCGGCAATGACATTGGCTGCGGCATGTCGCTGTTCGAGCTCGATCTGCCGCTGCGCAAACTCAGGATCGACAAGGCCGTCGAATGCCTGCGCCAGATCGAAGCGGAGGATATCGACCCGCATGCGGCGCTCGCTGGCGCGGACCTGCCGCTGGATCTCTACCCTGATGCGTTGGGCACGATCGGCGGCGGCAATCATTTCTGCGAGCTGCAGGCGGTTGATCGGGCGATCGATGCGGCTGGTGAAAGCCTGTTCGACCGCCAGAAGCTGTATCTCCTGGTGCATTCCGGCTCGCGTGGGCTTGGTTCCTTTGTGTTCGGGCAGATGTTCGACCTTCAATCCGCGTTCATCGCTGGGCTTGATCCGCAGTCCGCCGAGGGAAGGAACTGGCGCCGCCAGCATGATCTCTGCGTCACCTGGGCATCGCTCAACCGCAGGCTGATCGCCGAGCGTGCGGCAAGCGCCTTGCGCAGCGAGGTCCGGGTGGTGGCTGATGTGCCGCATAATCTAGTCCGCGACCGGGCCAATGGTTTCGTCCATCACAAGGGGTCGGCCGCCGTGCGGATGGGAGATGTCGCGCCGATCGCGGGTTCGCGCGCCAGCCTGAGCTATGTCGTGCGGGCGCTCGACGGAACAGGTCCATCGCTGGGCGGCATTTCGCATGGCGCCGGGCGCAAATACGACCGCGCCACCATGCATGGCCGTTCGGGGCGCAACAGGTCGGAGCGCGACGCCTTGCTGAGGAACGTGTGGGGAGGGCAGCTGATCTGCGATGACCGTAACTTGGTCATCGAGGAAGCGGCTTCGGCCTACAAGGATGCCGGGCAAGTGGTGCAAGATCTCGCCGATGCCGGCTTGGTCGTGACGCTGGCGGCGATGAAACCGCTGGTGACTTACAAGAAGGCGATAGACGGCCCGCTCGACCGGACGCGCAAGAAGCCATCGCGTGAACGCGCATCGAGGAGGGCAGATCATGGCCGCAGTTGACATGCTTCTCACATCGGGCAGCGGACCGGTGGAATGCCGCATCGCCCTGATGGCTCTGGTCGACATAATCAAGAGCGAAGCTGGCAGGCTTGGCTATGCGATCGAAGTTACGCTTGGTCACGAACCGGACCGGCATGGCGCCAAATCCGCCATACTCAGCCTTGAGGGGCGCAACGCCGAGGCACTTGCCGAGGAATATTGCGGCACCGTCAAGTTCGTCTTCAAGAGCCCGGTGCGGCGGGGCCACAAACGGCAGAACTGGTTCGTCGGCGTGCAGACCGTGGATTTGACGGTGGCCGCTGCCGTGTCGGTCGCACTGTCCGATGTCCGGTTCGAAACCTTGCGGGCTGGTGGTCCCGGCGGACAGCATCAGAACACCACCGACAGCGCGGTGCGGGCCGTTCACCTGCCGACAGGCATTGTCGTCACGGCACGCAACGAGCGATCGCAACACCGCAACAAGGCGATCGCACTGAGGCGGCTGGAGGCGATGTTGCGCGTCCTTGCCGACCGTGAAGTCGACATGTCGAAGACGCAGATGTTCGTCGCCAACAAGGCCTTGGAACGCGGCAACGAAGTCAAGGTATTCCATCTCTGATGTCGCGGCTTGGACCACCCGTACACTTCCGAACGAGATGCATTATCGTGGAGACTACAAAGCCCGGAGAATCATGTCCCGCTCTGAACGCCTGCTCGACCTGATCCAGACGCTGCGCCGGCACCGCCGGCCGGTGAGCGGGCAGGCGCTGGCCGATGAACTCGGGATTTCGATCCGCACGCTCTACCGCGACATCGCCACGCTGCAGGGCCAGGGCGCACCGATCGAGGGTGAGACGGGACTGGGTTATGTGCTCAAGCCCGGCTTCATGCTGCCGCCGCTGATGTTCAGCGACGAGGAGATCGAAGCCATCGTGCTCGGCTCGCGCTGGGTCGCCAAGCAGCCGGACCAGCGTCTGTCGGCCGCTGCCGCCAACGCGCTGGCCAAGATCGCCGCCGTGCTGCCGGATGATCTGCGCGAGGATCTCGATGCGAGCACGCTGCTGGTCGGGCCTCCCGCAGCAGTCATCGAGGGCATCGACCTCGGCCTGGTGCGGCAGGCGATCCGCAACGAGCGCAAGCTCGGCTTCTTGTACCGCGACGCCGGCGACGCGGCCTCCGAACGGGTGGTCTGGCCGTTTGCGCTGGGGTTCTTCGACAAGGTGCGGGTCGTGGTGGCGTGGTGCGAGATGCGCCAGGATTTCCGGCATTTTCGCGCCGATCGGATATCCGGCCTCAACGCCACCGATACGCGCTATCCGCGCCGTCGCCAGGCGCTCCTCAAGGAATGGCGGGCAACGCTCGACAAGCCTCGCAGTTCGTGACGACTGCTGCCAGAATCTGACAGTAGCTCATTCTATGGTCGCCAAGTTGAAACACTGAACCTTGGAGAGCAGACATGATCGCCCCGAATTTCGTCATCCTCTATGTCGACCAGCCGCAGCAGAGCGGCACCTTCTATAGCGCGCTGCTCGGTCGCGAGCCCGTCGAAAGTTCGCCGACCTTCGTGCTGTTCGTACTCGATGCGGGCTTCAAGCTCGGCCTCTGGTCGCGCCATACGGTGGAGCCGGCCGCAGCCGCGGCGGGCGGCGGCGCCGAAATCGTCTTTGCGCTGGATACGCCGGACGCGGTCGATGCCGCCCATGCCGACTGGGCCGGGCGCGGGCTGAAGATCCTGCAGACGCCGACCGACATGGATTTCGGCCGCACCTTCGTCGCGCTCGATCCCGACAATCATCGCCTGCGCGTCTGCTGGCTGTCCGATGAGGAACAGACCGATGGGGGGCAGAAATGAGTGCGCATTGGATCGCGGTGGCGTCGGCCGAACATGTCCGGCGCGGGCGCCAGGGTGGCTTCATGCAGGTCAATCACGGCAAGGCAGCACCCCTGCGCCGCGTCAAGCCGGGTGACGGCATCGCCTATTATTCGCCAACCACCATTCTCGGCGAAAAAGACGGCCTGCAAGCGTTCACGGCAATTGGCACGGTGCGGGAAGGCGAGCCCTATCAGGGCGATATGGGCGCCGGCTTCACGCCGTTCCGCCGCGATGTCGCGTGGGCAAAGGCCGAGGAAACATCGATCAAACCGTTGCTCGACAGGCTGGACTTCAGCGCCGGCAAGTCCAACTGGGGTTATCAACTGCGCTTCGGCCTTTTCGAAATCAGCGCGCATGATTTTTCGCTGATCGCAGAGGCGATGGGCGCCAAAACGGCTGCGGCGGTGAACTAAGCCACGAGCGCCTTGTAGACGGCAATGCCGGCGGCAAGGTCCTCGAGTGCAGCACCAACCGACTTGAACAGCGTGATCTCACTGGCGCTCTCGCGCCCCTTCTTCTGACCGCGCGTCAATTCGTGCAGGTCGGCGACAATGGCGTCCGGCTTCAGCACGCCGGAGGCCAGTGGCTGAACGATATCGCCGGCCTCCTTAGTGGCACCGGCGCGGGTGTCGACATAGACGCGGGCAAGCGCGATCGCGTCATCATCGCTTTCGCGCATCGTCGGCGTAAAGCCGCCGACCAGGTCGACATGGGTTCCCGGCTGCAACAACGCGCCCTTGATCAGCGGTGTCGTGGTGATCGTCGCCGAGGAGACGATGTCGGCCTGCCCAAGTTCGGCATCGAGATCGCTTGCCGCGCTGGCCGTGAAGCCTTCGGCGCGCAGATCGGCGGCGACCTTCTCGGCATTGGCAGGGGTACGGTTCCAGATGCGGATGGTCTTGATCGGCCGGACGGCGCAATGCGCCTTGGCGAGGAAGGGCGACAGCGCGCCGGCGCCGACCACGAGCAGCCGCGAGGCGTCCTCGCGGGCGAGGTAGGAAGCAGCCAGCGCCGAGGCGCAGGCGGTGCGCCACTGCGTCAATCTCTGGCCGTCGATCAAGGCTTCGGGTTCGCCGGTGGCGCCATTGAGCAGCAGATAGAGCCCCATCACCGCCGGCTTGCCGATGGTGTTGTTGTCAGGCGAAACGGTGACGATCTTGACGCCGATGTGACCACTGGCCGACGTGCCGGCAGCGTTGAAGTCGGTCCATGCCGGCATCAAAAGCAGTGTCGAGGCGGCGCCGTCGGGCCGTTCGACCGAGTGATGATGTCTGACCGGCTGCACCGCACCGTCACGAAACGCGGCGCGCAGCGTATCCACGAGTCCGGAAAAGGTCAGCGCATGATCGACCTCGGCGGCCGAAATGGTCAGCATGGAAAACTCCGCGGAGAGAAAACCGCCGACCGGCGGTTCAAGTGGTTGGCTTCGGCAAGGCCGATGCCTGGGCTGACCCTTGGGCAGATCCTTGTGGTGCCGCCGGCGCGCGGCTAACCGCCTGGCGCAGGTTCTCGGCTTCGACGCCACGCTGGCGCGCCAGCTTGCGGTAGCGGCCCTGCTTGACCCAGGTTGCCAGGCTGCCAACGACCATGCCGATGGCGAGCGCCAAAAACAGGAAGATGAACAGCGGCAAGGTCAGCGTCAGCTTTGGATTGCCGGGGTTGAACGGGTCCAGCGTGAAGGCGACCAGTTCGCGATTGGCGACGGCGAGCGCGATCAGGATGATCGCCAGGGGCACGAAGACCACGATGAGCATGAAGCGATTGAACATGATGTTTTCCGTCGGAATGGCTGTCTGGCGCTGACGCCGCGCCTATTTGCCGCCGTTCAGCCTTTCGCGCAGCTCCTTGCCGGTCTTGAAGAACGGCACCCATTTCTCCTCGACCTCGACGGACTCGCCAGTGCGTGGATTGCGGCCGGTGCGGGCGGGACGGTTTTTCACCGAAAATGCACCGAAGCCGCGCAGCTCGACGCGGTTGCCTTCGGCAAGAGCGTCGGTGATCTCATCGAAGATCGCGCCGACGATGTTTTCGACGTCGCGCAGGAAAAGATGCGGATTGCGCGTGGCAATAATCTGCACAAGTTCGGACTTGATCATCAGACGGGTCCCCGTGAAAGCAGTACGGTCAAAATTATGAGGATGATTTTATTTGCTTTTTCACTTGCCCCAAACGGCATCTCAAGGGTGCCAGACGGAAACGAGACCGTCAAGAAACAAGCGGTCGGCGCCGAGTTCATGAATGACATCGCCGCTGTAGGCGGGCAGGCCGAGCGCGCTGCCGATGGTTTGCGCCATCGCTTTCGAGAACAAAAAGCCGCCGCGCCGTCCCGTATCCTTCCACTCGACGACCTTCAGTTTGGCATCGACGCCCTTGGTCGCCAGCCAGCCGACCGCCTCGGTCTCGCCGCCGACAGCATCGATCAGCCCGTTGGCGACGCCCTGGCGGCCGGTGAAGATCGAGCCATCGGCGAGCGCCAGCGCTTGCTCGCGGGTCATCTTGCGGCGCTCGGCGACGATGCCGACGAACCAGTCGTAGCTGTCGAGGATGAGCTTGCGGACCATGGCGCGCTCGTCGTCATTGGTCGGCTTGAAGGGAGATGGCGAGGCTTTCAGCGGCGAGGATTTCACTTCCTCCAGCTTGACGCCGAGCTTGTCCATCAGGCCGCTGACATCAGGATACTGGATCAGCACGCCGATCGAGCCGACGATCGAGGTCTTGCGGGCAACGATATGATCGGCGGCACTGGCGATCATGTAGCCCGCCGATGCGGCAAGCGTGCCGACTTCCGCGACCACCGGCTTGTCGGCGGCCAGCTTGCGCACCTCTTCATAGATCGATTCACCGCCGACCGTAGTGCCGCCAGGCGAATCGATCGACAAGATCACGCCTTTCACCTTCGACGACTGGCGGATGGTTTCCAGCCGCTTGATCAGCTCCTCGTCCTCGGTGATGGTGCCTTCGATCTTGACCTTGGCGATATGGTCGACGGCCGAGCCGGTGAAATCGTCGCCATAGAACCAGGTTGAAAGTGCAATCACCCCAAGTGCCACGATGCCGATGGCGGCAATCCGCCAGAATGTCAGCTTGCGCCGCAAGCGGCGGCGGTCGATCAGGTCGTCGGCTCTCAGTGCCATGGTCAGCCTTTCAGTCGGCGGGAGGAGACGCTTTTAGACCATCATCTTCCCATCTGGAAGCAATTCTCTTTTCCGGCGCAACAAGACAATCCGCGCGGACAGTCGAGTTGGCCATGCCGGTTGCGCCATCGGGCAGGTCAGGGCGGGCTCCGCCCCTCTCCAGGCACAGGTCTCTTCACGTATTTGTGCAATCGCCGCGAGGTCTGGCGGCGAAGATCGGCAGCTGATAAATTTTACGCCGCGTGTCTGTTTCTGCTATGAAGAACGGGCAGTTGTGCGGATCTCATTTTCATCTGTACAAACGCGGCTGTCACATTTTTGCAGTTTTCATGGGCTTGTGCTTGCTTGCAGGCGGCGGCGTCCCACCTATAGGCGGTGCTCGCGGGTGGGCAAGGGGTTAGAAGAAAGCGTTGAATGTTAGCGCGACCGATTGAATCGACCAACGCCGAGACGGAGTTGGCTCCCCCGGCGGACGTCCGGATGCGTGGCGATGCTTTCGACCGCGCCCAGCGTCATTCGCGCCGCGTGCGTGTTCTCAAGTTTGCCGTGCCGCTGGCCGCGGTCCTGATCGCTGTCGCCTTCCCGGTCTATTCCTATCTGGCCGCACCGGTCTCCGTCGCGGTCCAGGCGGAAGGCACCGCTTTTTCCAACGGCAAGCTGGTGATGGCCAATCCCAAGCTCAACGGGTTCACCAAGCAGAAGCAGCCCTATTCGATGACGGCGCTGCGCGCCATCCAGGATGTCAGCACGCAAGGCATCATCGAACTGGAAGGCATCGACGCCAAGATCCCGGTCGGACCTGACAATATCGCGGCGATCAAGGCCTCGCACGGCACCTACGATCGCAACGGCAATACGATGAACCTGACCAGCGACGTTGACATCACCACAACTGACGGCATGCAGGCCAAGTTCAAATCGGTCTTCCTCGACATGGGCAAAGGCACTATGAAGACGGGAGATCCCGTCGATGTCAGCCGTGAGGGGTCACGGATCACGGCGGATTCGATGTCGGTCCAGGACAATGGCAAGGTTCTGGTTTTCGAGAACAAAGTGCGCGTCAACATCGATTCCGCCGCCTTGAAGACGGCAGAGGGAAACAGCGGAGAAATCAATGCGGCTCAGTAGTTCGACGCGGCTCGCGGCTGCAATTTCGGCTTTGCTGCTGCTCGGGCTGGTGCCGTCATTGGCGCAGTCCACCAGCCAATCAGGTCTGAAACTGTCCGGCGACAAGCCGATCCAGATCGAAAGCGACAAGCTGGAAGTCCGCCAGGCAGAAAATGTCGCCATCTTCACGGGCAATGTCAGCGTCGTCCAGGGGCCGACATTGATGAAGGCTGGCAAGATGACGGTCTATTATGTGAAGGATCCCAACGCCGCGGCCAAGGGCACGGAAGCCGCAGGCGCGGCGATGACCGGCTCGGCCAACATTGACCACCTGGAGATTTCCGACAAGGTTTACATCAAGTCGGACGCGCAGATCGCCACCGGCGATCAAGGCAGCTTCGACATGAAGAGCCAGGTTCTGGTGCTTTCGGGCAAAAAGGTCGTCCTGTCGCAAAACGACAACGTGCTGGTCGGCTGCAAGCTCGTCGTGCAGATGAAAACAGGGCTGGCCCAGGTTGATCCATGCGCTGGGCAACGGGTCCAGATGTCGATCACACCGCCGCCGAAATCGGGAGCGGCGAACCCCTGATGGCCAGCCTGTCGTCGCTGACGGCGCGTCTTCCGGGGCGGGCCGCCGGCAAGCTTTCGGCGCCGGCCACGGTGACCGTCGATACGGGAAAGTTCAAGGGGACCCTGATCGCAAAGGGTCTGACCAAGAGCTACAAGGGCCGCAAGGTCGTCAGCGGCGTCACCATCGGTGTGCGCGCGGGCGAGGCGGTTGGACTGCTCGGCCCCAACGGCGCCGGCAAGACGACCTGCTTCTACATGGTCACCGGCCTGGTGCCGGTGGACGAGGGCACGATCGAGATCGACGGCTTCGACGTCACCTCGATGCCGATGTACCGTCGTGCGCGCCTCGGCATCGGCTATCTGCCGCAGGAGGCATCGATCTTTCGCGGCCTGAGTGTCGAGCAGAACATCCGCGCCGTGCTCGAAGTGGTCGAAAAGAGCCGCAAGGAGCGCGAACGCAATCTCGACGAACTGCTCGAGGAATTCCACATCAGCCATCTGCGCAAGGCGCCATCCATGTCGCTTTCCGGCGGCGAGCGGCGGCGCCTGGAAATCGCGCGTGCGCTGGCAACGCGCCCGGCCTACATGCTTCTCGACGAGCCGTTTGCCGGCATCGATCCGATCGCCGTCGCCGATATCCAGCAACTGGTGCGTCACCTGACGGCGCGCGGCATTGGCGTCCTCATCACCGATCACAATGTGCGCGAAACGCTCGGCCTGATCGACCGCGCCTACATCATCCATGCCGGTCAGGTGTTGACCCATGGGCGGGCCGACGAAGTGGTGGCAAACCCGGATGTCCGCCGGCTCTATCTCGGCGAGGGTTTCACGCTCTGAGCGTGAAATTTGTTTCCTGACACGATTTTTGGTGCCTTCACCGCGCTTTTTCTCCGATTTTGCCGCCAGATAACGCTCCGGTAAGTGAGTTTTGCTAGCTATTGCCTTGACAAGCAAAAGCTGGGCCAGTTTCTATGACCCGCTGCAAAAATTCCTGTCCGGAAGCCCGGATGCGTAGACGAGGCGTTTGAAACTAGACAATGGCGTTGGCGGCGAAACTACAGCTACGACAATCGCAGTCGCTGGTGATGACGCCGCAGCTGATGCAGTCGATTCGGCTGCTGCAATTCACCCATACCGAGCTCGAGCATTTCATCGATGACGAAATCGAGCGCAATCCGCTGCTGGAGCGCGCGGAGCCGCAGGACGATGCAGCCAGCGACCAGTCGCAGAAGATCGAGGCGGAGCCGCAAGCCGCCGCTGCCGCCGATGGCGACTGGTTCGAAAACGAGACGCAGTGGAGCGCCGAGGCGATCTCCGACAAGCTCGATACGTCGCTGGAAAACCTGTTTCCCGATGATCCGGGGACGAGCGAGCGACTCGGTCCCGACCTGACGGCGCAATGGAAATCGGCTTCCGGCAATGGTGCGAGTTCCTCATCCGAGGGCATTGATGCCGGCGACATGGCGGCCGCGGCGATCACGCTGCGCGACCATGTCGGCGAACAGGTGGCGCTCGCCTTCGTCGATCCGGCGGCACGGCTGATCGCCGCCGACCTTGCCGACGGCCTCGACGAGACCGGCTATCTGCGCGGCGACCTGGCCGAGATCGCCGCCCGCCTCGGCACGGACGCTGCTGCGGTGAGAAAGGTGCTGGCGGTGTGCCAGACTTTCGAGCCGGCCGGCCTGTTTGCCCGCGACCTTGCCGAATGCCTGTCGCTGCAGCTTGCCGTGCGGGACCGGCTCGATCCGGCGATGAAGGCGCTGGTCGCCAATCTCGAACTGCTGGCACGGCGTGATTTCCATGCGCTGAAGCGGATCTGCGGCGTCGACGAGGAGGATCTGCTCGACATGCTGGCCGAGATCCGTGCCCTCGATCCCCGACCGGGCATGGCGTTTTCGGGCGGCGCCAGTGACGCCATCGTCGCCGATGTCGAGGTGCGTGCCGCCAATGACGGCAGCTGGACGGTCGAGCTCAATGCCGAAACGCTGCCGCGCGTGCTGGTCGACCATATCTATTTCGCCCAGGTTTCGCCGCAGGCGAAGAACCAGGCGGAAAAGGACTTCCTCGCCGAATGCCTGCAAAACGCCAACTGGCTGACGCGCAGCCTCGACCAGCGGGCAAAGACCATCCTCAAGGTCGCCTCGGAGATCGTTCGCCAGCAGGATGCCTTCCTCGTCCATGGCGTGCGCCAGCTGAAGCCACTCAACCTGCGCACGGTGGCCGATGCCATCGGCATGCACGAATCGACGGTTAGCCGGGTCACCGCGAACAAATACATGCTGACGCCGCGCGGCGTGTTCGAGCTGCGGTACTTCTTCACCGCTTCGATCGCTGCGTCGGGTGGCGGCGATGCGCATTCCTCGGAATCGGTGCGTGACCGCATCAAGCAGCTGATCGATGAGGAAAAACCCGTCGACGTGCTTTCCGACGATGCGATCGTCGACATGTTGCGCGAGAGTGGCGTCGATATCGCTAGGCGCACGGTCGCCAAGTACCGGGAAGGCATGAATATTCCCTCCTCGGTGCAGCGCCGGCGCGAGAAACGGGCGCTGGCCAGCGCCGGGCGCTGACACGGTTCAATTTTCCTCAGGCCAGCACTTCATTGACAAGCCGCGGCGAAGTGGCTAGAAGCCCGCCCGCATGAGTGGGGCTAGATGCCCGCGTGTGGATGGTCCGTCACGACGTTGGCCTCGGGACGGTCAAAAGGGCGGCTTGTGATCAACCGGAAAGTTCGGATTTAAAATCGGCGCGAGTGACGCCGCAAAGCTTGTGCGCACGGACCACGAGTATAAACTCGGGCGAGTTTGAAGCCTGAGCAAGGAAGGTCAGTTTTCAGATGAATCTGCGCATATCGGGAAAACACATGGATATCGGCGATGCGTTTCGTACACGCATCAACGATCGTGTCGGCGAAGCGATCGGCAAATATTTCGATCGCGGCTTTGCCGGACACGTCACAGTCATCAAATCAGGTTCGCGCTATTCGGCGGATTGCATGATCCGGCTGGATTCCGGTGCTTCGCTGCAGGCCACCGGCGATGCCCAGGATCCGACGGTTGCCTTCGAGGCCGCCGCCGATCGCCTGGAAACGCGCCTGAGGCGCTACAAGCGCCGGCTGAAATCGCACAATTCAGGCGCCGCCAATGGCGATCCGACCGACATTGCCTACACGGTGATGGCGCCGCTGGCCGATGACGACGAGGATATTCCGGATAATTTCGCGCCGGCCATCGTCGCCGAATCAACCATGACGCTGAAGACCATGTCGGTGGCTTCGGCAGTCATCGAGCTCGACACCAAGGACAGCCCGGTCTTCGTCTTCCGCAACGCCGGAAACGACCATCTCAACATCGTCTATCGCCGGCCCGATGGAAACATCGGCTGGATCGACCCGTCCACGACCAAGGTCGCACAAGGATAAGAGCCGGCCGCACGAGGGGTGAGGACTGGTGACGGCAGGCGAACAAGGGATTTTCAAGCATGGATCTGAGCGATCTTATCAACGTTCCGGCGATACTGCCGGCGTTGAAGGCGAACTCCAAAAAGCAGCTGTTGCAATTGCTTTCCGAACGGGCAGCCGCGATTTCGGGCATTCCGGAGCGGGAAGTGTTCGACACCATCCTGCAGCGTGAACGGCTTGGCTCGACGGGCGTCGGCAACGGCATCGCCATTCCGCATGGCAAGCTGGCCGGCGTGAAGCGCATCGCCGGGGTTTTCGCCCGGCTGGAGACGCCGGTCGATTTCGAATCGCTGGACGATCAGCCGGTCGATCTGGTGTTTCTGCTGCTGGCGCCGGAAGGGGCCGGCGCCGACCATCTCAAGGCCTTGTCGCGCATCGCGCGGGTGCTGCGCGACGCCGACACGGTGGCCAAGATCAGGGGGACGCGTGACGCCGCGGCGATCCACGCGCTTTTGTCGGATACCCAGGCCTCGCACGCGGCCTGACATTTTCTGATTGGAACATCCAGCCAAGGGCCGCCACGGGCGGCCCTGTCCATTTTAAGCCCGGCGCGCCTGACTTAGTGAATGGCGACCGTGGTGAGGTCGTTTTCCATGGCGCCGGCCAGCGCGCGGTCACGCGCATCCGAAAGCAGGATCGGCTGGCCATTGGCGGCAAACAGCGCCCACAGTTCCATGCCGGGCGCGATTTCACCGAGGTTCGGGAAACGGCCGAGCAATTCGTCGCTCGAGACCTTGCGCAGATAGGCGACCGAGCCCTCGCCGAGATGGGCGAATTCGCCGCTGGTCATGGTGAGATTTTCATCAGTTCTGGTCATTTCAAAGCCTCCTTGGCGCGAGGACGCCGCTCAAGGCCATCCCGCATGAGAGCCATCGGTAAAGATCAGTCTTTCACCGATATGTTTATTTTCCGTACCAGCCGTTCGGACTCCGGCCGATCAAGATCGATCGACAAAAGACCGTTCTTCAGTTCCGCCGCGATCACCCGCATGCCGTCGGCCAGCACGAAACAGCGCTGGAACTGGCGCGCGGCGATGCCGCGATGAAGAAACTCGCGCTCGGTATCGTCGGACTGACGGCCGCGCACGACCAGCTGGTTTTCCTCCGTGGTGACATCGAGATCGCTTTCGGCGAAACCGGCGACCGCCAATGTGATGCGCAACCTTTCGGTCTTGCCGTCGGCGCCGCTGAGGCGTTCGATGTTGTAGGGAGGGTAGCTGTCGCCGGACTTCGCCAGGCGTTCCAGAGTCTTTTCCATGGCGTCGAAACCAAGGAGAAGCGGGCTGGAAAAGGGCGTCATTCGGCTCATGTTACACTGTCCTCTGTAGAGCGACATAAAGTGGAAAAACCCAGATGGCATTTTTCCCGGTGGTCTTGATATGGTCCGCCCCGCGACCAAGTTCAAGCCATCAAAAGACCCGCCCAAAAAGACCAGGTCGTGGACTCACAGGAATGATCGACATGGCGCTTGAAACGGCCAGCAGATGCAAGGAGAAGCGCGCAGGTCGGGATTGTCTTCCCCGGTCGAGCGGTTCGACTTGGCAGCCCGCAGCCGCTTCGGCGTCGTTCCGGATTCATCCCAAGTCCATGGCTTCGCCAAACAAGGAATTGAAATGCCTCAATTACGCAAGATCATCATCGACACGGATCCCGGCCAGGATGACGCCGTCGCCATATTGCTGGCGCTCGGCAGCTCCGAGCTGGAGATCGTCGGCATCACAGCCGTTGCCGGCAACGTGCCGCTGAAGCTTACCGAAAAGAATGCCCGCAAGGTCTGCGAGCTGGCCGGTCGGCCGGACATCAAGGTCTATGCCGGCGCCATCCGGCCGTTGATGCGCGAGCTGGTTACCGCCGAGGAAGTGCATGGCAAGACCGGTCTCAACGGGCCGCAATTGCCCGAACCGACGATGAAGCTGCAGGACCAGTATGCCGTCGATTTCATCGTCGAGACGCTGATGAAGGAAGAGAGCGGCACCATCACGCTTTGCGCACTCGGCCCGCTCACCAACATTGCGCTGGCGCTGATCCGCGAACCGCGGATTGCACAGCGCATCAAGGAAATCGTGCTGATGGGCGGTGGCTTCTTCGAAGGCGGCAATGTCACACCGTCCGCCGAGTTCAATATCTATGTCGATCCGCAAGCCGCCGACGTCGTGCTCAAATCCGGCATTCCGATCGTGATGATGCCGCTCGACGTCACCCACAAGGCGCTGACCACCGCCAAGCGCACGCAGGCCTTCCGCGAACTCGGCACCAAGGTCGGCACGGCGACCGCCGACATGCTGGAATTCTTCGAGCGCTTCGACGAGGAGAAATACGGCACCGACGGCGGGCCGCTGCACGACCCCTGCGTCATCGCCTATCTGTTGAAGCCGGAGCTGTTCAAAGGCCGCACCTGCAATGTCAGCGTTGAAACCACCTCGGAACTGACCATGGGGATGACCGTCATCGACTGGTGGGGCGTCACCAAGCGGCCGAAGAACGCCATGGTGATGCGCGACATCGACCATGATCGCTTCTTTGCGCTGCTGGTCGAGAGGCTGGGGCGGCTTTAGTTCCCTGTTCCAGATGCATATCATCCGCCCAAAAGCACTTGCGCTTTTGGGCGGCGTGCATCAGGCGATTACTCGCGAAGCAGGCGATATGTTTCGGTGTCATTCCGGCGATGCTGCCGTTCGACCGAAACCTCCGAACCGATGGCTCGCGGTGATGTTGCGTCGCCGTACGCGAACACCAGCAGATTATTTTCGTAAAGGCGGATTCCGTAGAGATAGCTGGGTCTGCCACCGACATAACCCTCTGGGTTCGGAGGCGCATTGAGGACGTTGACCACCGTGCCTGTTACGCGCTCCACATTGACGATCGGCCTGCTTTGCCTCGCAATCAAGGTGCCGATTGCCACAGCGCATGCGCCCACAACTAGGCTGGTGATGACTATGCCCCGAAGATTTTCGCGAAGGGTCATGAAGGCAAGGCCATACCGCGCTTTGGCCATGGTTCAATCCGCAAACCGGTAGAAAACGAAGCCACTGTCGCGTGTCACGCGCTCGATGCCAACGCGTGAGCCGATCAGGGGCGGGCGATCGTCGTCGACGAGAACTAACGAACCGCTCTCAAGGGATAGCACGTAGACGCTGCGACCCTTGCCCCACTGAGCACTTTTGATCGTTGCCTCGACTGCCTCAACCGAATGGATCGGGCTTGCGTCATTGGTCCATTTGTTCAGAGCCGAGGGAACCATCACCGCGAACAGAGAGCCAACCAGGATCACGCCAGGCGCGTTCCTTTTCAAATCAGCATAAGTCCAAGACATAGATATGAATCCCCGGCGCGGATTCATTTGGTGGCGAGAAGGCTGATTTTCAATCAGCCCTCATCAGCCGTAGGTCTGCGACTACTTCGACCGTGAAAACGCCAGCCACAGGCCGCCGCCGACCAGGAAGCTGCCGCTGATCGTGGACATCAGCTTGATGCGGCTGGCCGACAGCAGCCGCCCGGCGCGGCCGGCGGCCAGTGCATAGGTCGAATCAGAGATGGCGGCGAAGATCATGGCGGTGAGGCCCATGACGACGATCTGCAGCGAGTAATTGCCCTGAGGCGCGATGAACTGCGGAAAGAAGGCGCCGAAGAACACCAGCGTCTTGGGGTTGCTGAGCGCCACCAGCAGGCCCTGCAGGAAGAAGCCGCCGCGCGGTTTCCTTGCCGTTCCGTCGGCGTTCAGCGTGCCCTTGGAACGGAACATCTGCACGCCCATCCAGATCAGATAGGCGGCGCCGATCAGCCGTACCCATTCGAACCAATGACCCATGCCCGAGATCAGCGTGTTGAGGCCGATGCCGACGATGGCGATCATCACGGCAAGCCCGGCCTGCGTGCCGGCGACATTGGCGAGCCCGGCGCGGGAGCCATGGCGGATGCTGTTGGCGATGATCAGCGTAACCGTTGGGCCGGGCACCAGGATGATGACGATGCAAGCGAGGACATAGGCGGCGTAGAGTTCCAGCGACATGATTTTTCCTCAAGGATGCCGCCAGAGCGGCGCGGGCTGACGGCAATCAATGCATGGCAGCGCAGCCGGCGCAAGCCGGTACGCCAAGCTCTGCGATACGCCAATGCACCGGTTCAGGCGCCGGTCTGCCACGGCAGCGTTGCCTCATAGGCGGCTGCCGCCTTGAACACTGCAAGATCGCCGCGTGGCCGGCCGATCAACTGCATGCCCATTGGCCGGCCCTTGTCGTCGAAGCCGACCGGCACGTTGACCGCCGGGCAGCCGCCCAGGGTGGCGAATGCGGAAACCTGCATCCAGCGGTGGTAGCTGTCCATCGCCCGTCCGGCGACCTCGCGCGGCCAGGGCGTGCCGACATCGAAGGGGAAGACCTGCGCGGTCGGTAGCGCGATCAGATCATAGCGGTCGAAGATCGACAGCAGCGTGCGATGCCAGGACGTGCGGATGACTGAGGCCGCGCGGATCTGCGGCGCCGTCAGCCGCATAGCGTTCTCTACCTCCCAGACGGCTTCCGGCTTCAGCAGGCCGCGCTTCGAGGGATCGTCGTAGTGGGTTTTGAGCGCACAGCCGCTGCTGGCCTGGCGCAGTGTGACAAAAGCCTGCCACAGCGCTTCGAAATCGAAATCCGGCTGCAGAGGCTGCCAGGGGAAGGAGGATGCATCCGCCAACCGGCCGAGCGCTGTCTTGCAGAGATCGAGAATCCCGGCTTCGACAGGCAGATGACCGCCGAGGTCGCTGAACCAGGCGATGCGGCCGCCAGTAGTCCCTGTCGCAAGCCCGTCGAGGAACGAGCCAGGTTTCTCATAGGACAATGGCGCTTGCGGATGATAACCCGCCTGCACGTCGAGCAGCAGGGCCATGTCGCAGACGTTGCGGCCCATCGGCCCATCGACACCCATCTGCGCATGAAAGACCTCGACGTCGGGTCCGCCGGGAACTAGCCCTTGCGACGGGCGGAAGCCAAAAACATTGTTCCAGGCGGCCGGGTTGCGCAGCGAGCCGCCAAAGTCGCTGCCATCGGCGACAGGCAGCATATCCAGCGCCAGCGCCACCGCCGCGCCACCACTCGAGCCGCCGGCGGTCAGCGCCGGATCGAAGGCGTTCAGCGTGGGCCCGAACACATTGTTGTAGGTGTTGGAGCCAAGCCCGAATTCCGGAACGTTGGTCTTGCCGATGATGATGGCGCCGGCGTTGCGGATACGCTCGACGAAGAAATCGTCTTCCTGCGGCACGAAGTCGGCGAAGATCGGCGAGCCGAGCGAGGTCCTGAGGCCAGTGGTCGAGGCGAGGTCCTTGATGGCGATTGGCAGGCCGAACAACGAGCCGGTTTCGGCATCTGCCCGTCGGGCATCGGCAGCGTCGGCCTCGCGCAGGATGTCGCCACGGTCGCGCAAGGAGACGATGGCGTTGACCAGCGGGTTGACCGCCTCGATCCGGTCGACGAATGCCGTCACCACCTCGCGGACGGAAAGTTTCCTTTGGCGGATCGCGTCGGCAAGTGCGACCGCGGACAGGCGACAGATGTCGCTGGCCGGCGCCACGGCATGTTTCGTCTGAGGGCGCAGCATTTCAACGCGTTTCCTGCAATGCCTGGTCGACATCCTTGGCCAGCGGAATTGCCGGCTGGGCGCCTGGCTTCAGGCAGGCCAGCGAGCCCGCCGCGCCGGCGCGCGCCAGCGCCTGTTCGAGCGTCAGGCCGGATGACAGGCCGGCGGCGAAATAACCGCAGAATGTGTCGCCGGCGCCGACCGTGTCGACAGGAGTGATCTTCATTGCCGGAACGGTCAGGAAATCGCTTGGCGTCGCCGCCATCACGCCGTCGCCGCCGAGCGTGACGACGATGGTGCGGCCGGTCTTCCCGGCATAGTCTCGCATGCGCGCCGCCCGGTCGCGGCCGTTGAGAGACAGCGCCTCGCCATAGAGGTCGAATTCGGTTTCGTTGGCGACTGCATAATCGGCCTTGGCAAGAAAGGCGGCTGCTTCGCCCTGGAAAGGCGCGGTGTTGAGCACGGTGATGGCGCCAGCCGCCCTTGCCTGGTCGAGCGCGGCACCGACGGTCGCCAGCGGGATCTCATGTTGCAGGAGTACGATATCGCCCTTTTTGAAGAAGGCTTTGGAGAGGTCGCCGGGCAATACGGACGCGTTGGCGCCCGGCACCACGGCGATGATGTTCTCGCCGTCGTCGCCGACCATGATCAGGGCTGTGCCTGTCGACGCAAAAGTCTCGGCGACGCCGGACAGATCGACCTTGCCGTCGCGCAGCAATGCCAGCGCCTCGGCGGCGAAGCTGTCCTTGCCGACGGCGCCGACCATGCGCACCAAAGCGCCGGCGCGTGCCGCCGCCAGCGCCTGGTTGGCGCCTTTGCCGCCGGGCGCGGTGGCAAAAGTCGAGCCGGCTACTGTTTCGCCAGGGCTCGGCAAGCGGTCGACATTGGCGATCAGGTCGAGGTTGATCGAGCCGATAACGATAATCAAGCAAGGCCTCCTGCCAGCACAAATTCAAATATTGGAGCGTCTTTTGAGCGTCCGGGCGAACGCAGGTCGTTCCTATCGCGCGGGAAGCTAGCCTGTAAGGCCGCGGCTTGCCAGACCACGCGAATGGTCCAGCTCGATTTGTGCCTATTCACAGCGCACGGTGACCGTGCCCTGGTAGTTGCCGGCGGGAAAGATACCGCTCGACTTGGTGGCGGTGAGGTCGACCTGCATGGGGTGGGTGCCGTTGACGACACGCTGCGCCACGCTTCCGGAGGTGTCGACGCCGGTGCCGTCGAGGCGGTAGACGGTGCTGAAGTTGACGTTGGTACCGCCGCCGCTTGGCGCTGACGAGAACGAGGCGGGCGCCGGCGCGGAAACGGAATAACAGTCGAGCAGGTTGAGCAAGGTGCAAAGCAGCGAACTGGCGGTGATGGTGGCGGTCGCACTCGACCCGCCTGCCTGTTTGGAGCCCAGGATGCTGATGGCAGGATTTGCGGTCATCGTTCCCGACGCCCCGACCATGATGGTGCAGGTGCCGATGATCGCCGCTTGCACCGGAAGGCAGAGGCCGGCAAGTGCTGCGGTCGCAAGCACCGCGCGGTTATTTCTTCTTCTTTTTCTTGCCATCGCCATTTCCGGTCCTGATGCTCCAGCCTTCGTTGGCCCATCCCGGTGATGCGACCGCGGGAGCGGGAGCGCTGGCGGCCACGCTCGCCGTCGGGCCGTCGGCGCCGAGGCCCATTTTGAGGAGTTTCAACTCCAGTTGCAGGCGCTCGACCTCAAGCTCGTAGAGGCGGCTGCAATCGACGCGCTTGGGCGAGCGCCCGATCGGGATCACCACGCGACCGTAGGTCGCGACGTCATTGTTCGACTGGTTATTCCCTCTGATGACGCCGAGGTCGACATAGGCGCCGGTACCCGATACCGCCGAACGGCAGGTGGTGCCGTCGGAAGCGTGGACCTCGTCCTGCCCCTGAGGCAAGGTTACGCCGGGCAGGTTGAAGCCGCTCTCATTCTGGTTGAGATTGTAGACATCCTCGGCCAGAACCGGCGAAATCCCCGCAGACATCGCTGCAAGTGCGACTGTCAGGATTTGCGGTGCCCAAAAAACTTGCCGCATATCTGTGCCTTTATCTGCGTCTGTTGATTGGGAAAGGGGATGCTTTCGGTACAGATACGCACTTTGCGCTCGGCAGCGCCGCCGAAGGGCACGACCACAAGGACAGGACGGGAAGCCTGGGAAGCCAATTGGAAGGCACTCGGAGAGATCCTGGCGGCCACCGGCTGAAAATCCTGATCGTAGACGTGGATTTCGACCCTGATCTTCTGGTCGTAGGGATTGGCCGGGAATACGCGGACCGCGAAGACGTCAGTGAAGCTGTTGACCTCGCCTCGCATCGGCGACATCGACTGGGCAGCGGCGGCAATGGGCATCAGGCCGACGGCCAGCGCCGTCGCCAAGGTTCGAGCATGTGTCAAAGGCCCCTCCTTCCGAGAGCTTATTCGCAGCGCACCGTCACCGTTGCCTGGTAGTTTCCGGAGGCGAAGCGGTTGCTGCCGCCCTTGGTGCCGGCGAGGTTGACCGAGACGAGGTCGGCGCCGGGTGTGCCGAGGCTGGTGGCCGAGCCGGTCTCGGCGATGGAGTGCGTACCGGCGGCGGAGTAGGTCGGTGTCCAGGTGGTCGACGTGGTGTCGGCAGCGGGCACAGTGGTGATGGTGACCGGGTCTACGCTGAGCGATACGCCTCCGGTGGTGGTCAGCGTGACCGTTCCGGCCAAGCCGCCGCTGTTGTGCGAGCTTAGCGACTGAAGATCGGGGCTCACCGTCATCGTGCCGTTGGTGGCGACCACAAGCGTGCAGGTTGCGGTGATCGTGCCATTGAAAATGACATTTTGCGTTGTGGCCAATGCGGACTGGTCAATACAGGCGACCAGCAGGGCTGCGCCGAAGACGGCGCGAAACGATGTCATCGAGACCTCCCATTAAGCCGGATAGTCCGAGTTAATATGGGTCATCATCACTTTATCGTAGTTAATTTAGAGTTAACTTGAACAATTGCTTAAAATAACAATCGCTAAACCAGAGGTTGCTTTTGGTTGCAATCAAGAAAATCTGATGCAATAATCGCACTTATACTTGATAAGTCCGGCATTTATAGATTCTGCGGGGGGTTCTTGGAAAATCGACATTCACGACGACACTTGCCCTGCTTCCCAACCCAGAATGGCTCGCTTGCGGGTCAGACCCCAGTGATAGCCGGTGAGGTCGCCGGACTTGCCGATGGCGCGGTGGCAGGGAACCACGAAAGAGAGCGGGTTGGCGCCGTTGGCGGCACCGACGGCACGGCTGGCGCTCGGCGCGCCGATGCTGGCGGCGATCGAGGAATAGGTGCGGGCCTTGCCCATCGGTATGTTGAGCAGCGCCTCCCAGACGCGAACCTGGAAGTCGGTGCCGATCATGACGACATGCAGCGGCTGGTCGGGGCGCCACAGGGTCGGGTCGAAGATGCGCGCCGCATAGGGCCCCGTCGCGGCCATGTCCTCGACATAGATGGCGTTCGGCCAGCGGCTGGACATGTCGGCGAAGGCGGCGCGTTCCTCACCCGGATCACTGAAGGCGAGGCCGGCAAGTCCGCGGTCGGTAGCCATGATCAGGGCAGTGCCGAACGGCGAGGGGTGGTAGCCGTAGCGGATGGTGAGGCCTGCGCCGCGCGTCTTGTAGTCGCCCGGCGACATCGCTTCATGGGTAACGAAGAGGTCGTGCAGCCGGCCGGGGCCGGACATGCCCAGCTCGAATGACGTTTCGAGCAGCGGCATGCCTGAATCCAGCAGCTTGCGGGCATGGTCCAGTGTCACCGCCTGCAGGAAGGCTTTTGGCGACAGGCCGGCCCAGCGGGTGAAGAGCTTCTGCAGGCCGGTCGGCGTCTCGCCGACCTCTTCGGCCAGTTCTTCCAGCGATGGCTGGTCGCGATAGTCGAGGCTGATCTTCTCGATGGCGCGGCGCACGATTTCGTAGTCGCTGCCTTCGGGCGTGATGTCCTTTTTGAGAACGGCCGTCTGTGTGCTCATGGAACTGTCTCCTTGGGCAGGAATATCGCCCCTTGGGGCGTCGATCGCCACCCGAAACTTGCCTTCTTGCGGCGCGTACCCAGATAGATTCGGGTTTTCGAGAGCCTGTTCCATCCCGATGAGGTCGGGATGGGGCTCTGTCTGTTTGTATAAGCATGATCTTTCCCGAAAACCGGATTCCACTTTTCGGGATCATGCTCTGACTAGGAATCGCACATGGCTGGCGAGAAGATACATCTGACCGGGGAAAAGGGGACGTTGCTGTTGACGCTCTACGGCAAGGCTCTGGAGAGCAGGTTGCCGGATACGCTGCTCGGGGATCATTTCGCCGACGAGGCGGTGCGCAAGATCGACTACGATTTCTCCAGGCTCAAGGTCGACACCAATCTCGGCGTCGGCCTGGCGATCAGGGCAAAGACGCTGGATGTCCATGTTCAGGACTTTCTCGCCAGAAATCCCGACTCCATCGTGTTGCATCTGGGATGCGGGCTCGATACGCGCATATTTCGTGTCGATCCGCCACAGGGTGTGGACTGGTTTGATGTCGACTACCCTGAAGTCATCGAGCTCAGACGCAAGCTGTACCCGTCCCGGGCCCATTGCCATCTGATCGCCTCGTCGGTGACCGAACCGGATTGGCTGGCCTCGGTGCCGCGCAATCGCCCGGCCATCGTGGTGGCGGAAGGCCTGACGCCCTATCTCCCTGCCAACGAGGGACCACGCCTGTTTGCGCGGCTGGTCTCACATCTTGCCAGTGGCGAACTGATGTTCGACGCCTACAGCCGTTTTGGCCTGAAGCTGCTTCGCCTCAATCCGGCCATCAAGGCGACGGGTGCCCAGGTGTATTGGGCGATCGACGATCCGCACGACCTAGAACTGGCCATCCCAAAGCTACGGTTCGTCGATGACATCTCGGCCTACAAGCCTGAACACGCCGCCCGCATGGGCTGGGTCGCGAAGCTGTTCGTCCGCCTTTGGAGACACATTCCAGCCCTGCGCAAGGTCGGCAGGCTGTTGCGCTACCGGTTCTAGACTCAGCGCGTCTTGGCGGTCGCCAGCGCCCGCGAAAAGGCAGTGGCGAAGGTCTCGCGATCGTCGGGATTGAGGAAACCGCCGATCGGCACGTTCTGTCCCTGTGCTTCCACTGTCATCCTGGTGATGCCGATCTCGGCGTGACGGGCGACCGAAAACCGCGCCCAGAACGGGTTGAAGCGATGCGCTTCCGATTTTCCGGATGGCGCGGTCTTGCGGATGTCGAGGCTGGTGCGCGAGACCGACACCTCCTCGCGGGCCCGCGCGGCACGATAGTTGGCGCGGAAAGCGATGTAGACGGCGACCACGTCGAGGCCGAGGAAGCCGAACACCGGCCAGGCGCCACGCGACAGGAAAAAGGCGCCTGTCACCAGCCAGCCGAACAGCAGCGCGCCCATCAGCAAGGCAAAGCCGGTTTTGCCCAGGGACCGGTGCGGGATCAGCAGCGCCTGAAAGAATGGCTCGTCGGCCTGAAATGAGGCGTTTGTGTCGCTCATGGCGGGATATTATAGGAAGGAAATGGCGAGCCCCAAGTCCAAAGAATCATCCATGCCCAAAAATGAGCTGTTGCCCGGCCGGCGCGACGGGTCGAACGCCAAGCCGCGTCCGCGGCCGGTGCGGCGTTCGTCGCGCTACAGCGCGGCCGAAGTGCACGAGATCTTCCGGCGTTTTGCCGTCCAGCGGCCTGAGCCGAAGGGCGAGCTCGAACATGTCAACGCCTTCACATTGCTGGTGGCGGTGGTGCTGTCGGCGCAGGCGACCGATGCCGGCGTCAACAAGGCGACGCGGGCGCTGTTCAAGGCCGCCGATACACCGCAAAAGATGCTGGCGCTGGGTGAAGCCAAGGTTGGCGACCATATCAGAACCATCGGGCTGTGGCGCAACAAGGCCAAGAACGTGATGGCGCTGTCGCAGGCGCTGATCCGCGACCATGGCGGCGATGTGCCTGACGACCGGGATCAACTGGTCAAGCTGCCGGGAGTCGGGCGCAAGACAGCCAATGTCGTGCTCAACATGGCCTTCGGCCAGCACACGATGGCGGTCGACACCCACATCTTCCGCATCGGCAACCGGCTCGGGCTGGCGCCCGGCAAGACTCCGGAACAGGTCGAGCAGGGACTGTTGAAGATCATCCCGGACGAATACTTGCGCCACGCGCATCACTGGCTGATCCTGCATGGCCGCTATGTCTGCAAGGCGCGCAAGCCTGATTGCCCGGCCTGCGTCATTGCCGACATCTGCAAGGCGCAGGAGAAGACGACCAGCATTCCGGCGCCGCTGGTGCCGATCGCTCCGCTTGAAACGGTTGCCGCCGGCGATCAGTAGCCGTAGCCGCGTGCCATCGCCGCGGCGAAGACCGGGATCAGCAGGAAGATGAACGCCTCGGCGCGGACATAGGTCTTGACGGATGCAAGCTCGGCTGCCGGCACCAGGAACGAGGGATTGGCGCCTGCCTGCCTGTTCCAGGAGATGAAGCGGACGGTCGGGATGATCGACAGCAGGCCGACGATGCCAAACGCCGCCATCTTGGCCCAGAACACCCAGTTGTAGACGTAGAATTCCCAACCCTTGAGGCCATAGAAGACGCGGCCGATCCCGACGATGATGATCAGCGCGGCGATGATCCCATAATGACGGTCGATGCCGGCGAGCCGCTTGAGCGTGGCGGCGGCCAGGTCGCCGCGGATCAGCACGAATTCGGCGCCGATGATCCCTGCTAGCGAAAACACCAGCAGATGGTGGACGATGGCAAGCACGAGATCGGTGGTGTCCATGCTTTTTCCTTGGGTTTGACGGCACAAGCCCGTGCCTGAAAGGATTGCACTTGCAGATGCTGAATCAGCCTGTCGCGAAAATAGCATCGTCGCGCCGAATTCCCATAGCGGAGCTTGAGACCATGTTGCCCGCATGGGTGCCCGTCGTATTTGTGGCGCGGCTTAGCGCGATTTTCTCGCCTGGAAGATGACATGCCATGCCTTGGCCCTTGTCTGGCCCGGGCAATTTGCTACGCGCCGGGTGGATAAGCGAGGCAATCCCATGAACAATCCGCGAGCGACCATCGCCCCTGTGATCGAGACGCAGCGAACCATCCTGCGGGCACACCGGCTGGGAGATTTCGACGCCTATGCCGTGATGTGGACCGATCCCGTGGTCACCCGTTTCATCGGCGGCAAGCCGCGCACGCGCGAAGAAAGCTGGATGCGCTTCCTGCGTCATGCCGGCCTGTGGTCGTTGCTCGGCTACGGTTTTTGGGCGATCGAGGAGAAGGCGACGGGCCGTTTCATCGGCGAGGCCGGGTTCCACGACCTGAAGCGCGATATGCAGCCGTCGATCGAGGGCATTCCCGAGGCCGGCTGGGCGCTCGCTCCGGCCATTCATGGCGCAGGCTTCGCCACCGAGGTGGTTGGCCGCGTCCTGGCATGGGGCGAAGAGACTTTCGGGTCCGCGAGGACCGTTTGCATCATCGATCCGGAAAACGCCGCGTCGCTGAACGTTGCGACGAAGTGCGGCTACCGGGAAGTGATGCGGACCACCTACCACGACGCCCCGACCATTCTGCTGGAGCGGCTGCCCTGAGCGGCGTCATCGACTGGAGATCCCCGCGCTGCCAAGCAAAGATGGCAGTGCGCCTGTCGCCAGCAATGGCGACGACGCGGGCCGTGCCAAGAACCGCCCTGTGGTTTTGGTCAAATTGAACTGACGCAGCTCCGGCTGCAGCGCCTTCGACCCCGCTACGACACAGCCTCCGCGGCGAGGCTCGCCTGCTCGAGCATGGAGGCGTCCTCGCCGAAGGCGCGGGTGGCGCGCGCCGCCGCCTCGAGCAGCGGGCGTTTCATGCGCTGAAGGAACGCGGCGTCGACGCGTGAGCTGGGGCCTGCCAGCGTCAAGGCGCCGAGCAGGGCCCGGCCCGGACCGAACACCGGCGCCGACACGCCCGCCGTCTCTGGGTCGCGGTCGCCGACGGCGAGACAGTTGCAGGTCTTGCGGATGGTCTCGTAGGGTTCGCCCTGCTGGCCGGAAAACGCCGCAAGCACGCGCCCACCCGATCCAGCCAGCAGAGGCAGCACGTCGCCTTCGCGTATCGTGTAGCGGATCGGGTGCTTGGATTCGACGCGGTAGAGACAGGTGCGGACGTCGCCCGAACGAACATAGAAGGCAACGCTCTCCCAGCTTCGCTCAGATAGGTCGCGCATGATCGGCAACAGGATGTCGATCGCCACCACCGAACGCTGATAGAGCGCGCCGAGTCGGAAAGTGGCGGGTCCTACACGGTAGCGGCCATCGTCCAGGCGCTCGAGCAACTGCCCGCGCAACAGGGAATGCGCAAGCCGCAGGATGGTGCTCTTGTAGAGGCCGGTACGGGCCGCGATTTCGGCCAGGCTGAGCGACCGGTCGGCGGTGGTGAAGGCGTCGAGGATGGCGATCGCCCGATCAAGCGCGGCAACCCCTTCGGTAGCCGCGTGCCGGATGTCTGGATCAGCCGATCTGCTTGATGAGTCCATTGCGGTTCCCAATTCTGAGAAGGTCCTAAGCAGACACCACTGGCTTCGCCAACGCGTCGTCTGCTTAGGTTTCTTTGTTTGCCGCAGGTTCTTGTCGCAAAACCGCGGGACGCTTTTGCGGAACCTGCTTAGCGGGGCCAATGTGTCGCGCTGCCGATGCGTTCTGTCTAGCAGAATATCGTTCCCGTTGACAGAACTCGGTAACATCTGCTTGAACTCGATTACGGGTCTGGATTCAGGCGCGTTTTGGCAGGCACCGGAGGAGGTGTCGTGATCTGGAGGAATCCCATGCTGAACAGACGCAGATTTTTAATGAGCACGGCGGCGGCAGGCGCTGCCGGCTTTGCAGGACTTCATCTCTCTCCCGCTTTCGCCGAAGGCGCGCCGCAGATCCAGATTTTCGTGCCGGCGGCACCTGGCGGCGGCTGGGACCAGACAGGGCGCACGATGGATCAGGTGCTGCGCAGCGAAAAGCTGATCTCCGGTTCGCAGATCACCAATGTCGGCGGCGCCGGCGGCACGGTCGGGCTGCCGCAATTTATCAACCAATGGAACGGCAAAGGCAATTCGCTGATGGTTGCCGGCATGGTTATGGTCGGTGCGATCATCGCCAACAAGGCTGCCAACAATCTGACGCAAGTCACGCCGATCGCGCGCCTTACCGGCGAGTTCGAGGCCTTGGTGGTGCCGGCGGAGTCGCCGTTCAAGACGGCAGCTGATTTCGTCGCCGCACTCAAGGCCGATCCGACAAAGGTTCCTGTCGCTGGCGGCTCGGCCGGCGGTTCGGATCACATCCTGTTTGGGCTGATCGCCAAGACCGTCGGCGTGCCGGCGACAAACCTGTCCTACGTGCCGTTCGCCGGCGGCGGCGAAGCACTGTCGGCGCTGCTCGGCAATCAGGTGGCGGCCGGCATCTCCGGCTTCGGCGAGTTCTCCGAGCAGGTCAAGGCGGGCGCGCTGCGGCTGCTTGCCATCTCGGCCGACAAGCGCCAGGACGGCATCGACGCGCCGACGCTGAAGGAAGCCGGCATCGATGTCGAGCTGTTCAACTGGCGCGGGGTCTTCGCACCTCCCGGAGTTTCCGATGCCGACAAGGCGGCGATGATCACGCTGGTCGAGAGCATGGCCAAGAGCGATGCCTGGGCGACCGAGTGCAAGAACCGCAACTGGACGCAGATCCTGCTCACCGGCGACGATTATGCGAAATTCGTGGCCGAGGACACGGCCCGCATCGAGGCCATCCTGAAAGACCTCGGGCTCGCCTGATCTTCCCAAAAAAAGGGGCGGCGCTCGCCGCCCCTTCTCGCATGGAATGCAAAGCCGGCACTGCGGTGAGGACCGGCCGTGCGGTGCCGGGCATCTTGGCCAGCTATCCTGGCCAGTATTCTTGGGGAGGACAATCATGAGCAGCAGTGACCAGCAGGTGGCGCCGTCGCGCCTTGCCGTGCCGGAATTGTTGATCGGCGTCGGGCTTCTGGCCTGCGCCGGCGCTGTAGCCTGGCAGACGCTGGCGATCCCGGTGTCGCCGCTCTACTCCAAGGTCGGCCCGACCGTCTTTCCCTACCTCACCATGGTCGGTCTTGTGGTGCTTTCCCTCTTGCTCATCCTCGCTGCGCTTCGCGGCGGCTGGCAGCCGGAGGAGGAAAAGGAAACGCCGACCGACTGGAAGGCGATGGGTTTCGTCGTCATCGGCCTCGTCGCCAATCTGCTGCTGATCCAGCCGCTGGGCTTCACGGCGGCATCCGTCATCATGTTCGTTCTGGTCTGCTACGGCTTCGGCAGCAAGCGCACGCTGCGTGACGTAGGGCTCGGCCTGATCCTGGCGCTGGCCGCCTATTTCGGCTTCGCCAGGGCGCTCGGCGTCAACATCGGCGCCGGCTTCATCGAGAACCAGCTGAACACGGTGATCGATGCGATCATCGGCACGTTTGGAGCCTGACGCCATGGAAACGCTCGGCCATCTCGCACACGGCTTCTCGGTAGCCTTCACCCCAGTCAATCTTCTGTGGTGCCTGCTCGGCACCACGCTCGGCACCGCCATCGGCGTGCTGCCCGGTCTCGGGCCGGCGCTGACCATCGCCCTGCTTTTGCCGATCACCTACCAGGTGGCGCCGGAGGCTTCTTTCATCCTGTTCGCCGGCATCTATTACGGCGCCATGTATGGCGGCTCGACAACGTCGATCCTGCTCAACACGCCTGGCGAAAGCGCCACCATCGTCACCGCGCTGGAAGGCAACAAGATGGCGCGGTCCGGCCGCGGCGGGGCGGCACTTGCCACCTCGGCGATCGGTTCCTTCGTCGCGGGCACCATCGGCACCTTGGGCGTCGCCTTCCTGGCGCCCGTGGTGGTCAAATTCGCGCTCGCCTTCGGCCCGGCCGAATATTTCTCGCTGATGGTGTTGGCCTTCATCACGGTTTCGGCGGTGCTCGGCTCCTCGTCCGTGCGCGGCCTCACCAGCCTGTTCGCCGGCTTCGTCATCGGCATGATCGGCGTCGACCTGCAGACCGGCCAGCCGCGCTTTACCTTCGGCATGACCGAACTGCTTGACGGCGTCGACGTCATCATCTGCGCCGTCGGCCTGTTCGCCGTCGGCGAGACACTCTACATGGCTTCGCGCCGCTATGCCGGCAAGGACGAGATCGTGCCGCTGAGGGGCTCGCTCTACATGACAACAGCCGAATGGGCGCGTTCGTGGAAACCCTGGCTGCGCGGTGCGGCGATCGGCTTTCCGATCGGCGCCATGCCGGCAGGCGGCGCCGAAATCCCGACCTTCCTGTCCTACGCAATCGAAAAGAAGCTGTCGAACCACAAGGGGGAATTCGGTACCGTCGGCGCCATCGAAGGCGTCGCCGGCCCCGAAGCCGCCAACAATGCGTCCGCGGCCGGCGTGCTGGTGCCGATGCTGACGCTCGGCCTGCCGACCTCGGCGACGGCGGCGATCATGCTGTCGGCGTTCCAGAGCTATGGCATCAATCCGGGGCCGCTGCTTTTGACGACGCAGGGCGACCTCGTCTGGGGACTGATCGCCAGCCTGTTCATCGCCAACGTCATCCTCGTCATCCTCAACCTGCCGCTGATCGGGCTGTGGGTGCGGCTGTTGAAGATCCCGGCGCCGCAGCTCTATGCCGGCATCCTGGTGTTCGCCACGGTCGGCACCTATGGCATCTCGCAATCGCCTATCGACCTCGTCATCCTCTATTTGCTGGGGGCGGCCGGGTTCCTGATGCGGCGCTTCGATTTCCCGACCGCGCCGGTCATCATCGGCATGATCCTGGGGCCACTCGCCGAAACCCAGTTCCGCCGGGCGATGACCATCTCGAATGGCGACTGGTCGGTGTTCTACAAGCATCCGCTGTCACTGACGCTGCTGACGCTCGCCTTCATCGGCCTGGTCGGGCCGCATATATGGGCCTATGTCGAGCACCGCCGGCGGCGCGGACCGGAGCATGTGCCGGGCGATGCCTGATCGATTTGAGCTGTCATGACCGAATTGCTTTCCGGTATCCGCGTCCTCGACCTGACCAACGTCCTGGCCGGCCCCTATTGTGCCTATCAGCTGGCGCTGCTCGGGGCCGATGTGATCAAGGTCGAGGTCCCGCAAGGCGGCGACCTGGCACGCCAGCTCGGCGGATCGCCAACGCTCAACAGCGCCGGCATGGGCGCCTCGTTCCTGGCGCAGAACGCCGGCAAACGATCGGTGGTGCTGGACCTCAAGAAGCCGGCCGATCGCGAACGCTTCCTCGATCTGGTCGCGAGCGCCGATGCGCTGGTGGAGAACTTCCGCCCCGGCGTGATGGATCGGCTCGGCCTTGGCTACGAGGCGCTCAAGGCGGTCCGCCCCGGCCTTGTCTATTGCGCGATATCCGGTTTTGGCCAGACCGGACCGATGCGTGACAATCCCGCCTATGACCAGATCATCCAGGGCCTGTCGGGGATCATGAGCATCACCGGCACGCCGGAAACGGCGCCGCTGCGGGTCGGCTATCCGGTCGCCGACACGCTTGGGGGGCTGGTCGGCGCGTTCGCTATCGCCTCGGCGCTGGTCCGGCAGAAGACAAGCGGCGAGGGCGCCTTTCTCGACGTCTCGATGCTCGAATGCACGCTCTCGGCGCTCGGCTGGCCGGTCTCCAACTACCTGACGGCAGCGGTCGATCCGCAGCCGATGGGCAATGAGAACATGACAGCGGCGCCGTCCGGCGCCTTTCGCACCGGCGACGGACTGCTCAACATCGCTGCCAACAAGCAGGAGCAGTTCGTGGCGCTGTGCCGGCTGATCGGGCGGGCGGAGCTGGCGGTGGATCCGCGCTTTGCCGAGCGCGAGACGCGCAAGCGCAACCGTGCGGCGCTCAAGGTCGAGATCGAGGACGCCCTGGCGGGCGCGGCGGCGGCAGTCTGGGAAGAGACGCTCAATCGCGCCGGCGTGCCCGCGGGCAGGGTGCTGACGATCCCGCAAGTGCTGGCCGAGCCGCAAGTGCTCGAACGCCAGGTGACCGCGAATTTCGAGGGCGTGCCGGGTATGGACAGGCCGCTAACGGTTCTGCGCGGCGGCTTCATGGTCGATGGCGCGGCACCCCTGCCGACGAAGCCGCCACCGGCGCTGGGCGAGCATATGGACGAGGTTTTCGCCGATCTGCCGCCGCGCGCCAAGGCAAAGGCACGGGCATGAGCACCGAGAAGAAGACGGGCCGTGAGCGCGGCGAGGAATGGTGGAAGACCGATATCATCGAGATGCGGCCCGGTGTCATCCGGCTTCGCGGCTATGAGATCCAGGACCTGATCGGCCGCGTCAGCTTCCCGGCGATGATCTGGCTGATGTTGCGTGGCGAGTTGCCCAGCGAGGACCAGGCGGCGCTGCTCGGCATTGCGCTGGGCGCCGCCGTCGACCATGGGCCGCAAGCGCCGTCGATCGCGATTGCGCGCATGGCTGCAACCTGCGGCGTCGGCATCAACAGCGCCATGGCCTCGGCCATCAACGTGCTCGGCGACGTGCATGGCGGTGCCGGCGAACAGGCGTTGACCTTCTACGGTGACATCGCTGTCGCGCTCGACGGTGGCATGACGCTGAATCAAGCCGTCTCGACGCGGCTCGACCGGTTCTTCGCCGAGGAGAAGGGTTATGTGCCAGGGCTCGGCCACCGTTTCCATCCGGTCGACCCGCGCGCACCGCGCCTGTTCGAGCTGACCCGCGCGTTTGCCGCGCGTGGCGTCGTCAATGGACGCTTCGCCGACATCGCCGAGGCGATCGAGGCGGGAGTCGCCCGGCGCAAAGGGAAAAAGATACCGCTCAACATCGATGGCGCCACCGCCGTCATCTATGGCGAACTCGGCTTTCCGCCGCCGCTGACGCGCGGGCTTTTCGTGCTGTCGCGCTCGGTCGGCATCCTGGCGCATGCCTGGGAACAGTCACAGCAAGTCGAGCGAAACAAAGGACCGCTGCCGCGCGAATGGTTGTGGGTCTATACCGGCGCGCCGGTGCGCCCCTTTCCAGAAGCGGGCGACACGAGCAAGTGAAGTCCAGCCTCAGGCGAGGTCGAGTGGCTCGGGCTTGGCAATCATCAAGTTCGCCACCAGGGTCGAAAGGTCCGGCTCGTCGATGAGCGTGGCCGCATCAGCTGCCGGCAACCAGGCCCGCTGCCGCCGTTTGGCTTCCTGCCAGTCGGCCAGTTCCTCGGTGACCTCCAGCAGATAGACGATGACGTCGACGCGGACGAAGCGGTTGGCCAGCCGTTTCCAGTAGGAGTAGGTGCCCGCCGGCTCCTTCAGCGTCTTGCCGAGCACGCCGGCTTCCTCTCGCGCTTCGATGGTGGCCGCCTTGCGTCCGCTCTTGCCCTTCATCGGCCAGCCCTTGGGGACGATGAAGCGTCTTGTGGTTCGCGAGGTGACCAGCATCACCTCGACATCGCCACGCGCGTTCAGCCGAAACGGAATCGCCGCCACCTGACGGATGCTCTCGCCCTTCTTTGCCTTGCGTACGGCCTTCTTCTTGGTGGCTATCATTCGTGAATCCAGTCGATGCAATGCCGCATAGCGCGACAAGGCGTCGTTGCAAAACCAAAACTTTCTCGTGTGCCGAAAGACACTCCGAACACATAAGTCGGCTAATAAATGAAAACCGCCGGCTTGTCAGCGGCAATTGCTCAAGGCGGTGACGCCGATTATCTGCGTCGTACAGCTTGGCCTGTATTGTGGCACCACCGGCTGCGGCTGCTGGACGATCTGTCGGTCCTGGGCACGATACTGCTGCTGTTGCTGCTGGTAGAGCTGCCGCTGCACCCGGTTCTGCAGGATTTGCAGGTCGTTCTGCCGGATCAGCGCGTTGTTGCCGTTGAGGGAATTGACGGCTTGCGCGGAAGCCGGCAGGCAAGCGCCGGCCAGCACTGCCGTCGCCAGCATTGCCGATGTGAAAACCATCGATGGTCGAAACGCCGACATCCGCTCATTCCCGCGTGAAGAACTCATGGCCTTAATATAGGGCGTCTGTGCGGCTGTGCCATATCTTGGGCCTGATCGAAACAATATCGGTTTGTCGACCGGCGAAGGCCACCTCACGGCGGCGGAGAATCTGCCTGACAACCCCGCATTGCACTTGACGGAGGTCGTCGATTCGCCGCTCTATCGGTCGGCGCCCGTCGTGAGCTGAGTGGCGTCAATGGCGCCGGCCGTCAGCTATGACGGCGCCTCCATCGGCGCGTCTCTCAAGGTCAGCATCCAGCTGGCCCCAGGCGGAGCCGGGCGGGAGGAGTCCTGATGAGGAAGTACGCGTATTTCGTGGCAATGCTGGGTCTAGCCTGCGTCGTCGGTGTGCCGGCCATGGCGGCGCAAACCAAGACCGCGGCGGCGCCGGCCGCCGATGCGCCGCAACTGCCCGGTGGCGCGTCGGCGTTGTCCGAGACCCATGGCGACTGGACGGTCAATTGCCAGATATCAGGCGCGACCAAGACCTGCAGCCTGTCGCATCAGCAATTCAACAAGCAAAACAACCAGCGCCTGCTGGCGATCGAGCTGTCGAGCAAAACCGGCGAGGATGCCGCCGGTACGCTCGCCCTGCCGTTCGGCCTGGCGCTGGCCAAGGGCGTCAGCCTGAGCATCGACGACCAGAAGCTGGATGGCAGCCTGCCATTCAACACCTGCCAGGTCGTCGGCTGCCTGGTGCCGGTGGCGTTCGATGCGACCCTCACTCCGCTGCTGAAGTCAGGCACCACCCTCAAGATCGATGCCTTCGCGGCAGACACCGGACAGGCGGTCACCTTTTCCATTCCGCTCAATGGTTTTGCCGGCGCCCTTGCCCGAACCGCGGAGCTTTTGTCCAATTGACCGCAGGGTCACGCAGAGCCGAATGACCTGAAGCGCGCCGTCGTTCCAGCGCCACCCTCTCAAACGACGGTCGTCTTCAGCCGTTCGGCGATAAGGGCGGCGAGCCGCGCCGCCACCTCGTCCTTGCTCATCTCGGGCCATTCCTCGACGCCGGCCCTGGACACGATCCGCACCCGATTGCGATCACCGCCCATCACGCCCGAAGGACCGATGCCGCTTTCGTGCGACACGTCGTTGGCCACGATGAAATCGGCGCCCTTCTTGCGAAGCTTGGCCTCGGCGTTGCGCAAGAGATCCTGTGTTTCGGCGGCGAAGCCGACCACAAGGCCGGGTCGCTGGCTGTGATGGCCAACCCCGGCGAGAATGTCGGGATTCTCGACCATGCGCAGAACCGGCGGTCCTTCGCCGGCGACCTTCTTGATCTTCTCACCGGCCGAGTTCTCGCTACGCCAGTCGGCAACGGCGGCGACGAACACCGCGGCGTCCGCTGGCAGAAGCTGCTCCACCGCATCGCGCATCTCTTGGGCCCGTTCGATGTGGATGGTCCTAACCCCGGCGGGATCGGCGATGTTGACCGGACCAGAGACGAGGCGGACATCGGCGCCGAGCCTGGCCAGTGCCGCCGCAATGGCGTGGCCCTGCTTGCCGGACGAACGGTTGGCGATATAGCGCACCGGGTCGATCGGCTCATGCGTCGGGCCAGAGGTGACGATGATCCTGCGTCCCAACAGCGGCTTGGGGCTGACATCGAGCAGCGCCTCGATGGCGGCGACAATCTCCAGCGGCTCGGCCATGCGGCCTTCGCCCGCCTCATTGCTTTCGGCCATCTCGCCCCTGGCCGGACCGACAAAAACGACGCCATCCTTCTGTAACGTCGCGCGGTTGCGGCGTGTCGCCGGATGCGCCCACATTCTTGGGTTCATGGCTGGCGCCATCAACACCGGCTTGTCGGTGGCGATCAGCACCGTCGAGGCAAGATCGTTGGCATGGCCGTTGGCAAGCTTGGCCATCAGGTCGGCGGTGGCGGGCGCCACCACCAAGAGGTCGGCCTCGCGCGACAGCCTGATATGGCCGACATCGTGCTCGTCATTGCGGTCGAACAGTTCGGTGAAGACATGGTCGGCGGAGAGCGCGCCCACCGACAGCGTGGTGACGAATTCCTGCCCGGCTGATGTCATGACCACCCGCACCGCGGCGCCTCGCTCGCGCAACCGGCGAATGAGATCGAGCGCTTTGTAGGCCGCGATGCCGCCGCCGATGATGAGCAGGATGCGTTTGCCGGAGAGCCCACGCGGCAAGGCTTTGCCTGCCGGTGCGGCAGCGGGAGTCGTTGCGCCGTGCGAACTGGTCAGCTGGCGGAGGGTTTTCTCGATCTGGTCGATGCGGCCCACAGGACCGATCTGTCCGTCAACGGCGGCCCGGATCATCACCCGCGCCTGCTCTTCCATGGAGCGGTCGTTCTCCGCTGCCAATCGGCGCAGCAGGTCCTTGACCTCATCGTCCAGATTGCGGATCGTAATGCTGGCCATATGATTGCACTCTGCCGCAGTTTCTGAATGCAATGATAGCAATGCAATCAGATCGCCGCAAGTTGCGAGCTCAGCCCGGATGTGACTGGGCGCTATATGAGCTTCCAGGCAATGTAGACCAGCGTCAGTGCGATCACCCACAGCGCCAGGCGGCCGGAGCGGCTGTAACGCGCCTCGGCCTTGCCGATGGCGCGGGCGGTGGTCTCGTCGAAGCGCAGGCCGTGCTCGGCCATCAGGTCGATCTCACGTGACAGCCGATCGGTGCGCGCGGCAAGCTCGGGCGCCTGGCGGGCCAGAGTCAGCAGCGCCTTGGCGCCGTCGCGTGCATCGACCATCATGCCACGCGGGCCGAGATTGCCGGCGATCCAGCCGCTAACCACCGGCTCGGCCGTCTTCCACATGTTGAAGGCCGGGTCGAGCGTGCGCGCCACGCCCTCGACCACCACCATGGTCTTCTGCAGCAGGATCAGTTCCGGCCGCGTCGCCATGTCGAAGAGTTCGGTCACTTCGAACAGCAGCGTCAAAAGCTTGGCCATCGAAATGGTCTCTGCCGGCTGGCCGTGGATCGGTTCGCCGATCGCCCGGATCGCTTGCGCAAAGGCGGCGACATTGTGCTGGCGCGGCACGTAGCCGGCTTCGAAATGCACTTCGGCGACACGCAGGTAGTCGCGGGTGATGAAGCCGTAGAGGATTTCGGCGAGGAAGCGGCGCTCCTTCTTGCCGAGCCTGCCGGCAATGCCGAGATCGACGGCGACGATGGTGCCGTTTGCTTCGACAAACAGATTGCCCGGATGCATGTCGGCGTGGAAGAAGCCGTCGCGCAGTGTGTGGCGCAGGAACGACTGGATGAGGTTGGCGGCGATTGTCTTCAGGTCGTGACCGGCAGCGGCAAGGCCGGCAATGTCGTTCATCTTGACGCCGTCGACCCACTCCATGGTCAGCACGTCGCGGCCGGTGCGCTCCCAGTCGACGGATGGCACGCGAAAACCGGGATCATCCTTGGTGTTTTCGCCGAGTTCCGAAAGCGCGGCCGCCTCGAGGCGGAGGTCCATCTCGATCCTGGTGGTCTGCGCCAACGTCTCGGTGACTTCGACCGGCCGTAGCCGGCGCGACGACGGGATGTACTTCTCCTGCAAGTGGGCGGCGAGGAAATAGCTTTCGAGATCCTGGAAGAAGTGGCGGCGCACGCCCGGCCGGATGACCTTTACAGCGACCTTGGTTGCAGCGCCCCCATGGATGGTTTCGGCAGCGTGGACCTGGGCAATGGAAGCGGCTGCGACCGGGTCGCCGAATTGCGCGTAGAGATCGCCGACCTTGCGCCCGAGCGAAGCCTCGACAGCGGCGATCGCCTCGGCTCTCGGGAAGGTGTGCATCTTGTCCTGCAACATGGCGAGATCGAGCGCCATGTCGTTGCCGACGACGTCTGGGCGTGTCGCCAGGAACTGGCCGAGCTTGACATAGGACGGCCCGAGCCGGACGACTGCCTTCGCCAGCCGGTCGCTGCGCTCGTAGGCCAGCGCGCGGCGGCGGGTGAACAGCCGCGCCAGCCGCCAGCCGAACTTCGGCAGGCCGGACAGTTCCTCGCCCGGCAAGGCGGCGACGACGCCTTCGCGCACCAATACCCAGCCCGCCCGTACGAGCCGAAACCCAGCGCTGACGGTGCTCATGGCCGTGCCCGTCCTACCGGTTCTTCGAACCGGCATGGCGCACGTCGACTGGGAGAAATCCGGTCCAGCCTCAAAGCTTCCAGCCCGAATGAAGTGCCGCAATGCCACCGGAATAGTTGCGGAAGGAGACGCGATCGAAGCCGGCGCGGGAGATCATCGTCGCGAAATTCTGCTGGTTGGGAAACCTGGCAATCGACTCGACCAGATAGGAATAGGGCTCGCCGTCGCCGGTGACCATCTTGCCGATCTTCGGAATGGCGTTGAACGACCAGGCTTCATAGGCCTTGTCGAGCAGCGGCATCTCGACTTCGGAAAATTCGAGGCAGAGGAACCGGCCGCCCGGCTTCAGCACGCGGAACGCTTCACTGAGTGCGACATCGATGCGCGGCACGTTGCGAATGCCGAAAGCGATGGTGTAGGCGTCGAATGTCGCGTCCGCAAAGGGCAGTTCCTCGGCATTGGCCTCGACGAAGTCGGTGTTGCCGGACAGGCCTTTCTTCTCGGCTCGATCGCGGCCGACGGCGAGCATGGAGCCATTGATGTCGAGCACGGTGGCATGGGCATTGCCGTGGCTCGCATCGACGATGCGGAAGGCGATGTCACCGGTGCCACCGGCAACGTCGAGCACGCGCCAGCCCATTCTTTTGGGAGGATTGAGCCAGGTGACCATGGCATCCTTCCACAGCCGGTGCAGGCCGGCCGACATCAGATCGTTCATCAGGTCGTAGCGGTTGGCAACCTTGTGGAAAACATCGTTGACCAGGGACTGCTTGTCGCCAGCCCCTACACGCTTGAAACCATAGGAGGTTTCCATGCCGCCCGCGGCCGTGGTTCTCTCAACTGACATTTTTTTGATCCGTCATAAAACCGGCGGGACCATAGCCGATCGATGGTGCGGGCGCTATTGTTTAAGGCGCGGTGTTCAGCCGCGCTTCCAGGTGTTGGATTTTCAAGACTTGGACTGACCGACGGGATGATTGAATGCCTTTGAAAGCGGAATTGCACTGCCACATTGAAGGGGCAGCGGCGCCTGAACTCGTCATCCGCCAGGCGCAGAAATACGGCAAGGATACCTCGCCCTATATCCAGAACGGTTCATTCGTCTGGCATGATTTCACATCCTTCCTCGCGGCCTACGATTTCTCCGCCGATCTGTTCCGGACGGAGGAGGATTATGCGCGTCTGGCCGACCATTATCTGACCAGCCTCGCCCGCGACGGCGCCATCTATTCCGAGGTGTTCACTTCGCCCGACCACGCCACGAAGGCCGGGCTGTCGCCCAAGGCCTATACCGACGCGCTTGGCGAAGGCATGGCCCGCGCCAAGGCCAAGACCGGCATCGAGGGCCGAATGATCGTCACCGGCGTACGCCATGTCGGCGTCGAGTCGATCGAGCAGGCGGCACGCTTCGCGGCGCGCTGCGGGCATCCGCTGGTCACCGGCTTCGGCGTCGCCGGCGACGAGCGCATCGGCGACATGGAGGACTATGTCAGGGCCTTCGAGATCGCACGCGAGGCCGGGCTCGGCATTACCATCCATGCCGGCGAACTGACAGGCTGGGAGACCGTCAAGGCGGCGCTCGATCACATCCGTCCCTCCCGCATCGGCCATGGCGTGCGCGCCATCGAAAACCCGGACCTTGTCCGGCGCATTGCCGATGAGGGCATCGTGCTGGAGTGCTGCCCCGGCTCCAACATCGCGCTCAAGGTGTTCGACAGTTTTGCCGACCATCCCTTTCCGGCCCTGCAGGCGGCCGGCTGCAAGGTGACGCTCAATTCCGACGACCCACCCTATTTCTGGACCTCGCTGAAGCGCGAATACGATATAGCCGCCGAGCATTTCTCGATGACCGAAAAAGCGCTGACCACCGTCACCAGAACGGCCATCGAGGCCGCTTTCGTCGACCGAAAGACCAAGACCGCGCTTCTTGCCCGCCTCAACGGCGCCTCGCGCTGATTTCTACCGACAAAGCTGTGGTCGGTGCTGGCCAAACGGTTCCTTGGCCGGCGTATTGCCGCTAGGGTTCACTCAAGCAGCTTGAAGCGCGGCGCGTCCGAAAGGGACCATGCGCGCACATTCGGGCGCAGGCATCAGGAGAACACCATGCAGGACGTCACCGTCGTCGACCATCCGCTTGTCCAGCACAAGCTGACCATCATGCGCAAGAAGGAGACCTCGACGGCCGGCTTCCGGCGCCTGCTGCGCGAGATCTCGCTGCTGCTCGGCTATGAGGTGACCCGCAACCTCGAACTGACGACGACGACTATCGAAACGCCGATCGAGACGATGGAGGCGCCGACGCTGGAGGGCAAGAAGCTGGTTTTTGCCTCGGTGCTGCGTGCCGGCAACGGCTTGCTCGAAGGCTTGCTCGACTTGGTGCCGGCGGCCCGCGTCGCCCATATCGGCCTCTACCGCGACCACGAGACGCTGGAAGCGGTCGAATATTTCTTCAAGGCGCCGAGCGACCTCGCCGACCGGCTGGTGATCGTCGTCGATCCGATGCTGGCCACCGCCAATTCGGCGATCGCGGCGATCGACAAGCTGAAAGGGCGTGGCGCCACCAACATCCGCTTCCTTTGCCTACTGGCGGCGCCCGAAGGCATCGAGCGCTTCACCAAGGCGCATCCGGATGTTCCCGTCTTCACCGCTTCGATCGACCGCCAGCTGAATGAGAAGGGATACATCATGCCCGGCCTCGGTGATGCCGGCGACCGCATGTACGGGACCAAGTAGTACCAGGCAAAGTTGCCGGTACGATTTACCAAATGTTTACGCAAAGGCGCGGTTTTGGCGTGCGTTAAAGCGGCAATCACCATCCGGGCTTATGGATCGACCGTCACGAAGGCCGATCCATGCTGCGCAAACTTCTCATCCTTGGCGTTTTCGCCGGCACATCGGCATCGATACCGATCGTGTATCAGTCGAATCCGCAAATCATCGAAAACCTGCTGAGACCGCCGTTGACGGGCAAGGCCGCGGTCGAAGCCCAACCGGACGTCAATCTGGCAGCGGTGCCCAGCAAGCCGGCCACACCGCTGCTGCTTGGCCGCAAGGTCATCGTTACGGCTGACGAGCGCGGACATTTCTCATCGGCCTTCAAGCTCAACGGACGTCAGGTCGACGGCATGATCGACACCGGCGCCACGCTGGTTGCCATCAACACCTCGACGGCACGCAGGATTGGCCTGTCGCTGAACCCTTCCGACTTCAGCCACGAGGTCAGCACCGCCAACGGCTCGATCAAGGCTGCGGTGGCGATGATCGACCGGCTACAGATCGGCAGCATCACGGTCAATGACGTCCAGACCATCGTGCTCGACGACAAGGCACTGCAGACCAATCTGATCGGCATGAGCTTCCTCAATCGGCTTGGCAAATTCCAGGCCGAGAATGGGACGCTGCTGCTCGTTCAATAATCTGCCGCGCGGAAGAATTCGCAATCAGCCGCGTGGAAGAATCCGCCGGATGACCGACTTGTCGGCGGCCGGCTTCGAAGCGCCAATCGCATAGGCCGAAATCACGGCGGCGGCGGCCGCCTCGGCATCGGCCAACGAGCGGGCATGGATCAGCGCCAGCGGCTCGCCAGCCCGAACCTCCGCGCCGACCGGCAGCAGCCTGGTGATGCCGACCGCGTGATCGACCTTGTCGTCCGGCCGCGTGCGTCCGCCTCCCAGGCCAACCACGGCGAGCCCGATATCGCGGGTCGTTATGCCGGTGACGAAGCCGTCTTCGGTCGCCTTGACGGCAAACTCGGTCGCCGCCACAGCCAAGTATTTTTCCGGTTTCTCGATGAAATCGGCGGGACCGCCGAGCGCGGCGACCATGCGCGTAAAAGTGGCGGCGGCGCGGCCGCTGGCAAGCGTCTCAGTGGCGCGCCGCATGCCATCCTGGTTCGACGACACCAGTCCCGCCGATTGCAGCATCTCGGCGGCGAGCGCCAGCGTCACGTCCTCCAGCCGACGATCACGAAGACGGCCTGTCAGGAAGTCGACGGCGTTGCGCACCTCGACCGCGTTGCCGGCGGCCGAGGCCAGCGGCTCGTTCATGCCGGTGATCAACGCCGAGGCCTTCAGGCCGGCACCATTGGCGATCTCGACAAGGCTGTTGGCAAGCGCGGTCGCGTCCCGCGACTTTTCCATGAAGGCACCGTTGCCGACCTTGACGTCGAGCACCAGCGACTGCAGCCCGGCCGCCAGCTTCTTCGACAGGATCGAAGCGGTGATCAGCGGCACCGATTCGACCGTGCCGGTGACATCCCGGATCGCGTAGAGCCGTCGATCTGCCGGCGCGAGGTCCGCGGTCTGGCCGATGATGGCGCAGCCGGTTTCAAGCACGGCCTTGCGAAACAGCGCGATATCGGGCTCGCTGGTATAGCCAGGGATCGCATCCATCTTGTCCAGCGTGCCGCCGGTATGGCCAAGGCCACGGCCGGAGATCATCGGCACATAAGCGCCGCAGGCGGCGACGATTGGCGCCAGCATCAGCGAGACATTGTCGCCGACGCCGCCTGTCGAATGTTTGTCGGTCACCGGGCCGGGCAGGTCCGACCAGTCGAGCACGTCACCGGAATCGCGCATCGCCAGCGTCAGTGCCACCGCCTCGTCGCGGCTCATGCCGTTGAAGAACACCGCCATGGCGAAGGCGCCGACCTGGCCGTCCGAAACGATCCCTTCGGTGATGCCCTCGACGAAGCCGGCGATCTCCTGCGCCGACAGCTTCAGGCCATCGCGCTTGCGTCGGATGATTTCCTGGGGAAGCATCAGGTCTCCAGCAGTCCGTCGCGGAACACGCGCTGCAGGATCGTTGCCAGCCGCGCGCCGCCGATCGGCGCCATGTCCTTGGTCTCCTGGTGCGAGAGCTCGGCCCCGGTCATGCCGGCCGCCAAATTGGTGATGACCGAGCAGGCGGCGACCCGAAGTCCGAGGAAGCGGGCAAGAATGACCTCCGGCACGGTCGACATGCCGACCGCATTGGCGCCCATGATGCGCGCCATGCGGATTTCGGCGGGCGTTTCGAAGCACGGGCCTGAGAACCACATGTAGACGCCCTTGTGAAGTGCTGTGCCGGTTGCCTTCGCCGCCCGTTCGATCGCCTTGCGGATGCCGGCATCATAGGCTTCGGTCAGGCCGACGAAGCGGTTGTCGCTGGGCTCGCCGATCAGCGGATTGGTGCCCGAGAAATTGATGTGGTCCGATATCAGCATCACCGAGCCCGGCGGCATGTCGGGATCGACCGAACCGGCGGCATTAGTGAGGATCAGCTTGGTGATGCCGATACCTGCAAGCACTTCCAGCGCGGGCCGCATCGCGGCCGCGTTGCCGTGCTCGTAGTAATGGGCGCGGCCGGACAGCATCAGCACCGGCACGCCGGCAAACAGCCCCGCCACCACTTGGCCAGCATGGCCGGAGACGCCACTTCTGGGAAAGCCCGGCAGGTCGGCGTAGGAAATGCGGATCGGATCCTCGATCTGGTCGACCAGCCCGCCCAGGCCTGAACCCAGCACCAGTGCGGCCGACGGCGCCAGGCCGTCGAGCCTTTCGACGAGATGGTCGAGCGCCTTTTCCTTCATCGCAGCCAACTCTTCATTTCAGCCAGTTCTTCGGTCAACCAGGTCTTCATTTCAGAATGTCGCCGCGGAAACCGTAGGGCAGCATCTCGCCCATGGTCACGGTCTCGGCCACGCCGGCATTGTCGCAGAGATAGAGTTTTGTTTCCGGCCGGCAAAATTCGGCCAGCCGCTGGCGGCAGCCGCCGCAAGGCGAGCATTTCGCCATGCGCTCGGCAAGGACGGCGATTTCCACGATCTTGCCACCGCCACCCATGATGTAGTGGCCAAGCGCGGTGGTCTCGGCGCACCAGCCTTCCGGATAGGAGGCAATTTCGATGTTGGCGCCGGCAAAGACGCGCCCGTCCTCGGTGCGCAAGGCGGCGCCGACCGGGAACTTCGAATAGGGCGCATAGGCCTTGGCCATGGCAGCTTTGGCCGCTTCGAACAGATCATGCGACATTGGTTCGTTCTCTCCGACGATCGTGTCCAAAACCCGGCGCCTACGCCGGGCAGCGCTTCGACCTCAGCGTTCCTTCACGTAAGGCACGCCGCCGGCGCGCGGCGGGATCGCCTTGCCGATGAACCCAGCGAGCAGGATGACCGTGAGGATATAGGGCAGCGCCTGCATGAACTGCACCGGTACCTTGCCGATGATGGGCAGCGGCGAGCCTTGCAGGCGGATCGCCGCCGCATCGAGGAAGCCGAACAAGAGGCAGGCGAACATGGCGTTGACCGGCTTCCACTTGGCGAAGATGAGCGCGGCAAGCGCGATGTAGCCCTTGCCGGCGGTCATGTCCTTCACGAAGCCGCCATTCTGCACCATCGACAGATAGGCACCGGCGATGCCGGTCAGCACGCCGGTGCAGATCAGCGCCCGGTAGCGCAGCCAGGCGACCGAGATACCGGCGGTGTCGACGGCGGCCGGGTTCTCGCCGACGGCGCGCAGCCTGAGGCCGAAGCGGGTGCGAAACAGCACCCACCAGGTGAACGGCACCATCAGGAAAGCGAGATAGACCAGGATCGAGTGGCCCGACAGAAGCTCGGCATAGATCGGTCCGATGATCGGCACGTCGTGGATGGCGTCGGCACCCGGCCAGGTGATGGCCTCGAAGCGCTCGCCCGGTTGCAACGCCGGCGTGCGCCCGCCTTGCTGGAACCACGCCTGGCCGAGGATGATGGTCGATCCGGCGGCGATGAAATTGATCGCCACGCCAGAGACGATCTGGTTGCCGCGGTGGGTGATCGAGGCAAAGCCGTGGACCATGGCAAAGGCGACGGAGATCAGGATGGCCATGCCGAGGCCGAGAAAGGCCGAATGGAACACGGAAGCGGCCGCGGCACCGGCGAAGGCCCCGACCAGCATCTTGCCTTCGAGGCCGATGTCGAAGATGCCGGCGCGTTCCGAATAGAGCCCGGCAAGGCAAGCGAGCAGCAGCGGGACCGAGAGGCGGATGGTCGAGTCCAATGTCTGGACGATTGCGTTGAACACATCCATCTCAGGCACCCTTCCCCTTGACCGCTTCCATGCCGACCGATCGCGGACTGAACGAGGCGAACAGCGCCTGGATGTAAGGCCTGAACATGTGCTCGAGCGCACCGGCGAACAGGATGACTAGGCCCTGGATGATGACGATCATGTCGCGGCTGATCGCCGGCATCTCGAAGGCAAGCTCGGCGCCGCCCTGGTAGAGCATGCCGAACAGGATCGCCGCCAGCACGATGCCGACCGGGTGCAGGCGGCCCATCAGCGCCACGGCGATGCCGACGAAACCGGCGCCACTGACAAAGTCGATCGCGACATTGTGCTGGTCGCCCATCACGGGGTTAAGCGCCATCATGCCGGCCAGCGCGCCGGAGATCATCATGGCGGTGATGATGATGCGGGTTTCCGAAATACCGGCATAGCGTGCCGCCTTCGGGCTGTGACCGTAGGTGCGCATCTCGTAGCCAAGCTTGGTGCGCCAGATCAGCAGCCAGACCAGGAAGGCCATGATCAGCGCCAGCAGGAAGCAAACATTGAGCGGTGCCGAGCGGATCTTGGCGCCGAACAGTTCGATGATCCAGTTGAGCTTCGGCAGTTCCGCGCCGGCGAGGAAGTTGCGCGTCTGCGGCGCTTGCGACCCTGCCGGCTTCAAGGGGCCGACCAGCAGGTAAACCATGATCGAAGCGGCGATGAAGTTGAACATGATGGTGGTGATGACGATGTGCGAGCCGCGCTTGGCCTGCAGGTAGGCGGGGATAAGCGCCCACAACGCGCCCACGACCGACGAAGCGACGATGGCCAGCGGAAATGTCAGCCACCATGGCAGCACGCTGTCGAAGGAAAGACAGACGACGGCGATACCGAGGCCGGCGATGTAGGCCTGTCCCTCGGTGCCGATGTTGAACAGGCCGCAATGCGCAGCCACTGCCACCGAAAGCCCGGTAAAAATGAACGTGGTGGCATAGAAGAGGGTGAAGGCAATGCCTGTGCCCTTGCCGAAGGCGCCTTCGACCAGAATGACGGCGGCACGGAACGGGTTCTCGCCGACCAGAAGCACGACGAAGCCGGCGACGACGAAGGCAACGAACAGATTGATCAGCGGGATCAGGCCGTAGTCGGCCCAGGCCGGCAATTTGGCGTAAGGCGTGCTCATTGGGCGGCCTCCTGATGCTCGACACCAGCCATCAGCAGGCCGAGTTCGCCTTCGGTCGCTTCTGGGCCGCGCTCGCCGACGATGCGGCCGGCAAACATCACCAGGATGCGGTCGGAGAGCGAACGGATCTCGTCCAGTTCGACCGAGACCACCAGCACCGCCTTGCCCTGGTCGCGCATGGCGATCAGGCGCTTGTGGATGAATTCGATGGCGCCGACATCGACGCCGCGTGTCGGCTGACCGACGATGAGAACACCCGGGTCCTGTTCCATTTCCCGCGCCAGCACGATCTTCTGCTGGTTGCCGCCGGAGAAGTTGGCGGTCTTCAGCCGGCAGTCGGCCGGCCGGATGTCGTATTTGGCGATCTTGTCCTTGGCATCGTTGCGGATGGCATCGATGTTGAGGAACGGCCCTTTCAAATACCGAGGGTCGTCGTGATAGCCGAGGATGGAATTCTCGTTCTCCTCGAATGCCAGCACCAGCCCGACGTGATGGCGGTCCTCCGGCACGTGGGCGAGGCCGCGGTCGCGCAATTCGCCCGGATCGGCGGCACCCGTCAGGTCGATCGGCTTGCCGTCGAGCATGACCGAGCCGGAAACGGCGTGCCGGATGCCGGAAATCGCCTCGAGCAGTTCCGATTGCCCGTTGCCGGCGACGCCGGCGATGCCAACGATCTCTCCGGCGCGAATGTCGAAGGAGATGTCGTCGACCATGGTGACGCCGCGCGTATCCTTTACCGTCAGGTTCTTGACCGCGAGCTTGACGGCGCCGGCATCCGCCTCGCCCTTTTCGACCCTGAGCAGGACGCGCCGCCCGACCATCAGCTCGGCCAGTTCCTCGACGGTGGTCTTCTTGGTCTCGCGCGTCGCCACCATCGTACCCTGGCGCATGACCGACACCGTGTCGGTGATGGCCATGATCTCGCGCAATTTGTGGGTGATCAGCACCACCGTCTTGCCCTGTTCCTTCAGCTGCCCGAGGATGCGGAACAGATGGTCGGCCTCGGCCGGGGTCAGCACGCCCGTCGGCTCGTCGAGGATCAGAATCTCGGCGCCGCGATAGAGCGCTTTCAGGATCTCCACACGCTGCTGCAGGCCGACAGGCAGTTCCTCGATGATCGCATCGGGATCGACCTCCAGCCCGTATTCGCGTTCGAGACGCTCGAGTTCGGAGCGCGCCTTGGCGATGCTCCGCTTCAGCAGCGCGTCGCTCTCGGCGCCCAGAATGATGTTTTCCAGCACGGAGAAATTGTCGACCAGCATGAAATGCTGATGCACCATGCCGATGCCGAGCGCGATGGCGTCATTGGGTGTCTTGATCGAGGCCGGCTGGCCGCCGACGCGGATCTCGCCGCTGTCGGCCTGGTAGAACCCATAGAGGATCGACATCAGCGTCGACTTGCCGGCGCCGTTCTCGCCGACAATGCCATGGATGGTGCCGCGTGCGATCTCCAGATTGATGTCGCGGTTGGCGCGCACGGCGCCAAAACTCTTGTTGATGCCAATCAACTCGATTGCGGCTTGCGCCATGCAGCCTGTCCCACTCTTATTTTTTATCGCTTGGTCAAAACGCCTAGCATGACACTCCGCCCGTGCCAATTGGCGGAGCATTGGTCACTCTCGACAAATCCCGGTGTGCTTGTCAATTTCCAACGTGGCCGGGGCCTTCACATTCGCTACTATGGCAAAGGTGAAATTGACATCGCGGCGCAAGGCGTCGCCATGCACTGCGCTGCGAGGCATTATGCTGCCAGACTGGGGACTTTGAATGATCATGCCCGCCGACCGGCTGACGACGCTGGAGATCCGCGCCGCCGAACAGGAGAAGACCATCGAAGAACTGTCCGACCAGATCGCCGAGCAGTGGAAGGTGATCGAGCGCATGCAGCGCAAGCTCGATGCGCTGACCGACCGCTTCCTGGCGCTGGAGGAGCAGGCGGCGCCGGACGTGCCGGTAACCAAGCCGCCGCACTGGTGAGGAAGAAGGGGAGGGGGGAAGTCATGGCCAGTGAAAGCGATCGCGTTGCGCGCGCCGGCGACTATGTGCTCGGCCTGATGAACGATGCGGAACGCGAACGGGCCGAGCGCGACCTGGAGATCGACGCTGCCTTCCGGGACGCGGTCGTGCAACTTGCCGAACGCATGCATGTCTTCGACCGGGCCAAACCGGTTGAAGGCGAAGAGCGTTGGAACCAGATCACGCAGCGCATTGCCGACCTGCCGCAGATGCGCACCTTCGGTCTGGGCGGCAGCGATGCCAAATCACCGACGGTGATCCGAAGCCTGTCGCAGGCGCCGCACGGCATCGGCCTGCACGCGCTCGGTGGCCGGCGCGGATTTGCCGTTGCGGTCGGGCTGATCGTGGCCTTCGCGCTGGGCTACCTGGCGGGCAAGCTATAGGCGAAGTTGGCGCGATATCAGCGCCATCGTTTCGTCATCCTGGCCGAAGATCTCCACCGTATTCCAGCCAAGGGTTGCGTAGAAATCACGCGCATCCCATGCGTAGAGATGGAGCGTCTCGACGCCCAGCGACGCTGCGTGGGCTTCGGTTGCCCTGACCAGTGCGGTGGCGATGCCTTGGCCTCGATGGCGGCTATCGACGACCAGCCCGGCCAACCATGGCGTCAGATCATGCGCGGGCTCGAGTTCGCGGCGAACCAGCAGGCATGTCCCGACCGGCACGTCGCCGATCCGGACCACGAAAGCGGCCTCGAAGCCGTCACCGGCGAGCAGTTCGCGAAGCCCTGCCGCATCCTCTTCAATGGTCCTTCCCGTCCCCTTGAAAAAGGCGGCAAGGCGCAATTGTGCGACCGCTGTTACATCGCACTCCTGCATGGGTTCGATTGTCGGCTGCATTGCTGTCCTGGAATGTTGGCACTGCCGCATCGGGCGAACGCTTGTTCGATCCGGAAAAGGCAAAAACCGCCGGGCTTGCGCCCGGCGGTTTTGCAGATAATGGCTGTAGGTCCGTGCCGATCAATACGGGCAGGCGTTGTCAGCGGTGTAGTCGTGCACTTCGAGCTTGCCGGCGATGATGTCGGCCTTGGCCTTTTCGACCGCCGCCTTCATCTCGTCGGTTACAAGCGCCTTGTTGTTGTCGTCCATGGCGTAGTCGACGCCGCCTTCCTTGAGGCCGAGATTCTCGACGCCACCCTTGAAGGTGCCGTTCTTGCCGTCCAGGAAGGCAGTGTAGACGGCAACGTCGACGCGCTTCAGCATCGAGGTCAGCACCTTGCCGGGCTGCAGGCCGTTCTGGTTGGAATCGACACCGATGCCGAGCTTGCCGGCATCCGCTGCCGCCTGCAGCACGCCGACGCCGGTGCCACCGGCCGCGGCATAGACCACGTCGGAGCCCTGGTCGATCTGCGTCTTGGCGATCTCGCCGCCCTTGGCCGGGTCGTTCCAGGCAGCCGGCGTGTCGCCGGTCATGTTCTGGATGACGTCCGTCGCGCCGGCCGACTTGGCGCCGCCGACATAGCCGCATTCGAACTTGCGGATCAGCGGAATGTCCATGCCGCCGATGAAGGAGACCTTCTTCGACTTCGAAGCCATCGCCGCCATGATGCCGACGAGATAGGAGCCTTCATTCTCCTTGAATACCAGCGAGCGGACATTGGGCAGATCGACGGCATCGTCGATGATGGCGAAGTTGAGGTCAGGATATTCGGTCGCGACCTTCTTCAGCGCATCCTCCCAGGCGAAGCCGGCCATGACGATCGGGTTGCGGCCGTCCTCGGCGAAGCGGCGCAGCGCCTGCTCGCGCTGCGAGGCGTTGGACACCTCGAACTCGACATAGGCGACGCCGGTTTCGGTCTTGAATTTCTCGGCGCCATGAAAGGCAGCCTCATTGAAGGATTTGTCGAACTTGCCGCCGAGATCATAGAGGATGGCCGGCTGGACATCCGCGGCGAAAGCCGGAAGAACCATTGCGGTTGCGGCCAGGAGGCCGAGAACGATACGTTTCATGTGATCCACACCCTGTCGGTTATTTTTTCCGTTACGCGCCGCATGCCGGCCCGGTTCTTCGGCAGGCATACGACATCAGCCAGGAGTGTATTCCCCTCCCGCTCGGCGGCAATCTGGCACGGCCCGAAACAAAATTCACGCGGAATTTTGACCTTTTGGAAAAGCATGGCGCGGGCAAGCCGCACCGCAGCTCGATCCTTGCGCCAAAGGCCTCAGGCGGAGATGGCAGCCGGGATGCAAGGGATGCCGGTGCCCTTGAGGTTGCAGGTGCCGTAAGGGTTCTTCGCCAGGTATTGCTGGTGGTCGCCTTCGGCGAAGTAGAATTCAGGTGCCGGCGCGATCTCTGTGGTGATTCTGCCATGGCCGGCCGCGCGCAAAGCGGTTTCATAGGCATCGCGCGAGGCGCTCGCGGCCCGCAATTGCGCATCCCCGAATGTGTAGATCGCGGAGCGGTAGGTGGTGCCGACATCATTGCCCTGGCGCATGCCTTGCGTCGGGTCGTGGCTTTCCCAGAACAGCTTCAGAAGCGCGGCATAAGAGACGATTTTGGGGTTATGGACGACCAGCACCACTTCGGCATGGCCGGTAAGGCCGGTGCAGGTTTCCTGATGGGTCGGATTGGGCGTGATTCCGCCGGCATAGCCGACCGCGGTGACCCAGACGCCTTCGAGCTCCCAAAACAGCCGCTCCGCGCCCCAGAAACTGCCGAGCCCGAACAGCGCCGTCTCGAAGCCTTCGGGATAGGGACCCTTGAGCGGTTTTTTCAGGACCTGATGCCTGGAAGTCGTCGGGATCGCCCGGGCGCGGCCCGGCAACGCCTCGGACGGCTTCGGCAGATTGAGCTTCTTGTTCAGCATGTCGCTGAGAAAGAACATGCGCGGTCTTTCTTTTCCGGGTGGGACACAAGAAGTGGTCTTTCGTTCGAGCATCGGTTTCCCAAAACCGGTGCCCACTTTTGGGTCCGCCCCTCTCTCTAGGTAGCGGCGAACTGTCCCGGGCGTCGTTGCCGCCTGTAGCCGATCGCATAGAGCAGGAGGGCCAGCACCGCGAACACGACGAAGCCCGGCTGGTTGAGCACCCAGGCGATGGCGACGTCCCACAGCAGCGGACCGGCCTTGGTTCGCACCAAGGTCTCGAAGGCGGCCCGCGTGTCGGGCGAGACCGCCAGCCAACTGGCGTTGAGCGGGGTCAGCACCAGCGCCGAAGCCGCCACGGTCCGCGTCGCGTCGAGCACCGCCATGATGACGGAAATCGACAGCGCGACCATCGCGGCAAGACGAAAGAGGAAGCGAAACATTCAGGAACCTTTTCCTCCCGGCCAGTCCTCAAGCTCCTCCCGAGGGTCGTCCGGTTTCAAACGAGAGATAGAATGCGCGTGCCTGGTTCGCAATCGCCATACGCGAATTTGAAGCCCGGCCTATGCCACCTGCTTGCGTTTGCGCCGATGGACGCGCCAGACGGCGAAAAGGCCACCAGCGATGGCGCCGACGACCAACCCGGCCAGGCCGATGAACACGGCAAAATAGCCGCAGGCGCCCTCGAAGCAGCTCATGTCGGTGGCGTCCGCGATGACCGAGCCGGCGAAGAATCCACCGACGGCGCCGATGACCGCGCCGAGGATGATGCCGAGCAGGGCGGCGACAATCGAGACGAAGACCGGCGGGCTTTCGGTTGCAGGATTGGCATAGACGGTCCCGGCTTCGGAACCGCGGCGCAGCAGATAAATGCAGAGAACCCCGATGGCGATCTCGGCAGCTGTGACGACAAGCGCCTGGCCTGAGAAGACGAAATCGGAAATCGTCAGCACATAGGCCTGCCTCGCCAGCAGCCAGATGATGGTGGCGATTTGCCAGATGGTGAAATGACGCGGGAAGCGGGCGGAGCGGCCGAAGGCGAGGCCGAGCAGATAAAGCCCCCACAGGATGGTGATGATGTCGACGGCGAGCCCGCTAAAGACGAGATAGAAGACCCTGTCCGGCAGGCCGTAGTCGCCGACCAGTCGCCAGCTGGAGATCAGACCGTAGACCGACCATGCCATGACGAAGACGAGCCATCCCGGCGGCACGAAGGACAGGCCGCTGTCCGGTCGCCTCGCTGGCATCTGTCCATTGCTCGATGTCATGTCCGGACGATGCCCCCGCAAAGTCTTTCCACCACGAGACAGGCGACCTCGGGCGAAGTCAAGCGCCGCCAGCCTTGCGGCCTTGCCTGTGCACATCATTCGGGTGGCGGCGCCTCAAAACGGAGGCGCCGGCAGTCTCGCGAAACGCTGTGTGGCCGGCAAAGCGAATAGACTGCCGTTATGTCTTGGCATTCGGCGCCGGATCGACTAGATGAGCCCCGCGCCTGTTGCTTCGACGGCTCAGGTGCAGGGGAAAGGCGTTCGCTGGTTGGCGGCGCCGGCGCGGAGTTCCACGCCATAGTCCCAAGGGAGGTGCATCTCCCCAACCCGCGCGGCGAAACCGGCCGGCGCGACATGCATGGACGGAGAGGTGGCCGAGTGGTTGAAGGCGCACGCCTGGAAAGTGTGTTTACGGGAGACCGTAACGCGGGTTCGAATCCCGCTCTCTCCGCCAGATTTCTCGCATAACAGGCTGATTTTGGATGGCCGACATCAGCCACTCTGACCATCTACGTGCCTTGTGGAAGGCGCATGTCTGGCCGGCCTCAACTGGCCTCGGCATACTATGAAAACCACGATAGGGGCTTGTCATGAACGCGCACACGCCCATCCTGCAGCCTCTCGGCATGCCGAAGGGTATGGATCCCCGCCAATGGCGCCAGTCGGTCGAGAAGCGCCTCAACGACTTTCGCGCCATGTCGCTGATCACCGCGCTCGATCTCATGGAAGTCGATTGCGACCTGGAGGAGACAGCAGACGACGAGCCGTCGCTCGGCTGCCTCGATGATCTGGAGCTCGACCACAGCGACGACGAGGACGGCGGCGACTTGGAAGGGTACTGTCCGGGAGACTACGGCGAAACCGTCATGTGGCCCGACGATCTGGAATCTCAGGCCTGAGCGCTACCCGCCGGGCTCTTGCATTGAATAGGTCCGACGCCCACCATTTTAGCCCGCTGCCTCAACGGTGGCGGGCTTTTCATTTGGCGGTGGGGACTAGCGGGATTAGCGGGCAAAATGCCGTCGCTTTCGAGTGTCAGCAGATATGGTAAGGTTGATTGTCGGCGAGTAGCAGAGGTCCAGCAACAATGACTTTGAGACGAACCAGAGCTTACGGCGCATCCGGCTTGGTTCTAGCGGTTTGCATTGTATTTGCATGGCAGAACGCCACTGCCGCTCAAAATTGCGACGCAGCGGCGGCGCCTGGCGTCAATTGGCAGGACTGTGACAAAAAGCTTCTCATCCTAACAGGAGAGGACCTGAGCGGGGCGAACCTGTTCGGTGTTGATTTCACGTCGACCGACCTCAGGAACAGCAATCTCCTTGCGGCGAATTTTGAGAAGGCAACGCTTGTGCGTGCTTCCCTGGCCGACTCGACCGCCAAAGGCGCCCGGTTCGACAAAATCGAGGCCTACAGGACCGACTTCAGCCGTATGGACGCGCAGGGCGCTGTGTTTACGAGCGCGGAAGTGCAGCGCTCGAATTTCCAGGACGCCAATCTGACCAATGTTGATTTCACAAAGGCGGAATTGGGGCGAGCGCAGTTCCATGACGCCAATATCAGCGGCAGCCGCTTTTCGTTTGCCAATCTCGCGCGGGCGGACTTCCGAGGAGCGACGTTCACCGCGCCGATAGACTTTGACCGCGCTTTTTTCTTTCAGACCCGTATCGAGGGCCTCGATCTTTCCAATTCGGCGGGTCTGTCCCAGTGGCAGCTCAACATGGCTTGCGGAGACGCCCGGACCGAGTTGCCTTCTGGCTTGACGAGGCCTGAAGATTGGCCCTGTAGCGAGCCATAGGCTCGGCGCCGTGTCGCTGCCGGGGCTGAAATCGTCAAGCGCGCCCTTGCGGGGGCGAAGCTTGCTAAACCCGTGTCTTGCGGGAGACGCCATATTCAATCAAGCGATCGCGCATTTCATTCAGAGCTCTTGCATATGGCGTCTATCTGCTGTTTCGCTAGGGTTGTCCGGCGGCGGCGCCGGGGTGCGGCTTAAGAAGGCTTAGGCTCAAGTTCAGGAGGCGGCGCGTTCGGGTCGGGGCAATCAGACGATTGCTCACACGGAGAGGGCCTATCGCCAACGCCGCCATAGCGTTCCACAAGTTTTGCGAATCCGTAGGCGAAGGCGGACAGAAGCGCCAGGATAACCACTATTCGGACGGCCATACGGGATTGTAGCAGGATCATCCCGCATCCCTCAGATATTCCTCTCGATATGAGCCTCGATCGGATTTGGGCGCCGTAGTTCAAATCTTTTAGCTGCCATAAATGTCAGCACGATAGCGGCAGCTATCGATGCAATCACGGTGGTGGTAAGGGCTAGACTTCTCACCATCACTCAAAGCCTACCGCCGCTTCGGCTTCGGCGTGATCTCCTCGATCCGCGCCTTAACGTCGTCCTGGGCCATTGCCTGTTCTAGCGCCTCTGCTTCGGCCTTGTCCTTAGTGGTCAGCACTGTCCGCCAATGCGGCTTCTCAAACACGCTCGCGATGTAAGTGGTCCGTTCGGGCTCAGGTCCGGCTGGCATACTTCACCTTGCCCCACTGGCTGCATTGAGGACACAAAGGACGGAGATAGGCCAACTTGTCGCCCGAAATATTTCCGCAACTGGTGATCGTCAGGCTGCCGCCATTGAACCCTTCCAGGCTGTAGGATTCCCAGGTCCCGCTGAGGGGCTGATGGTCTTCTCGTAGTTTCAGATAACCGGTGCGACCGCATTCGCACACCAGCTTTTCCCGTAAAACAGTTGAGAGCACTTAGGACTGCCTTCCACGATTCGGCTAACAAGCCCGACCGTCCGCGCGACCCGTTCTTGATACGATGGCCGGTGCGGCCTTGGGGCTATCTTGGGGATGCGAAAGCCGCACCGGTCACTGCGGGAAGGGGTTGCGTTCCCCGCGCTGCCAAAACTATGGGCATATTAGCAACTTCGCAATTAAGCCTATTGGCGGGACTAAGACTGAAGTCCCAGCCCGCGCGCTACTCAGCCGGGGGGCATCGCACCGGACCCGTCACATTCCATGGGATAAACTCGACTTCCTTCCCGTCACTTCCCGCATGGCCTTCAACAGCCCTCATGCAAGACACGCGTAGCGCGGTAGTGCTCGCAGAGTGGCGATATGAACGGCTTCACGATGCTCCAATGCAGCGCTTCCGCTGCCACGAGAAAGCGCTCGATTTCAGCCTGCGATGATTGCTTGGACGGTTTCGATCTAGCCATTGGCGAACTCCGTTTGAAGGGTCCCCGCAACGAAGGAATGGCAAGCGCCGCAATGTGCAACGATGCTCAATCGCGTGCGTCTTCGGGACGGTTGACCCCGGCGCCGATCACGGTCAACCTCTGGCAATTCGGGCATCGTAAAAGGACGGAAAATGAGGCGCAGACATGAATCGATGCTCGTTATGAGAACCGCGATTGCTCTGCTCTCCTGCCTGGCCATTTCGGCCTGCGGTATGGCCAAAGCCGCGAGGGAAACCGGGCAGACGTTCGACAAGTATGGGTGCCTTGCTCGTGACTTCAAAGGCCAACCGCCTTGCAAACCTGAAACTGCAGCAGCGCCCTGACGAGGCAAGCGCCATGCATTGGTGAGCCATTTTCGGGCACGGACAACCGAGGAAACCTCCGCATGGCCAAGCTCGGAAGGGCCTATGAACAAGTCGTTGCCGACGTGGCGAAGCAGTTCGATCCTTCGGCCGAGGTGAAGGTCGGCGAGTGGGTAAAAGGGCCGGATGGCCTTAGAGAGGTCGACGTACTGATCGCAGGCACCGTGGACGGCGTGACGAGGCAGATCCTGATCGAATGCAAGACTACGACTCGCACAAACGGCGAATAGGGATTGCCGTCATCGATGCTGCCGATTCAAAGCGTCGCGATCTTGCCGCGGATGTCACCTTGATATGCAGCAACGCGGGCTTTTCGAAGGACGCCATGCGAAAGGCAGGTCGGGTGGGAATCGGCTTGATCGGAGTTATGAAAGAGCCCGACCCTAGGATTCGCTATAGGGTGTTCGACGAGAAACGATTTCCGGTCATTCTAGAGCGCGTTAGCGTAGACATAGTGCCCATTTTCATCGTTCGTGGCCCGCCACCATCGTTCGACGACGCGTTGAAATCGCTGGTGATTTCTGACTAGCTTAGGTCTCCCTGCTTCTTTCCCTGCTTGGCTGGCCTGCTCAAGCAGAAAAGTCCACACCGTAAGGGAGTGGGCCAATCTGAACGAAAATCACAAGCCGGAGGAACCAGGAGCGGGGTGGAGCGTTTCCTCGCGTGCTCAAGAAAATCGCCCTAGCTACCGTCCTGATCCAGGTCGCCGCCGTTGCGGCGCTCATAACTCAGACAGTGCTCTTCACCTCAACCACCGCTACCCAAGCCGCGAACGTGCAGCCTGGCGAAACTGTTGCAGTCACAGGGAAAGAATGCGCTGAGGCGACGTGGCCAGATATTCCGGAGCATTGCCTAAAGCGAACCAAGGCAAGAGTGCGCACGCTCGTCCTGACCGTGGGGCAATAGAAAGCCCGCCATCGTGGTCTCACTGTCATGGGACAGAGATCTCCGTTGAAGGGTTCGTGGCAACCAAGACTCTATTCGTGATCTCGGTGCCAGACCTCAACGGGGGAACGATCCGCTCCGTCATGAGTTAGCACTTCATGATGTACACCCCGGAGCACAGTGGACGCGGCGCAATGGCCGATCTCATGATCTTGGAACTGGCCAAGGCCAGACAGCGCGTCAAGCGGGCGGAGTCCGCCCTTAGGCGCGCCAAGGAAATGCTGGATGAAGACTGCGGAGTCGGGATCAATCTCGCGCTCTGCGGCAGAATACGGGCCGCTCAGCGGCGTGTGATCGAGGCCAGAGAGCGCCTGACGAAGATCGATCCACCCCCATCGTAGTGCTCCATGATTTTGGGATTGTTGCCATGATGATCGCGACCTTCAACCTTGAAACCGCGAGAAACGGCGACGTATATCGCGCCGCAAGGCTTGCGATGCTGACGCAGCAGGTGATTCGGCACATCGAGCGCACGGGCGCCTCGGCGCAGAAAGTCGAGCAAGTGCTGGCCACATTGGCTGAAGCAGACGCTCTCATGCGGCGATAGGGGCCACACGTCACGCGCAATCGGCCATCGCCTCCAGAATTCCCGATCGCGGTTGTCGTTGCGCTCGATCGCTTCGGTCAGGCAGGTCAGCGATTGTTCGGCTAGCCGCAGCGGGAAAGGATCAGGCGGATCGTGGCAAGCGCTTGTGCCGGCGCTGGGCAAGGTTGCATAGTCCAACAGGGGGACTCAGCAGGCTGTGCGCATCGGCTCGGAGCAATCGTGATTGGACTTTATGATCTCTGGCCCGCCTTTGTGGTCGTCGCGCTGCTTTGGCCGCTTGCGGGCTTGCCGCTGTTTCAGCGGGTCGGCTTCGAAGCGAACGCCGCCAGGGTCCGGGCGATCGACGGAATGCGTGGCTATCTGGCGTTGGCCGTCGCGCTTCACCACGCCGTCATCTACCATGAATTCCTGACGACCGGCGCATGGAAGTATCCGCCTTCGGCTTTCTATGGGCTGCTGGGGCAGGTGGGAGTGTCCTTTTTCTTCATTATCTCCGCCTATCTGTTCTGGGGGAAACTGCTGTCGGCAAAGGCCTCCGTGGATTTTCCGACCCTGTTGCTCAAGCGGGCTTTCAGGATCGGGCCGCTCTACATTTTGGCTGTCGGCGTGGCGATGGCCTTGGAGGTCGTTGACGGCCGGATCGATTATTCGACCTTCGCGACCTACGAGCGGGCATTTTTCAATCTGCTGTTTGGTGTCTTTGGCTATATCCCGCTTTCGAGTGCCCGCGTCTGCGTCTTGGCCTGCGTAACCTGGACCTTGCCCTATGAATGGCTGTTCTATTTCAGCCTGCCGATCGCAGCCATATTCAGCCGGCACCCAGTTACCCGCATAGGATTACCGGCCGTTCTGCTGGCTTTTTCCATCCTCATGTCAATGAGTGGAGGCAGCGGCGCCTATAGCTATCTGGGACTTTTCGCAGGCGGCATGTTGTGCGCGACGCTTGAAGAAAACGCCCTGCTGGTGAAGGTGCATCGGCACGTCTTGTCCGCCATCGCCCTGGCGCTGCTGGTGTATATTTTTGCCACCTACAGGGTTGCCTACGCGCCGGGACCGATCTTGCTGTGCACCGGTGCCTTCTTCCTGATCGTCTCGGGCGCCGATTTCTTTGGCCTTCTGACTGCCAACCGTTCAGTGCGACTGGGCGAGATCAGCTATGGCATCTTTCTCTTGCAGGGGCTTGCCTTCGTCACGATATTTTCCATCGCGCCCGTGCGGACCTTCGCCTTGGACAACGCCACCCAGTATTGGCTTGTGATCGTGATGGCGATGGTGCTTCTGCTCCTCATGGCGCTGGTCGCGCACCTTTTTGTTGAAAAGCCCGGCGTCTCGCTGGGAAACAGGCTTGCGGCAGTTCTTCGCCTGTCGAAGCAGCGTGAGACACGCGAGGCTCCAGTCGCGAGTGAAGCAAGGTCCTGGCGGATGCCGGCCAGCCTCACGCGACAATCCGCCGATCGCTCATAGCGCTCGTGCGGGCATCGCGATCAAGGATGATCGCCGCCTTCATATAAAAGCGCTCGGCCTGGAACCTCCTGCCACGCGGCGCGTTTCACCGCGTCCCGTTCGTGGACCAGCCCGGATATCTCTCCTGGCGCTGCGTATAATCAGGAGCCCGTTTCATGCACGACAAGCTGTTTCATTCACCGGTGGCGCTGACCGTCGGCCTTGGCTTCAAGCGCGAGATTGCCTCGCTTGCCGAAATGCACGATTTCCTGACCGATTGGACGACTTCCCGCCGCGGCCCGCTTTATCGTAACGCGATGAAGGCATGTGATCTCGCGGTTCCGGGTTATGTGACCATCGAGCAGGCGCGCCGTGCGCTGGTCGAATTTGCCCAGGCTTCCGGCATCCTGTGGCCGGATCTCGAGCCGACCGCGGGTGTACACGCAGTTGCCCGTGGTTATGGCGGCTACGCCGCCTGACGCCACCTCCCATGGTGGTGGCTAATCTATCGCAGAAGCCCGGCTCGACCCAGCCGGGCTTTCGCTTTTTCAGGAGCCGCAGGAAATCACAGATGCGGCTGCGTACTTTGCGCGACAATCACTGCGTCGAACGTGCGCGTCGCCGTGGCGGCTTGGGGCCTGCCGATGCCGGCTCGTCCGCCGACTGCGCGGCAAGGCGCAGAGCTCTCAGCCTGGCCGTCTTTTCCTCTCGCGCCGCTCGCTCGGCGGCGGTCACGATCAGCGACTCACGCTTGGCGCGTTCGTCGCGCTCCGTGTCGACTTTCGCGCGATTCATATGCCGGTCCTTCCGCTGCTGGGACGTCGGTCTCGGAACCGTTGTCACCTCAATCAGTCTCCGCATGGTGCAGCGGTGCGGCGGCGGTGACGATTACAAATGATGGCCAGTGGAATCTTTCGGTCCGAGCCTTGGGCCGAGGCTCTCAGTCACACCACCCCGAAGAGACGACCAGCGATGCTTCGAAGACATGGCGCCCGCTCTCGTCCCGCACTTTCACGGTAATGACCGTGCGATCGTTCTCGATCATCTCGTCGCGGACGATGTCGGGCAGTATGCGAATGGCCTCTCGCCGCAGGCGTTCGCGCGTTTCGAACACCTGCCCGTCATCGTCGACCGTCAGACCATCACCATTGTAGAGGTCGAGGTAATATCTGGGCATGATGCGCTGGACCTCCAGATGACGATGTGCGCGTGAGATTCAACCGACAATTCGCGGACCGAACTGTTGTTCCACCTGAGGTGGCGTTTGCCGGCGAATAAGTGCACTCTAACAAATGTTAATGCCTGGCCCCGTCCGAAGACCTAGTGCTTCCGCAGCCGCCCCATGCTTGCGCCAAACGAATTGGCGATCGGCTCTGAGCCCCTTCGCTGGAGATAGCGGTGCTTGAATCCCTTTATCTGAACCTTGGCCAACACGACGCGCTCTCCGACGGCGAGAAAGCGTTGCTGGCCGGTGCCATGACCTTCGAAAGGCATTTTGCGACCGGACAGGACATTGTCGCCTCGGGATCGCGGCCGACTTACTCGACTTTGATCCTCGACGGCCTGGCGGCACGCTACAAGGTGCTGGAGAATGGCGGCCGACAGTTCACCTCATTGCAGGTGCCTGGCGACTTCGTCGATCTCCACGCTTTCCTGCTGAAGACTATGGATCACGGCATCGTCGCCCTGTCGCCTTGTCATGTCATGTTCGCCGATCACAGCCGGCTGCGTGCCATCACCGAGGAGGCACCGCATCTGACCCGGCTGTTGTGGCTGGACACGCTGGTTGATGGCGCCATTCACCGCGAGTGGATCGTGGCGATGGGACGCCGCTCCAAGACCTCGCATCTGGCCCATCTCGTCTGTGAACTTTTCGTGCGCCTGCAGGTGGTACAACGCACCAACGGCATGAGGTTTCATCTGCCGCTTTCACAGGCCGAACTGGCCGACGTGCTTGGCCTCTCGGTTGTGCATTGAACCGCGTTATCGGCGCCTTGCGCAAGGTCGGCGTCGTCAACTGGGCAAACCACACGGTGACCATTCTCGACTGGCACCGGCTGCAGGAGATCGCCGAGTTCGATCCGACCTATCTCAGCATGATGCGGGAACCGCGCTAGCTCGTTCCTGGCGCGGCTCACCGATCATGAGTTTTGGGTTACGCCGCTTCGGCTGCAACGTTCACAGCCGATACCGCGATCTGCGTCAGGGCTTCGTCGGTGGCCTTCTCCTCCTTCAGCGTGGCTTCGAGAAGCGTCACCGCATCGTTCAGGCCGAGTTCGCCGGCCCAGGTCCTCAGCGTGCCATAGCGCGAAATCTCGTAGTGTTCGACCGCTTGCGCTGCGGCGAGGAGGCCGGCGTCGAGCGCCGGAGATTCCTTGTAGTCCTCCATGATCTCGGCGCCTTCCTCGGTGATGCCCATGATGGCCGCACACGTCTTGCCGACCGGCTTCTTGCCGATGACGCCGAAGACCTTCTCCAGCCTTGCGACATGGCCCTCGGTCTCGGTGCGATGCTTTTCGAAGGCCGCTTTCAGGTCGGCGCTTTGCGCGGCCTTGGCCATTTTCGGCAGCGTCGCCAGGATCTTCTTCTCGGCGAAATAGATGTCCTTCAGCGTGTCGTGAAATAGGTCGTCGAGCGTCTTCTGCTTTGCCATGGTCATCTCCTGTGGTGAGCCCTCAGGTCGACAATCTCGCATCGGAGGTTTTGTTCCGCTCGTTGCGGCAATGACGTCCCAGGCGAGCCAAATTGTTGGCCCGGGGGCCGGCCACGAGCCGGGCGCAAAACCCTTATAAAATTCCTATTTCTTTCCTTCCCGCCCCGTCTCGAACCTTTATGGCGATCGGGTCCATATTCCGCCTTGAGCAAAAGTTGGCGCCGTCACACCTGAAGTATGGCGGGCCGCTTTTTACGCAATCGCCGACCTGTTTACGCAATCGCCGACCTGCCTTTGGCAGGCGCTACGGTCGAAAGTAGAAGATCGGAAGCAAGGAACAAGCAGAATGGACATCGTCGTTCTCGGGATCGGGATTTTGTTTTTTGCCCTGTCCTTCGCCTACATCAAAGCCTGTGACATTCTCTAACGCGAGGATCGCGAAATGCTCGTCGACTATATTCTCGGTGGCAGCGTGACGCTGTTCCTGCTCGTCTACCTGACATACGCCCTCGTTCGTCCAGAACGCTTCTGACGGCAATAGACGCAAGGTCCGGAAAGCTACAACCATGACACTCAACGGATGGCTACAGATCCTCGTCTACTGCGGGATCGTCGTTTTGCTGGTGAAGCCGCTCGGCGGCTACATGTACCGCGTCTTCAACGGCGACCGGACATTTCTTTCGCCGGTTCTAGGCCCGATTGAACGCGGGCTCTATCGCATCGCCGGCACCAGTGAACGCGAGGAGCAACACTGGACCGCCTATGCGGCAGGCATCATGCTCTTCAGCGTTGCCAGCTTCCTGGTGCTTTACGTTCTGCAGCGGCTGCAAGGCGTCCTGCCTTACAATCCCGCCGGCATGACCGCTGTCGAACCCAACCTCGCCTTCAACACCGCCGTCAGCTTCGTGAGCAACACCAACTGGCAGAACTATGGTGGCGAGAGCACGATGTCCTACCTCGTGCAGATGGCCGGCCTCACCGTGCAGAACTTCCTGTCGGCGGCGGTCGGCATCGCCATCGCGGTCGCGCTGATCCGTGGTTTCGCCCGTGCCTCGGCCAAGTCCATCGGCAATTTCTGGGTCGATATGACCCGCTGCACCCTCTATGTGCTGTTGCCGCTCTGCATCGTCCTGACCCTTGTCTACGTCTATCTCGGCATGCCGCAGACGCTCGGCCCATACGTCAACGCCACCACGCTTGAAGGCGCCCAGCAGACGATCGCGGTCGGTCCGGTCGCCTCGCAGGTGGCCATCAAGATGCTCGGCACCAATGGCGGCGGTTTCTTCAATGCCAATGCCGCGCATCCGTTCGAAAATCCCGACGCGATCTCCAACCTGATCCAGATGGTGACGATCTTCGCACTCGGTGCTGCCTTGACCAACGTCTTCGGCCGCATGGTCGGCAACCAGCGCCAGGGCTGGGCGATCCTGGCCACGATGGGCACCCTGTTCATCGCCGGTGTCGCCGTCTGCTACTGGGCGGAAGCTGGCGGCAATCCGCTGGTGCACGCGCTTGGCATCGATGGCGGCAACATGGAGGGCAAGGAGACGCGCTTCGGCATCGCCATGTCGGCCCTGTTTGCGGTCGTCACCACCGCCGCATCCTGCGGCGCGGTCAACGCCATGCACGACAGCTTCACGGCGCTCGGCGGCTTCATCCCGATGATCAACATGCAGCTCGGCGAAGTCATCGTCGGCGGCGTCGGCGCCGGCTTCTATGGAATCCTGATGTTCATCGTCGTCGCCGTCTTCGTTGCCGGACTGATGGTTGGCCGAACGCCCGAATATCTCGGCAAGAAGATCGAAGCCAAGGAAGTCAAGATGGCGATGCTGGCCATCCTCTGCCTGCCGCTGGCGATGCTGGTCTTCACGGCCATCGCCGTGGTCCTGCCGAGCGCTGTGGCATCCATCGCCAATGGCGGGCCGCATGGCTTCTCCGAGATACTCTACGCCTATACCTCGGCGGCAGCGAACAACGGCTCGGCCTTTGGAGGCCTCAGCGGCAACACGCCCTGGTACAACATCACGCTCGGCATCACCATGCTGATGGGACGTTTCCTGGTCATCATTCCGGCGCTGGCCATTGCCGGCTCGCTGGTGGCCAAGAAGACGGTCCCGGCCTCGGCGGGCACGTTCCCGACCGATGGCCCGCTGTTCGTCGGCCTGCTGGTCGGCGTCATCCTGATCGTCGTCGGCCTGACCTTCTTCCCGGCACTGGCGATCGGGCCGATCGTCGAACACCTGGCAATGATCCATGGGCAGACATTCTGATGCCGCCCCGTCTTGGATAGAAGTCATGTCCTGGTTCAACACCACGCGTCGCAAGGCTCGGCCCAAGGCCGATAATGAGGGGGAGGCAACTCCCCCTCCCTTCCCGAGCGTATCCACGTTCCTGGGAATTGCGGCGGTCATGATCGTGATCTGGCTGCTGGTCTACGGGCCGCCCTTTTCGGCATCCGATCGATCGGTGCCATCCAACAACAGCGAAGCCGGAGCTCCAAAATGAGCCACTCAAAATCCGCGAGCATCATGGATGCTAGCATCCTCTTGCCCGCTATCGGCGGGGCCTTCAAGAAATTGAACCCGCGCACCCTGATCAGAAATCCGGTGATGTTCGTCGTCGCCGTTGTTTCGGCGCTTACGACCGTGCTGTTCGTCAGGGATCTGATCACCGGCGGTGGCGATTTCAGCTTCACGCTGCAGATCATCATCTGGCTGTGGTTCACCGTGCTGTTCGCCAATTTCGCCGAAGCTGTCGCCGAAGGCCGCGGCAAGGCCCAGGCGGATTCGCTGCGCAAGGCGCGCACCGAAACCCAGGCCAAGCTTTTGACCGGCGAGGATCGCACCAAGTTCAAGCTGGTGCCCGGCACCAGCCTCAAGGTCGGTGACATCGCCCTCGTCGAGGCCGGCGACATCATCCCGTCCGACGGCGAAGTGGTCGAAGGCGTCGCCTCGGTCAATGAAGCCGCCATCACCGGCGAATCGGCGCCAGTCATCCGCGAATCGGGCGGCGACCGTTCGGCGGTCACCGGCGGCACACAGGTGCTGTCCGACTGGATCCGCGTGCGCATCACCGCGGCATCGGGCCATACCTTCCTCGACCGCATGATCTCGCTGGTCGAAGGCGCAGAGCGCCAGAAGACGCCGAACGAGATCGCGCTCAACATCCTGCTCGTCGGCATGACGCTGATCTTCGTGCTGGCGACGGCGACGATCCCGAGCTTCGCTTCGTATTCGGGTGGCTACATCTCGGTAACCGTGCTGGTCGCGCTGTTCGTCACCCTGATCCCGACCACCATCGGCGCCCTGCTGTCGGCCATCGGCATCGCTGGCATGGACCGCCTGGTGCGCTTCAACGTGCTGGCGATGTCCGGACGCGCCGTCGAGGCCGCCGGCGACGTCGACACGCTGCTGCTCGACAAGACCGGCACCATCACGCTCGGCAACCGCCAGGCGACCGAGTTTCGCCCGGTCAAGGGCGTCACCGAACAGGAACTGGCCGACGCCGCCCAGCTCGCGTCGCTTGCCGATGAAACGCCGGAAGGCCGTTCGATCGTCGTGCTGGCCAAGGAGAAATACGCCATCCGCGCCCGCGACATGGCAACGCTGCACGCCACCTTCGTGCCCTTCACCGCACAGACCCGGATGAGCGGCGTCGATATCGACGGCTCCTCGGTGCGCAAGGGCGCAGTCGATTCCGTGCTCGCCCATGTCAGCCAGTCGACGGTCGCAGCCCACGCCACACGGCCCGGCAGCGATACCGTCAGGGACCTCCAGGCGATCGCCGACGAGATCGCCAAGTCGGGCGGCACGCCGCTGGCGGTCGAGCGTGACGGGCGCCTGCTGGGCGTCGTGCATCTCAAGGACATCGTCAAGGGCGGCATCCGGGAGCGCTTCGCCGAATTGCGCAAGATGGGCATCCGCACGGTGATGATCACCGGCGACAACCCGATGACGGCGGCGGCCATCGCCGCGGAAGCCGGCGTCGACGACTTCCTCGCCCAGGCGACGCCCGAGGACAAGCTGAAGCTGATCCGCGACGAGCAGGCCAAGGGCAAGCTTGTCGCCATGTGCGGCGACGGCACCAACGACGCGCCGGCCCTTGCCCAGGCCGATGTCGGCGTCGCCATGAACACCGGCACGGTCGCCGCGCGCGAGGCCGGCAACATGGTCGACCTCGACAGCGATCCGACCAAGCTGATCGAGATCGTCGAGATCGGCAAGGCGCTGCTGATGACGCGCGGTTCGCTGACCACCTTCTCGATCGCCAACGACGTCGCCAAGTACTTCGCCATCATCCCGGCGATGTTCGCCGTGTTCTACGTCGCGCCGGGGCAAACGACCGGCCCGCTGCAGGCGCTCAACATCATGCATCTGGCGACGCCGCAGAGCGCCATCCTGTCGGCCATCATCTTCAACGCGCTGATCATCATCGCGCTGATCCCGCTGTCGCTGAAAGGCGTCAAATACCGTGCAATCGGCGCCGGCGCACTGCTCCGCCGCAACCTGCTCGTCTACGGCCTCGGCGGCATCATTGTCCCCTTCATCGGCATCAAGGCGATCGACATGATCGTCACCGGCCTCGGCCTCGCTTAAGGAATACATCCATGCTCACCCAGATAAGACCCGCGATCATCATGATCGTCTTCTTTACGGTGCTGACCGGCCTGATCTATCCGATCGGCATGACCGGCGTCGCCCAGGCCCTGTTCCCGCGTCAGGCCAATGGCAGCCTTATCGAAAAGGACGGCAAGGTCATCGGCTCCGAACTGATCGGCCAGGGCTTTGCCAGCGACAAGTACTTCCATGGTCGCCCCTCGGCAGCCGGCGATGGCTACAACGCCGCTGCCTCCAGCGGCAGCAACCTCGGCCCGACCAACCCCAAGCTGATCGACCGCATCAAGGGCGATGCCGAAAAGCTGAAAGCGGAGAATCCGAATCAGCCCGTCCCGATGGACCTGGTGACGACGTCCGGCAGCGGCCTCGATCCGCACATCAGCCCGGAAGCGGCCTACTTCCAGGTGGCCCGGGTGGCCAAGGCCAGGGGCGTCGATGAGGCCAAGGTCAAGGCGCTTGTCGACAGCCAGGTCGAGGGCAGGGAACTCGGCTTCATGGGAGAACCGGTGGTCAACGTGCTCGGTCTCAACCTTGCGCTGGACGCCGCGAAATAGTGAATGGTGGGTGCCGGGGATCGACACTACCCCCGGCGCCATCCATGATCGATGCTGATGCCGGACGACAGCCGCAACGAAACCAGACCTTCTCCCGACGCGCTGCTCGATCATGCCGAGCGGGAGGAACGCGGCCGCCTGAGAATATTCCTGGGTGCGGCACCCGGCGTCGGCAAGACCTACGAGATGCTGATGTCGGGCCGCGCCAGGCTGGCCGACGGCGTGGACGTGGTGATCGGCGTCGTCGAGACGCATGGTCGCAAGGAAACACTGGCCCTGGTCGAGGGCTATGAGGTCATTCCCCGCCGCAAGGTCGACTACAAGGGGCGGGTCCTCGACGAGATGGATATCGACGCCATCCTCGCCCGGCGTCCGGCGCTGGTTCTCGTCGACGAACTCGCCCACACCAACGCGCCTGGCAGCCGCCACCCCAAGCGCTACCTCGACGTCCAGGAAATCCTGACGCGAGGCGTCGACGTCTACACGACGCTCAACATCCAGCACGTCGAAAGTCTGAACGATGTCGTCGCCCAGATCACCAAGGTCAGGGTCCGCGAGACGGTTCCCGATTCCATCATCGACCAGGCCGACGATGTCGAGATCATCGATCTCACCCCCGACGACCTGATCAAGCGGCTCGAGGAAGGCAAGGTCTATTTCCCCAACACCGCCCAGCGCGCCATCGAGAACTATTTCTCGCCCGGCAATCTGACGGCGCTGAGGGAATTGGCGCTGCGCCGCACCGCCCAGCGCGTCGACGACCAGTTGCTGATCCATATGCAGGCGCATGCCATTCCCGGGCCGTGGGCTGCAGGCGAAAGGGTCCTCGTCTGTCTCGACGCGCGCCAGGGAGGGTCGGCACGCGTGCGCTATGCACGCAGGCTGGCCGACCGGCTTCGCGCGCCGTGGACGGCGCTGCATGTCGACAGCCCTCGCTCGGCCAGCATGCCCGAGGAGGACAAGGACCGACTCGCCACGAACCTGCGCCTCGCCCAACAGCTTGGTGCCGAGGTGACGACCATTCCGGGTCAGAATTTGGCGCAGGACATCGTGCGTTATGCGACGGCGAACAATTTCACCCATATCGTGGTCGGCAGGCCGACCCGGTCGCGCTGGCGCGAATTGATCGAAGGCTCGCTCACCTACGATCTCATCCGCAATGCCGGTGACATCAGCGTCCATGTCATTTCGGGAAACGAACGCAACACCGAGGCGACGTCGAGGAACGTCAGGGCGGCGGACGAGCAGTGGCAGTTCCAGATATGGCCCTATCTCAAGGCCACGGCCTATGTCATGGGCTCGCTCGCCTTCGCCGTCCTTCTCGACCAGTTCCTGGACGTTCGCAACCTCGCCATCATCTTTCTCGTCGGGGTGCTGGCATCGGCGGTGACCGGCGGATTGTGGCCGGCTCTGTATGCCTGTCTCGCCAGCGCGCTTGCGTTCAACTATTTTTTCCTGGAGCCGCGCTACACACTGACGATCCGGGATCCGGAGAGCATCGTTGCGCTCGGCGTGTTCCTGGTTGTCGCCGTCATTGCCAGCAATCTGACGGTGCGCGTGCAGCGCCAGGCGATCGCCGCCCGCTCGCGGGCGCGAGCCACCGAGGACATCTACCTCTTTTCGAAGAAGCTCGCCGGTGCCGGCACGCTCGACGATGTTCTCTGGGCCACCGCCTTCCAGATCGCCTCGATGCTGAAACTGCGGGTGGTGTTGTTGCTGCCGGAAGACGGAACGATCACCGTCAAGGCCGGCTATCCGCCCGACGACACGCTGGCCGAGGCCGACATCGCAGCCGCCCGCTGGGCCTGGGAGCATGACCGTGCCGCGGGACGCGGCGCCGATACGCTTCCGGGCGCCAAGCGCCTCTATCTTCCCTTGCGCACCGGGCGCACGGCAATCGGCGTCGTCGGCCTCGACAACGACAAGCAGGGTCCGTTGCTGACGCCCGAGCAGCAGCGCCTGCTCGATGCGCTGGCCGATCAGGCGGCGGTCGCCATCGAGCGCATCCAGCTCGTCGCCGACGTCGACCGTGCCAAGCTCGCGGCCGAGGCGGACAGGCTGCGCTCTGCACTTCTCACGTCCATCTCGCATGATTTGAAGACGCCGCTCGCCGCCATCATGGGCGCGGCCGGCACGCTGAGGGAATTCGCACCGGCACTTCCCGAACAGGACCGGGCGGAGCTGTTGACGACCGTGCTCGACGAATCCGAGCGGTTGAACCGCTTTATCGCCAATCTGCTCGACATGACCAAGATCGAGTCCGGCGCGATGGAGCCGAATTATGCTTTCCATTATGTCGGCGACATCGTCGGTTCCGCTCTGCAGAGAGCCAGGAAAATCATCGCTGAGCACAAGACCGAGATCGACATCCCCAGCGATTTGCCGATGTTGAAAGTCGACCCCGTGCTGTTCGAGCAGGCGCTGTTCAATCTCCTCGACAATGCGGCGAAATACGCGCCGCCCGGCTCGACTATCCGGATACAGGGCTGGACCGACAATGGTTCCGTTATCCTGCAGGTCATGGATGAGGGGCCGGGCATCCCTCCCGGCGACCTGGAAAGGATTTTCGATACGTTCTACCGAGTGCGCAAGCGCGACCAGGTCCGCGCCGGCACCGGGCTCGGCCTGTCGATCTGCCGCGGCTTCATCGAGGCGATGGGGGGCACGATCACGGCGGCAAACCGAACCGACCGTTCGGGCGCGGTCTTCACCATCAAGATGCCGAAGCCGGCGAACCAGCCCGATCTCGATGCCGCCAATACGGACGACAACGAAGTGGGTGACTTGGCATGACAAATTCGAACGTCAGGATATTGGTTGTCGACGACGAGCCGCCGATCCGCAAGCTGCTTCGTGTCGGGCTCGGCAGCCAGGGCTACGCGATCAGCGAGGCGCCGAACGCCAAGGCAGCGATCGAACTGATGGATGCGGAGAAGCCGGATCTCGTCCTGCTCGATCTCGGCCTGCCCGGCATGGGTGGCCACGAACTGTTGCGCAAATGGCGCGACGACGGCCTCGACATTCCGGTGGTCATCCTGTCCAGCCGGACCGACGAGGCCGGCATCGTCCAGGCTCTGGAACTTGGCGCCGACGACTACGTCACCAAGCCGTTCGGGATGAATGAGCTGGTTGCCCGCATCCGCGTGGCGCTGCGCCACAAGTTCCAGCAGCAAGGTGAAAAGCCGGTGTTCCAGACCGGCGACCTGTCCGTCGATCTGGTCAAACGCATCGTCAAGGTCGAAGGCAAGGACGTCAAGCTGTCGCCGAAGGAGTACGAGATCCTGCGCATCCTGGTGCAGCACGCCGGCAAGGTGCTGACCCATCATTTCCTGTTGAAGCAGGTCTGGGGCGACTCCACCGACGTGCAGTATCTTCGGGTGTATGTCCGGCAGCTCAGGCAGAAGATCGAGAAGACCCCCGACCAGCCGCGCTATATCACCACCGAGACCGGCGTCGGCTATCGCCTGCGTGAGGTCGAGTAGCGGCCGTTCGCCGTGACGCTCTAGTCTCTTTGTTTTGAAGCAATTCCCTGAGGGAAAGCGCCAATGCGCTTATCCCGAGTTTCACACTTTCCTGGAATTGCTTTAACCAACAGCCTCCTGCAGGCGGTTTGCCGTCGACGATGTCCGCAAGGCCGCGAGGCAGCCCACGATGCCGAGCGGCACGAAGGCAAGAAACAGCCAGGACGCGACATTCGCGGCCGCGTCATGATTCAGTCCTTCTGAAAAGCCGCTGGCATTGGCAACGATGCCGGCAAGTGCTGCCCCCACGGCATAGCCGATGCGCTGCATGGTCGGCACCGCAGCCGAGGCGATGGTCTGCTCGTCCTCCGGGGCGGAGGCAACGATGACGCGCGTCAGGAACGGCCATGCGATGCCGAAGCCGCCACCCTGCAGCAGGGCGCATAGCAGGATCAGCGGAATGGAGCCCAGCGGTATCGTATAGGCAAAGCCGGCGATGCCTGCCGCGATCATCAGCGCGCCGCCAACGATGATCAACCGCTCGCGGTGCGGTGGCGCATTGGCGACGAGGATCGACAGGATCGACCAGGCGATCGATTCGGCGGCGATGATGTAGCCGGTGGTGAGCAGCGGGATGTTGTGCAGGCTGGTCAGGATCAGCGGCCCGTAAACGCCGAAGGAACAGGTCGCCACCGAAAAGGCGGCGACCATGGTCATGCCGGCGCCTACCGGTGTGCGCCAGGAGAACAGGCGCGCCGGAAAAAGCCGGGAGCGCGGCTTCAGCGCGTCGATGTGGAAGAACAGCACCAGGCCGATGAGGCCGAGGGCCATCAGCACCGACGAGCGCAGCAGGGCGATGTCGACGCCTGCCGAGGCGATCAGCACCACGGCGACGGCAAGGCAGCCAAGCGCCGCGAATGGGAAGGGCGGCGCCTTGCCCGCGGTCGCCTGCGGCCTGGTGGCCTCGGGCGTGTTGAGGACAATCAGGCTCGCCAGCGCCATCGCAGTGCCGCCGAAGGTGAAGATGCCAAAGGCCCAGCGCCATGACAAAAGCTCGGTCATGATCGCGCCGAGAAGCGGGCCGCTGAAGGCGGCGACGCCCCAGATCGCCGACATGATGCCGAAAAGCTGCGGCCAGATGGCGCGCGAGAACAGCCGTTCGACCGAGACGAACGCCAACGACACCAACGCGCCGCCGCCAAGCCCCTCGATCAGGCGGCCGGCAAGGAACAATTGCATGGAAGGCGAGATGGCGCAGATCAGCGCCCCGGTGGCATAGAGGAGGGCGGCAACCACCATGTTGGTGCGCAGCGCCACATAGCTCACCAGCCGTCCCGCCGCGGCGCCGGCGACGATGGCGCCGAGTTCATAGATGGCCAAAGACCAGCCGACGAGCTGGACGCCGGCCAGTTCGCCGACCATGGCCGGCATCACCGTCGCCACCATCGTCTCGTTGGTGGCGTGCAGCAGGATGCCGAGGCTGATGAAGCAGAAACGCGCCAGGTCGCCGCTTGCCCACAAAGCGCGCCAGTCGACCCTGTTTGTGCTGATTCCGGTCATTTCCACCCCTGCCTTCCATATCTCGATGCCAGCGCATGGCGCCAGAAGCCAGTATGGGTTTCCGGCAGGACCATGCGCAGGCGGGAGCGTGCATCGCGCGCCGCGTCGAGGGCGCCGCTCCAGTCGGGGCAGGCTTGTAAAACCTCAACCGGGGTTGAGCTCAAGCGAAATTTTCGAGATTTTTTCGGGAGGCGACCGGGCGATCAATTCTCGGTGCTGCGCAACTGGAACTGACTGACGCCGATAGCGAGGTTGATGCCGGTCTGCGTCTGCAGGCTGAGTGGCTGCAGGGTGAAGGCCTGCGAGGAGCCGCCGACCAGCAGATTGGCGCCGGCGCCGACGGCGGCCGTTACCTCGGCGCTGGCGCCGATATAGTCGCCGGCCAGCGCGCCCGGCGCGTAGATGTTCTTCAGCGGTGTCAGCACGATCCACTGCATCACCGTCTGCTTCGTGGTGCCGATGTCGAGGCCGTATTTGTTGACGGCGCCGAAATAGGCTTCCGGTGCAAAGGTCTTGTCGGCGGGGTTGAAGGTGCAGCTCAAATCCTTGCTCGAGCCGAAGATGAAGCCGGTGCCGCCGCCGATGGCGCAATCCAGGACGCCGAGTTCGATGCCCTTGTCCTGTGCATGCGCCGCTCCGGCAAGCGTGGTGGCGAATATGGCAGCAGCGATGGCTGTCTTTGGCATGCAGTCCCCCCAGCGGTTCGGAACCGCTCTATCTCTTTGTTTTGACGCAATTCCCTAGGGAAAGCGCCACGCGCTTTTCCTGGCAAAACCGTTTCACCTTTTTCCCGGTATTGCCTAAGAATCAAACGGCGCGGAACCATCCTATCTGGTTCCGCACCGTAAATAGAGGGTCGTGGGAGCGCATGGCTCCATGCAATTACTTGAGCGAGTGGATCAGCTCCAGCGAGGTCACGGCCACGGCGAGGTTGACGCCGGTCTGTGCTTGCACGCTGAGCGGCTCCAGCATGAAGGCGCTGTTGAAGCCACCGACCAGCAGGTTGGCGCCACCGCCTGTCACCACGCTGGCCTCGGCATTGACACCATAATAGCTGCCGGCGAGATCGCCCGCATCACGTTCGCGCGTTGCCGCCAGCACGGCCCAGACGAGCTGGCCCTGATGCGTCTGGCCGACATCGACGCCGATCTTGGAGATGACGCCGGTGTAAATCTCCGACGGTCCGTGGTGGTAGGGGCGGAAGACACAGGACACGCCCTTGTTGGAAGCGACGATGTAAGAGGTGCCGCCATCAATGGTGCAGTCGAGCGTTCCGAGCTGCAGCTTGCCGGCGCTGGCAGGGGCGGCGGCGAACACCGTCGTGGCGAGGGCCGCGGCGCAGGCGAGTTTCTTGATCATGGGAGGGTCCTTTCGCAAATTGCTTGGAATAACGGCTTGGGTGGCCAGACCGTTCCCCTGAAAACTTGGCGCGAACAAGGCACGCGCCAACACCTTGCCGCCGGGGTTAATGCGCGGTTGCCGGATTGATGGGTTTTCAAGAGCCGCGCGCTAGTTCGGGCGCACAACGGGCAGCGCTTTGATTGGCGCCTAAGTCGCACCGCTGACGCGGGCGAGGCCATCCTTGGCCGGCTGGTAGGTCGGATCAAGATGCACGGCTTCGCGGTAGGATTTCCCCGCCTTGACCTTGTCGCCGCGCCGCTCGTAGATCAGCGCCTGATTGGCCCAGGCCTCGGCGTTCTTGCCGTCGAGCTTGATCGCCATGTTGAAGTCGGCAAAGGCGTTGTCTTCGTCGTTGGTGGCCAGATAGGAAAGGCCGCGGCCGTTGTAGGGTTCGGCGGCGTCCGGCGCTAGCGAGATGGCGGTCGAGAAATCCTCGATGGCGAATTTGTGCTGGCCCTGGCTCTGATAGATCAGGCCGCGATTGTGATAAGCGCGCGCATCGGTGGTGTCGAGCTGGATTGCCTTCTGGAAGTCGTTGAAGGCATCCTGGGTGCGACCCGCCTTGCGGTAGAGATTGCCGCGGCCGATATAGGCGGCGTCATAATTGCTATTGATCTGGATCGAACGGTTGTAGTCGTCGAGCGCGGCCTTCTGATTGCCGAGGAAGCGCTGAATCAGCGCACGGTTCGAGTAGGCCTGGTAGAAATTCGGGTTGAGCTGGATGGCGGTGTTGAAATCCTGGAGCGCCGCCTGGTACTGGCCGCCACGGCCATAAGCGGAGCCGCGCACATTGTAGCCTTCGGGATCCTTGGGATTGCGCTGAATCACCGCCGACAGCGAGGAGATGTTCTCGCTCGAGCCTTGCGCCTTGTCGATGTTGTTGAATTCGCCTGTAGGGCCCGCCGTCTGGCAGCCGGCCAGCGCCAGCCCGGAAAGCAGGGCTGCCGTCAGGGCAAAGCCGCGCAATTGGGTTCTGCGCTCCACGCTGATTGCGTTCATGTCTGCCCTGTCCTCACTTCAGTCGCGTCACTCGGGTCCGGGTCCCCCCTCCGGGCCGGGTCAAAATTGTCGTAAAGCGTTAGAGCGTCTTTTGAGCGTTCAAGTGGACGCATGTCGCCCTAAACAAAAAGGTGGCGGCGATTCCGCATCGCGCCACCTCTGGTATCCTTCGAAAAGGACGAAAAATTGGCGTTAGAACCGCGGCGGGCGCGGAGCACCACCTGCACCGCCGGCGGCGCCAGCAGCAACCGGACGCGGCGTCATCGGCAGCAGGCCTTCGCGCTGTGCGCGCTTGCGGGCCAGCTTGCGGGCGCGGCGCACGGCTTCGGCCTTTTCACGGGCGCGCTTCTCGGAAGGCTTCTCGTAATGGCCGCGCATCTTCATTTCGCGGAAAATGCCTTCGCGCTGCATCTTCTTCTTGAGCGCGCGAAGCGCCTGATCAACGTTATTGTCGCGGACGAGTACCTGCACGGGCAATCCTGTCTTTCGGGTTTGATATCAACAGGCAAGCGGCCATAGCCACAAGCCTCCGCGGCGATCTACACCACGAATTGTGGCGGCTGATAGCAGAATCAGGCCGCGCTGTCCACAGCCGAAATGAACATCAGCGGCAAACCGCAGCCGGTTTGCCGCTGGATCGGGAGCCGACTACGCCGTAGCGAGGTGAAGCCGCTCGAAATCCTCGAAGAACTCACCATAGTCGCACGTGATCTCCTCCCCGGCCGCGATGTCGCGGGTGGCGATGGCGCCGCCATACTGCGAAAAATCCGTATTCGGCCGTTCGGCGTGATTCATGAAACGCCCATTGTCGACCTCATAGACCATGAAACCGGGACGGTCCGGGCTTGGATAGGCATAGCGGTCGAGCAATTCCCTCAGATGCGAGGGGGCTGCCTCGTATTTTTTCATCGGAATCAATCGGTCGAAATCCGGATCGAGCCGCCAGATCGAGGCGCCTTTCCTGATCGGTTCGGCGGCGAACACGCCGACGCCTTCGATTGCACTCGCAGCCACGTAGGTTCTGATCAGCATCATGGTTCCAGGACCTGTATTGGCAAAAGACCCGTTTCGACAGGAAACGGCATCGCCAAATCGCACGGAAAAAGCAAGACCGGCCGTCCACCTTGCGACAATCAACATGCATCCTGGCGGGGAAAAGCCTTCACGTCCGGTTGATCGACACGCCGCCATCGGCAAACAGCGCGGCTCCCGTGGTGAAGCTCGATGCGTCGGAGGCAAGGTAGAGGGCCGAACGGGCGATCTCTTCCGGTGTCGCGATACGCTTCAACGCATGCAGGTTTTCGACGAAAGCTCGCGACTCAGGAGTCTTGAAGGTCGCTGCCGGCGTGTCGGTGCCGCCGGGCAGCAGCGCGTTGACCCGCACGCCCTTTGGGCCATATTCAGCGGCCAGCACCTGAGTCAGCCCGATCAGCCCGGCCTTGCTCGCGGCATAGCTGGTCATGCCGGGCATGCCAACGGTGTTACCGACGAAGGTGGAAGTGAAGATCAGCGAACCACCGCCGCGCTCGATCATCGCCGGCACCTGATACTTCGCGCCGAGAAACGCGCTGGTGAGGTTGGTGTCGAGCGTCTCGCGCCATCCATCCAGCGACAGTTCCGAAATCGGACCCATCAGGCCGACGGCGCCGGCGTTGTTGAAGGCGATGTCGAGCCCACCGAATTTTTCGACAGCCAGATCGACAAGGGCTTTCGCATAGGTTTCGTCGCGGACATTGCCGGCAAGGGCGACGGCCGTGCCGTCGGCGTCGGCTATCTCGGCCACCAGCGCATCGAGCTCGGCCTGACGGCGGGCAGCGACGATGACCTTGGCGCCTTCCTCGGCGAACAGTTTCGCGGTGGCGCGGCCGATGCCGGAACTGGCGCCGGTGACGATGGCGATCTTGTTGGCGAGTGCAAGCATCTTCTGCATCCTTTTCTTCGCCAGCGGCGCCGGCAATCGGGATGTTGATCGCAAGTTGGGCGCGCGCGAGCCACCCGATACGTGCGAAGGCATCTGCTAAGATTTCTTGACGCCGGGCGGACGCCAAGCTACCAAGCCGTCATTCAACATTGCGGGTGGACGCGCCACCCATTCCAATGACCCCCCAAGACATCATGAGCAAGTTGCTGGAGCCCGGCTTCGAAGGCGACAGTGCGTTGACGTTCGCTCTTCAATCGGAATTTCATAGAGGCTTTCCGTTCGAAAATCTTCGGCCGCTGCTGACGTCCGACAATCTTCATACCCAGGCCGCCGCCGCTTTCTTGGTGGCCGAGATCAGTTCCAAAATAAGCTACAAAATGAATTGCGTCGTCGCGGAGATAGCCGATCTGCTCGACAGTGAAGTTTCGGGCATCCGGTTCGACGCAATCGAGGCGCTTCTGGGATGCACGACGCCTGCGGATGGCGCCATTCTCGGTCGCGTCATGCTGCGGCTGGATGACGAGCATGCCGGCGTTCGATGGAGAGCAACCGAGTTCATCCGGTTCGCGGGCCGGTGGCAGTTACGGCTCGCGGTGGAAAATGCTGCCACGCTGCGTCCGGACTCGGCCTTCCCGATCCTGGCAAAGGCTCATGGTCAGCACTTCAGGGCAACGACCAAGGGATACGGTGGCTGCTCGATCATCCGGACGCGCTTGTGCGGCGCTTCGGTGCAGCCGTCGCAGTCAGGCCACGCTATGTGGTCGACGAGCAGCTCCTGGCAATGGCCGAAGGGTCGGATGATGCCGAAGTCAGAGAGATCGCGGCCAGTTGTTATCATAGCCATCTGACACCGATCTACGCCGTCTGGTCGTCTGCACTGTTCAGGCAAGGCATGTCATCCGCGTGACTTGCTGAGTCGCATCGAGAGTCTGGCGATATAGGCCCCTGTATCGGCCCGAACTATTGCTTCAGCAGCCATCCTAGGCGATCGAGCGAGAACGCGTAGCTGATGACGATGAGCAGGGCGAGGATGATGCCCGTGGTCGTGTAGCCGGCCACGTAGAATCCGACGGCACCACCGAACAGGATCGTCAGTTCAAGCACCAGACGCACCGCACCCGGTACCGGCACAGGGGCGCGGCCCGACCGGCTGGGATCGTCGAGCACGGCGAAGGTCCCCCACAAGGCAGCGGCAATGAGGGGCAAGGCCAGGGCCAGGAGCCAGCGCCACAATCCATCGGAGAGACCCCAGCCCGACAAGCCGAGGCCGAGCAAGGCGGCAAGCTCCAGCAGGAAGCGCAACGTCAAATTCCACCAGGCGTTGCCCATGATCGTCCTCCAGAGTGTCGCGACGGCAATGTGACTGAAGGCAACCATGGCCACCAGATCGCGTGCGTCATTTTCGGCGCGGCGCAAAACGGCAAGCGCCGTCGCAAACAGCGCAAGGGTGGAAGCTGCGTTTCGCTAGTGATACACCTCGCGCGCCGGGGTCGATAGAATGCCCTGCCGCCATTTGCGAGGCTGGAACGTTGAAGAAATATTCGGTATTCGCCATCGCCCGGGAGGCCATGCGCGGCCACAAGGGCTGGGAGGAACAGTGGTCCTCGCCTGAGCCGAAGAAGGAATACGACGTCATCATCGTCGGCGCCGGCGGTCATGGCCTGGCCACCGCCTATTACCTCGCCACGGTGCACGGCATCACCAATGTCGCGGTGCTGGAAAAGGGCTGGCTCGGCGGCGGCAACACCGGCCGCAACACCACCATCATCCGCTCGAACTATCTCTATGACGAGAGCGCCGGCATCTACGACCATGCGCTGAAGCTGTGGGACGGGCTCAGCCAGGAGCTCAACTACAACGTCATGTATTCGGCGCGCGGCGTCATGATGCTCGCCCACAACGTGCACGACATCCAGGTGCTGAAGCGTCATGTCCACGCCAACCGGCTGAACGGCATCGACAATGAATGGCTGACGCCGGAGCAGGCGAAGGAATTCTGCCCGCCGCTAAACACCTCCAAGGATGCGCGCTATCCCGTCGTCGGTGCGGCCTTGCAGCGCCGCGGCGGCACGGCGCGCCACGATGCCGTGGCCTGGGGCTATGCCCGCGGCGCCTCGGCGCGCGGCGTCCACATCATCCAGAATTGCGAGGTCACCGGCGTCAAGCGGGCGGCCAATGGCGCAGTCATGGGCGTCGACACGACGCGCGGCTTCATCGGCGCCAAGAAGGTCGGCGTCGTTGCCGCCGGCCACTCGTCCGTCATCATGAACATGGCCGGCGTGCGCATGCCGCTGGAAAGCTATCCGCTGCAGGCGCTGGTGTCGGAGCCGGTCAAGCCGGTGGTGCCTTGCGTGGTGATGTCGAACACGGTGCATGCCTATATCTCGCAGTCCGACAAGGGCGAGCTGGTCATCGGCGCCGGCACCGACCAGTACGTCTCCTATTCGCAGACCGGCGGCCTGCACATATTGCAGCACACGCTCGACGCCATCTGCGAGATGTTCCCGATCTTCACGCGCATGAAGATGCTGCGCTCATGGGGCGGCATCGTCGACGTCACACCCGACCGCTCGCCGATCCTGGCCAAGACGCCGGTGCCCGGCCTCTATGTCAATTGCGGCTGGGGCACGGGCGGCTTCAAGGCGACGCCGGGCTCCGGCCATGTCTTTGCCCACACCATCGCCAAGGATGATCCGCATCCGATCAACGCGCCCTTCACCATCGAGCGCTTCCGCACCGGCCGACTCATCGACGAGGCGGCGGCGGCGGCGGTGGCGCACTGATGATGGCGCAGATGGCTGTCGCCATGCCGCTGATGCTGGCGGGGGAACAGGGCATGTTCCATTTTCCCTCGGCGGACGAAGTGCGCACGCAGCCGATCAGCCGCGCCGGGAACGAGGCCAACTGGCCGTTTTCCGTCGATGACGGCATCCTGGCCTGCGTGTGGAGCGGCGGCCAGAAGGTGGTCATGTTCCTGGAGAACATGCCTTCCGACCAGGATGAGGACGACACATTCGAGCCGCGCCGCGTCATCGTCACGACCGATCCGATGCAACTCACCATCGGCAACATGGCGTACCGCGACCTGTTTCGTCCGGCCGCAAGCGTGGAGGAGCGCATCCGGCTCGTCGCGCCTTTTGCCGCCATGGGCCAGAGGCTTTGCGACCAACCCGCCGGCGCTCATGTCGGCAACGGCGAATTGTAGGAACGAACCAAATGCTTCTCATCCGCTGCCCCTATTGCGAGGAAGAGCGCCCGGAACTCGAGTTCCGCAACGCCGGCGAGGCGCATATCGCGCGCTCGGCCAACATGGCTGGCGAGAGCGACGACGATTTCGAAAAGTTCTTCTTCATCCGCTCGAATCCCAAGGGCATCATCTATGAGCGCTGGCGGCACATGCATGGCTGCGCGCGCTTCTTCAATGCGGTGCGCGACACCGTCACCGACAAGTTCATCATGACCTACAAGGCCGGCGAACCGAAGCCGTCGAAGCTGCCCATAATCTCTAACGAAGTGGTTGCCAAATGAGCGGCGCGTTCCGCATTCCCGGTGCCGGTCGCCTCAAGCAGGCGAAGACCGCGCGGTTCAACTTCGATGGCCAGTCCTACACCGGTATCGAGGGCGATACGCTGGCCTCGGCGCTGCTTGCCAATGGCGTCCATCTCGTCGGCCGCTCGTTCAAATATCACCGCCCGCGCGGCATCCTGTCGGCGGGCGCGGAAGAGCCCAACGCGCTGGTCGAGATCAAGCGTGACGCGGCGCGCAAGACGCCGAACGTGCGGGCCACCGTGCAGGAGCTCTATGACGGGCTTGAAGCACAGTCGCAGAACCGCTGGCCGTCGCTGTCCTTCGACGTCGGCGCGGTCAACGACATCGCGTCGCCGCTGTTTTCTGCCGGTTTCTACTACAAGACCTTCATGTGGCCGAAAGCGGCCTGGAAGAGCCTTTACGAGCCGAAGATCCGCGCCGCGGCCGGCCTTGGCATTTCCCCGGATAAACCTGATCCCGACCATTATTCGTCGCGCTATGCGCATTGCGACGTGCTGGTGCTGGGCGGCGGTGCCGCCGGCATCGCGGCAGCACTCGCCGCGGCCGAGACCGGCGTGCGCGTCATCCTCGCCGACGAGCAGGCAGAGTTCGGCGGCAGCCTGCGTTTCGAGACCGGCGCCGGGATCGATGGCCAGGACGGTTTTGCCTGGGCGCAGGCGGCGATTGCTAGGCTTCAAGGCATGGGCAATGTCCGCGTGCTTCCGCGCACCACGGCCTTCGGCTACTACGCGCAGAATTTCGTCGGCTTGGTCGAGCGCGTCAGCGATCATCTCTCCGCCCCCGGCCACGACCTGCCGCGCGAGCGGCTGTGGCAGGTGCGGGCCAAGCGCGTGGTGCTGGCCTCCGGCGCTATCGAACGGCACATGGTCTTCGCCCACAACGACCGGCCGGGCATCATGCTGGCCGGTGCGGCGCGCACCTATCTCAACCATTATGGCGTCGCTGTCGGCAAGAATGTCGGCGTCTACACCGCCAATGATTCCGCCTATGCGGCGGCGATCGACCTTAAGAAGGCCGGCGTCAACGTGGCGGCGATCGTCGACCTGCGCGACCATCCGACCGGACCGGTGATCGACGAGGCGAGGGCGCTCGGCATCGAGGTCAATTTCGGCCGCGCGGTGATCCGCGCCGGTGGCAAATTGCGGGTGTCGTCGATGACCGTGCAGCCGAAGAATGGCGGTGGCGAACGCACCATCCCGGTCGATGCGATCCTGATGTCGGCCGGCTGGACGCCGTCGGTGCATCTGTTCTCGCAGTCGCGCGGCAAGGTCGCTTTCAACGACGAGACCAAGCGCTTCGTGCCGGGCACCTATGCGCAGGATTGCGTCTCGGTCGGCGCCTGCAACGGCACCGACGGGCTGTCGGCGACGATCGACGAGGCTTATGCGGCCGGCGAGAAGGCAGCGAAAGATGCCGCTGCTAAAACCGCCAAGAGCAACAAGCCGAAGGTCGACGCCTCAGAGAGCTGGTCGCGCGGCATGCTGGGGGCTGCCCCCGGCGCCGGGCCGGACACCACGGTCAAGGCCTTTGTCGATTTCCAGAACGACGTCACCGCCAAGGATATCCGCCAGGCGGTGCATGAGGGCATGCGCTCGATCGAGCACGTCAAGCGCTTCACCACCAACGGCATGGCGACCGACCAGGGCAAGACCTCCAACATGCACGGCCTAGCGATTGCTGCCGAAGTACTTGGCAAGCCAATCCCGGAAGTCGGCCTGACCACGTTCCGGGCGCCCTATACGCCTGTCACCTTCGGCGCGATCGTCAGCCACTCGCGCGGGCCGCTGTTCGACCCGACGCGCAAGACGGCGATCCATCCGTGGGCCGAGGCGCAAGGCGCCGTGTTCGAGGATGTCGGACAGTGGAAGCGCGCCTGGTATTTCCCCAAGGGGGGTGAAGACATGCACGCCGCGGTCGACCGCGAATGCGTCGCGGTGCGAAAGACGGCCGGCCTGTTCGATGCCTCGACGCTCGGCAAGATCGAAGTGGTCGGGCCGGATGCGGCCAAGTTCATGGAACTGCTGTACACCAATCCGTGGGAGAAGCTGGAGCCAGGCCGCTGCCGCTATGGCATCATGCTGCGCGAGGACGGCTTCATCTATGATGACGGCGTCGTCGGCAGGCTGGCGCCAGACCGCTTCCATGTGACGACGACGACCGGCGGCGCGCCGCGCGTCATGAACCACATGGAGGATTATCTCCAGACCGAGTTCCCGCAACTCAATGTCTGGCTGACCTCGATCACCGAGCAATGGGCAGTCATCGCCGTACAGGGACCGAAGTCGCGTGACATCATCGCGCCGCTGGTCGAAGGCATCGACATGTCCGACGAGGCGCTGCCGCACATGTCGGTGCGCGAAGGCAAGATCTGCGGCGTGCCGACCCGGCTGTTCCGCATGTCGTTCACCGGCGAGCGTGGCTTCGAGGTCAACGTGCCGGCCGACTACGGCCAGGCAGTCTGGGAAGCGCTGTGGGCCGAGGGCCAGAAGCATGGTGCGGCCGCCTACGGCACCGAGGCGATGCACGTGCTGCGCGCCGAAAAAGGCTACATCATCGTCGGCCAGGATACCGACGGCACGGTGACGCCGAACGATGCCGCTCTCGACTGGGCGGTCGGCAAGAAAAAGGCCGATTTCGTCGGCATCCGCGGCATGGCGCGGCCGGATCTGGTCGCCAAGGGCCGCAAGCAACTGGTCGGCCTCAAGACCAAGGACCCCAAGGTGGTGCTGGAAGAGGGCGCTCAGATCGTCGAGGATCCAAAGCAGGCGATCCCGATGAAGATGATCGGCCACGTCACCTCGAGCTATTGGTCGGAAAATTGCGGCCGCTCGATTGCCCTTGCGCTGGTCGCCGGCGGCCGCGACCGCATGGGTGACACTCTCTACGTGCCGATGCCGAACGGGGTGATCGAAGTGGAGGTTTCCGGCATGGTGTTCTTCGACGAGACGGGAGGGCGCCTCAATGGCTAAAGCCGCTGCAAAGAAGACGACTTCGGTTGCATCGCCTTCGGTCGAGCGCCGTCCGGCGCTAGCTGGACGCAGCACCGCCGCGACTGGCGCCAAGGTCGAGGTGCTGCCGCCGGCCGAGCGCATCTCGCTGCGCGCGCCGGAGGCTTCGACTGCCGCCCTTTCCAAGGCGCTTGGCGTGACCTTGCCGAAAAAACCGAAGACCTCGGCCACGAAGGCCGGCCGCACCGCTCTGTGGCTTGGTCCCGACGAATGGCTGGTTATCGATGAGGCCAGCAACGATCCGCTCGCCGACTGCGCGGCGGTTTCCGCCCTCCATTCGGCCGTCGGTATCTCGCATCGCAACATCGCGATCGGAGTGACGGGCGCCGGCGCGGCCGCGGCGATCAATTCTGGCTGCCCGCAGGATCTGTCGCTCGATGCCTTCCCGGTCGGAGCGGCTTCGCGCACGATCCTGGGCAAGGCCGAGATCGTGCTGTTGCGCACGGCGGCCGATGGCTTCAGGGTCGAGTGCTGGCGTTCCTTCTCGGACTATGTCTTTACTTTCCTGTCCGAGGGATCGCGAGACGCAGCGGTCTGAACTCGGAACGTTTTGCAGGGCACGCTCGTTCTGCATCCGCACGCCGAGGGAGAATGCCGATGCCGTCGAATTCCGCGCCGAAGTCGCCGGTCAAGAAGAGCCCTGCCGTTCGTTCGCTCGAACATGAGAAGCACGAGGGCTCGAGCGCCGAAGAAGAACTTGAGGAAGGCCTCGAGGACACCTTTCCGGCCAGCGATCCGGTGTCGATAACCGGGACGGCCATCCCCGGCGGTCCCGCGAAGCCGGGCAAGGCCAAGACCGTGGCCGGCCGCAAGAAGCGGACGAGGTAGTTTCCATCGGACCAGGCCGGATCGGGCCTTCTCAATCCCATCGGGCATGCTATTTAAAGCGCTTTGGGAGAGAAAAATGCCGACAAAAGCCATCGTTTGGGGCGAGAACGTCCACGAGCAGACCAATGCCGCCGTGCGCGACCTTTATCCCTTGGGCATGCATGGCACAATCGCCGCGGCGCTCAACCAGGACAAGGGTATCGAGGCGACCACCGCCACCTTGCAGGAACCCGAGCACGGCTTGAGCGAACAGCGCCTGGCCACCACCGATGTCCTACTGTGGTGGGGCCACAGGTCGCATGGCGAGGTCAAGGACGAGATCGTCGAGCGCGTGCAGAAGCGGGTGTGGGAAGGCATGGGGCTGATCGTGCTCCATTCCGGCCACTACTCGAAGATATTCAAGCGGTTGATGGGCACGCCCTGTTCGCTGAAATGGCGCGAGGCGGGCGAGCGCGAGCGCGTCTGGGCGATCAACCGCAGCCATCCGATCGCGCAGGGCATCGGCGAGTGCCTGGAGATTGGCGAGACGGAGATGTATGGCGAGCCGTTCGCGGTGCCGGAGCCGCTCGAGACGGTGTTCGTGTCCTGGTACGAGGGCGGCGAGGTGTTCCGGTCCGGGCTGACCTACCAGCGCGGCGCCGGCAGGATATTCTACTTTTCGCCCGGCCACGAAACCTACCCGATCTACCACAATGAGGGCGTGCAGCAGGTGCTGCGCAACGCCGTGCATTGGGCGCACAACCCGGCGCCGGCCTGGTCCGGCATCACCAATGCGCCGAACGTGCCGACGGACGCCGCCAAGGAGAAGATCGTCCAGAAAGGGCTGCGCCTGCATGCCGACGGTGACAAGGGCCTGAGTTGATGGGCCAGGCCGGGCTACGCGTCAGCGTTCGACTGGGCCAGTCCGGTGCCGCCAACCGAGGTGGCGTCGCTTAGACCAAACTGCTCGCCAGGCCGGCTTTCAATTTGCGCCGGCCTCGGCGTTTGATTTTGTCTCAAAATGTGCTGGGCACGATCCACGGATTGATGCTGATGCCGAGCCGCGGGCCCTTGCCGTCAGCGGTGTTTTCCGTGGAACCCTGCTTCTCGACCGAGCCGGTGGGAGCGCAATCGAGCTTCACATGGGTCCTGGTGTCGACGCAGGTCGCAGCCGGTGCCTGCTTGACCGGATGGGTGGCGCCGGCGGCGAAGGCCGAGCCCGAAAGTGCCAGCACGGCGGCGAGGGTGAGGAGTGTCGTTTTCATCGTCAGTCTCCGTTTTCGACCGTTGAATTTTTTCCGTACGTGTACGATACGGCGTACATATACGTCTGGCGATGCCGTCGTTCAAGTCAGAAACGTACATGTACGAATGAATTTTATTGAACTTTTATTGAACGCCAAAAATCGCGGCGTTCTGGCGCAGCCGAGCACTCCAACCGGACGTTGGTCGTGGTTGTCAGAGCCTGTGAGGGAAGCCGCTCAGCACTTGACCGGCGTTTCGGTCAGCGGCGGCACGGTCTGCGTGCTCAGCGTGGCAAGCGTGAAATCGCACATCCGCTTCACGAAAGCCTGCGGGTCGCCGAAGGGATAGAACGGAAAGGTGATCAGCAGCGAGATCGTGCCGTGGCCGACCGCCCACAGCATGGTGGCGATGGCGCGCGGGTCGCCCTGCAGCTTGCCGGCGGCGACACAGGCCTCGACCCTGCTGATCAGCGCGTTCATCGCCGGGTTGCTCTCTTCCATGGCCTCGTAGCTCCTGCCTTCCGGCAGCTTGGTCTTCTCGGTCATGAACACGGTGCGGTATTCGTTGGGATTGCCGAGCCCGAAGGCGGCATACTCAGTCATGACCGCCTGCAATGCCTCGATCGGATCGTCGGACGAATGCTCCTCGATGCGGCGGGCAAGCGTCTCGAACGCATCTTCGGCCAGGGCGAACAGGATGTCCTGCTTGTCGGCGAAATAGGAATAGACCGACATCGGCGCGTAGCCGACCCGCTTGGCCAGTTTGCGGATGGTCAGGCCTTCATAGCCTTCTTCCTGGACGAGCTTGTGCGCGGCTTCGACCAGCTCGGAGCGCAGTTCGGCCCTTTGTTTCTCGCGGCGTGTCTGGACGCTCGGCGGCAAGATCTCGTGCCTTTGGTTGGTTGGTACCTGGCTAAATTATATACGCTGTACGAAAACGGACAAGGGCGCGACAGGTTCCCAAACGGCATGCTTCAGATCGCACCGATGCCGCCGTCGACGGCCAGCGCATGGCCGGTCATGAAGGAGTTTGCCGGATCGGCGGCAAACAGGATGGCGGTGGTGATTTCGTCGACTTCCGCCACCCGCTTCATCGGCACGCCACGCGTCAGCTCCGCCAACGCCTCTGCTTCCGGCGCGCCGGAGACGCGCACGAAGCTGTCGACCATCGCCGTCCTTGTGTGGGCGGGGCAGATGGCGTTGATACGCAGGCCCTTGGTGGCGTATTCGACCGCCGCCGAGCGGGTCAAGCCGATGACACCGTGCTTGGCTGCGGCATAGACCGAGAGTTTCGGCGCGCCGGATAGGCCGGCGGCCGAAGCGATGTTGACGATGGCGCCGCCCTTGCCGGTCGCCTTGAACTGCCGCTCCATCTGCGGGATCTGGTGCTTCATGGCATAGAAGACGCCGAGCAGATCGACCTCCAGCACGCGGCGAGCCTCGTCCGAGGGGACCTGCGGCAAGCGCACGAAGCTCTGCACGATGCCGGCATTGTTGATGGCGACATCCAGACGGCCGAATTTTTCGACCGCCAGCCTGACCAGATCCTCGGATAGTTTTTCGTCGGCGATGTTGCCGGCAAGGGTCGCCGTTTCGGCCTGCAGCGTGGCTGCAAGGTCGGCGAGCGCCCTTTCGTCGATATCCGACAGCACCAGCCGCGCGCCTTCAGCGGCAAAGCCTTTCGCCGCACCCCGGCCAAGCCCGCCGGTCGCACCGGTGATCAGCACGGTTGCTCCCGCAAAACGGCCCATCACGCCTCCTGGTCGGTCAGTTTCGCGGCGAGATGCGAAAGCAGTTTTACCGCCTCGCCATAGGTTCTGGCCTTTTCGGGATTGGAGGCGTTGCCGTCCAATGCCCGCTTGAAGACGCCCTGGCAGATCGCCGCCAGACGGAAGAAGGAGAAGGCCAGGAAGAAGGTCCAGTCGCCGATGCCGTCCAGCCCGCGTCGCCGGCAGTAGGCGACGACATAGTCCTCTTCGGAAGGCAGGCCGAGCGCGCGACGGTCGATACCGCCCAGGCCGCGAAAGCCCGAGGCGTGGGGCAGGCGCCATTGCATGCACTGATAGGCGATGTCGGCAAAGGGGTGCCCGAGCGTCGACAATTCCCAGTCGAGCACCGCCAGAACCGTCGGCCGGTCGGCGGCAAAAATCAGATTGTCCAGCCGGTAGTCGCCATGCACCAGCGAAACGCGGCCGTCATCGGCGGGCCTATGCGTCTCCAGCCAGGCAATCAGCCGGTCCATATCGGCGATGGTACCGGTTTCCGAGGCGCGATACTGGGCGGTCCAGCGGGCCAACTGGCGCTCGAAATAATTACCCGGCCGGCCGAAATCGTTGAGACCCGCGGCCCCGACATCGACATCGTGCAGCGCTGCGAGCGTTGCGTTCATGGCATCGTAGATGGCGGCGCGTTCGTCGTTGTCGCGGGCCTCAGGCAGCGCCGGATCCCAGAGGATGCGGCCGTCGAGGAAATCCATCACGTAGAACATACGGCCGATCGGCGAGTCCTCCGCCGACAGATGCAGCATCCTGGGCACCGGCACGGCGGTGCCGGCAAGCGCGCTCATCACGGTGAATTCGCGGTCGACCTGATGCGCCGATTTCAGCAGTTGCCCGGGCGGCTTGGCGCGCAACACGTAGCGGCCGCTTTGCGCGGTCAAAAGGTAAGTCGGGTTCGATTGGCCGGATTTGAATTTTTCGATGGAGGCAAGCCCGGTGAAGCCGGTGATGGTGGCCTCGAGATAGGGCGCCAGTGCTGCCTGGTCGAGAACGTTCGGATCGCTCATGCCGTCTCGGGCTGGCGTTCGATCAAGGTCAGCGTCAGCCAACGGGCGGTCAGCGCCGGTTTCTTGGAGCCTTCGATCTCGATCGTCACGTCATGCGCGGTCTGCACCCAGCCCGACGGCCTGACCTTGACGTCGGCCAGCACAAAACGGGTGCGGATGCGCGCGCCGGTCTTCACCGGCGCCAGGAAGCGCAGCGAATCGAAGCCGTGGTTGACGCCCATCTTGCCGTTTTCCAGCGGTGGCATGGTCTCGAAGGTCATCGCCGACAACAGCGACAGCGACAGGAAGCCATGCGCGATGGTGCCGCCGAACGGCGTCTCGCGCATGGCGCGCTCCGGATCGCAGTGGATGAACTGGTGATCGTCGGTGGCGTCGGCGAACTGGTCGATCATGCGTTGCGTGACCACCCGCCACGGCGACACGCCAACTTCCTTGCCGACACTGGCCAGAAGTACATCGAGACTGATCGGTTCCACGCGGATGTCCTCCAGTTCACCCCCGGCTCCGGCCGGAAAATGTCATTCCTTGAACAAGGTCAGCCCATGCTGCACTGACTGTCCGCCGTCGATCGGCAGGATGGCGCCGGTGACATAGCTGCCTGCACGGCTGCACAAATAGAGTGTTGCGCCGGCAATGTCATCCGGTGCGCCGATACGTCCGATCGGAACATGGTTGCCGACATGCCTGGCTTGCTCTTCCGTGCCGGTGGCAAAAGCCGTCATGCGGCTCTGGAAGGGGCCGGGGGCGAAGGCGTTGACGGTGATGCGGCGAGCGGCGAACTCGAGCGCGAGGGTGCGCGTCAGATGATGAACCGCGGCCTTCGACGCGGTGTAGGAATAGGCGTCGTCGGCCAGCGGCTGTGTGCCCATCACCGATCCAAGATTGATCACCCGCGCCGGATCGGCATCGCTGGCGGCGGCATCGAGCAGCGGCAGCAATTCGCGCGTCAGATGGAAGACCGCGGTGACATTGACGCCGAGCACTTTCGCCCAGGCGGAATAGGGAAAGCTCTCCAGCGGCGCGCCCCAGGATACACCGGCATTGTTGACCAGGATGTTCAGGTGGTCGGTCCGCGCCTTGGCCTCGGCGACGAGTGCGGCAATGCCGGCTTCGCTGGACACATCGCCGGCGAAGCCTTCGGCCCGGCCAGGTGCGCCAAGCCCGTTCAGTTCACCGGCGACCTTGATGCAATCCTCGCCCTTGCGCGAGGCGATCATGACGCTCGCGCCTGCATTCACCAGCGCGGTTGCCGCCATGCGGCCGATGCCGGTCGCCGCTCCCGTCACCAGCGCGGTCTTGCCGGCCACCGAAAACAGCTCGTCCAGATAGCTCATCACAATCCTCCGCGCCCTACCTTGGTATGCGGGCCTCGGTGTGCAGGCAAAACAGTTCGCGTTGACAAGGCTATCCGAAGTACGGTCATCCTTGCCACGGGTAAAATGCCTGGCCTGCATGAAGGGTTAGCGATGACGGAGATGAATCTCGGCATGACCGAGCGGCTGAAGCCGATCCACGCGCGCGTCGCGGCCATGGTGCGCGACGAGATCATGCCGCTCGACAAGGAATTCCTCGGCGAAGTGGGCAAGCAAGGCGACCGCTGGGTCCATAGCGCGCGCCAGAGTGAAATCCTCGAAGGGCTGAAGAAGACCGCACGGGAGCGCGGCCTGTGGAACTTCTGGCTGACCGGCTCGGAGCGCGGCTACGGCCTGTCCACCGTCGAATACGCCTATCTTGCCGAGGAGATGGGCAAGGCGCATCTCGGCGCCGAGACCTTCAACTGCTCGGCGCCCGACACCGGCAACATGGAGGTGCTGGAACGGTATGGATCGGCCGACCACAAGAAGGCGTGGCTCGAGCCGCTGCTAGACGGCAAGATCCGCTCGGCCTACCTGATGACCGAGCCGGATGTCGCCTCGTCCGACGCCACCAACATTGCGATGCGCTGTGAGCGCCAGGGCGGCGACTATGTGCTCAACGGCGAGAAATGGTGGGCTTCCGGCGCCGGCGATCCGCGCTGCTCCATCTACATCGTCATGGTTAGGACCGGTGCCGACGAAGAGCCGAAACACAGGCGGCATTCGATGATCCTGGTGCCTTCCGACGCAAAGGGCGTGACCAAGGTCCGGGCCATGCAGGTCTATGGCGACGATGATGCGCCGCACGGCCACATGCATCTTCGCTTCGACAATGTGCGGGTGCCCGCATCGAACCTGATCCTTGGCGAGGGCAGGGGGTTCGAGATCGCGCAGGGGCGGCTCGGCCCCGGCCGAATCCATCACTGCATGCGCGCCATCGGCCAGGCCGAAATGGCGCTGGAGATGCTTTGCCAGCGTTCCGTGCACCGCGAGGCCTTCGGCCAGCCCTTGGCAAAACTCGGCGCCAATTTCGACATCATCGCCGAATGCCGCATGGAGATCGAGATGGCGCGGCTGCTCTGCCTGAAGGCGGCATGGATGATCGACCAGGGCGATGCGCGCGCCGCAGCACCCTGGATCAGCCAGATCAAGGTGATCGCGCCGCGCGTCGCGCTCAAAGTCACCGACGAGGCGGTGCAGATGTTCGGCGCGCAAGGCATCAGCCAGGACACGCCGCTGGCGCGCTCATGGACGCATCTGCGGACATTGCGCCTTGCCGATGGGCCTGATGCCGTTCATCGCCGCCAAGTGGCGCGGACCGAACTGAAGAAATACACGCAGGAAAAGGTCTGAGCGCCGGCATTCGTCACCCGGCGCCGCCGGCAGGTCCAAGCAAGGAGTGTTCCGATGACCGTCCCCTCCGAAATGAAGGCGCTGCTGCTTGTCGGCGACGGCTACACAAGGACACCTTCCGGCAGCGTGCTGGAGGCTATGGAGCCTTATCTCGAACCGGGCAGCATCGCGGTTCCGATGCCGGGGCCGACGCAGGTGCTGATCAAGGTCAGTCTCGCCTCGATCAATCCGTCCGATGTCGCCTTCATCAAGGGTCAGTATGGCCAGCCGCGCGCCAAGGGCCAACCGGCCGGCTTCGAGGGCGTCGGCACCGTCGTCGCCAGTGGCGATGAGCCCTATCCCAAGAGCCTCGTCGGCAAGCGCGTCGCTTTCGCCACAGGCGTCACCAACTGGGGCTCATGGGCCGAATATGCGGTGGCGGAAGCGGTGGTCTGCATCCCGCTGCTCGACACCGTCCGCGACGAGGATGGCGCGGCGATGATCGTCAACCCGCTCACCGCGCTCGCCATGTTCGACATCGTCAAAGAGGAGGGCGAAAAGGCCTTTGTCATGACCGCCGGCGCCAGCCAGCTCTGCAAGCTGATCATCGGCCTGGCCAGGGAAGCGGGTTTTCGACCCATCGTCACGGTGCGCCGCGACGATCAGATCGCGCCTCTGAAGGAGCTTGGCGCGGCGTACGTCCTCAACGAAAAGGCGCCGGATTTCAAGACGGCGCTACGCGAGGTGATGAAGGCCGAACAGCCGCGCATCTTCCTCGACGCGGTGACCGGGCCGCTGGCCTCCGCCATTTTCGACGTCATGCCGAAGCGCTCGCGCTGGATCATCTACGGGCGGCTCGATCCCGAAGCCACGATCATCCGTGAACCCGGCCAACTGATCTTCCAGCACAAGCACATAGAGGGTTTCTGGCTGAGCGAATGGATGCGCCAGTTTCGCGACCGCCGCGGCCCAGCGATCCTGGAAGCGCAGAAACGGTTCTCCGATGGGCGCTGGTCGACCGATGTGACGGCAGTGGTGCCGCTCGCCGAGGCAATGGCGCTGGTGCCGACGGAACTGGCCAAGCCCAACGGCAAGGTGTTCATCAGGCCTTAGCATGAAGGTGCCCGAAGCTCGAATACGAAGCCTCCAGACGCTCTCGATGCCAAAAATGCTGGTGTCCGGCTGCCGCTGGCGCCGTCGGGCGGCCATCCGCTCTTTCAGCCCTCTATGCCGCGCCGCTTTGTCCGTGATATGCCGCCGCCATCGAATGCCTGACGGCGCCGGCAAGGGCTTGTTCCAGGGCGGTGTGGAGTGACTTGATGACGATTGCCAAGCCGGTTTTCGACCGTTTGGGACTTAGCATGTGGATCGGAGCGTTCCTGATCGTTCTTGTCATGGTCCTGTGGTCGCCCGACACGCATTCGGTGCTGGGGGCCTACAGATTTGGCAGCGAGGAATTTCTGGCCGGCCGGCCGCTCTACAATCTTGGCTCCCAGATGGGGTATCTCTACGCGCCGGCTTTTGCCGCGCTCTATGTTCCGCTGTTGAAGCTAGGCCCGCATCTGGGCGGCCTGGTGTGGCATGCCCTCGGCTTCGCGGTGCTGACCTTTGCCGCAATGCGGCAGGTTCGCAAGCTCGGCGGTCAGCAACTGACCTGGCTGCTTTCATTCGGCCTCTTCCTCGCTCTGCCGCTGGCGCTCGGCGCGATCCGCAACGGACAATCGACAATACTGCTGACCGGCGCCTGCTGGCTCCTTACGCTTTCGGCGCTTGAAGGTCGGCGCGCCGAGACCTTCTTCTGGGCTTCGCTGGCCGTCATCGCCAAGCCGACCGCGATCATCATGCTGCTGTTGGCAGGAGGGCTGCGCCCCCGGCTGATCCCGGTGCTGGTGCTGGCGGTGCTGTTCGTGCTCGCCATACCTTATGCTTTCGCGCCAGCCAGTTATCTGAACGGCCAGTATCTTGATTTCGCCCGCATGCTGACCTCGATGGCGGTCGACAAGACCAGCCGCTTTGTTGCCTCCGATTTCACCGCGCCTTTTGCGGCGGCGGGGATGCCTATCGCGGAATCCGGCGCCACGGCGGTGCGCTTCGTGGTCGGCCTGTTGACGCTCTCGACCGTGCTCTGGTTCGATCGCAAGCTCGAGCGGGGGACCGCCGGGCTGGCGATCTTCCTGACAGCCACGTTCTACATGTGCGTCTTCAATCCGCGCGTCGAGCCCAACACCTATGCGATGATCGCCGTGCCCGCCGGGCTCGCCGTCGCCCTGCTGTGGCGCGAGGAACGAGGCGGCGTCTTCGCCTCGGTGCTGTCGACGGCACTGTTCGCGACCGGGCTGACCGGCGTCGAGCAACATGTGCATGCTTTCCTCTACCCCTGGTTCCGGCCGATCGCGATTGCCTTCATCGCCTGTTCCCTGATCTGGTGGTTCTGGGCCAAGGCGGGAGAAAAGGTGGTGAATGCGGGGGTCGCAAATGGCTGAGTCGCGGCCGGTACTCGATATCGTCGCGCCGTTCCTCAACGAGGCGCCGTCGGCATTGGCCTTCGCCGAGTTGCTTGCCGCGCTGGAGGCAGCGGTGGCAGAGCGCTTCGGCATGGACGTGCACAAGATCCTGGTCGACGACGGCAGCCGGGACGATGGCGCCAAACGGTTTTCGCAGGTGCTGACGGGGTCATGGGAGATCGTCCGCCTCAGCCGCAATTTCGGCAAGGAAGTCGCCGTGCTCGCCGGCCTCGACCAGTCGCGCGGGGATATGGTGCTGATCATGGACGCCGACCTCCAGCATTCGATGGACATCAGCCTGAAGATGATCGCCGAGCTGGTGGAACATCCCGACATCGATGTCGTCTACGCGCAGAACGACAGGCGTGAGGCCAGTTGGCGACGCAGTCAGCTGGCACGGCTTTTCTACAGCCTGATCAACAGCAGCCAGCGTTTCGACATTCCCGAAAATGCCGGCGACTTTCGCGTCATGCGCGGTGCCGTGGCGCGTGCGCTGACCAGCCTGCGTGACAAACGACGCTTTAACAAGGGCCTGTTTGCGTGGGCCGGCTTCCGCCAGAAGGCGTTGCCCTATTCGCCGGAGAACCGCGCCAGCGGCACGTCGAAATGGAGCCGGCTCAACCTGATCGCCTTCTCGCTGGAAGGGTTCACCTCCTTTTCCGTCATTCCGCTGCGCTTGATCAGCCTCAGCGGGCTGCTTGCGGCATTTGCCGGCGCGGTCTACGGCGCCAAGGTGTTCTTCGAGGTGATCTTCTACGGCATTGCCGTTCCCGGCTATCCCAGTCTGCTGGTCGCCGTCGTCCTGCTCGGCGGCCTCAACCTGACCCTTCTCGGGCTGATTGGCGAGTATGTCTGGGTCACGCTCAGCGAAAGCAAGGATCGGCCGGTCTATATCGTGCGCGACGTCGTACGCAGCGACGTTGCTCCCGACAGCTTGGCCCCGGGCGCTCGCGAGGCATGAAGCGGCGCATCCGCCTGATCGCCGACGACTACGGCCTGGCGCCAGGCGTCTCCGCCGCGATCCTCGACCTGCTCGATCGTGGGCGCCTGACCGGCACCAGCTGCATGACCGGATTTGCGCAATGGGCGCAGGAGGCTGAGCGCATAAAGCCCCTGTGTGGCCGTGTCGCGGTCGGGCTGCATCTTACCTTGACCGACCAGCCAGCCGTCACCGGCCGGTCGAGCCTGGCGCCGGAAGGCCGGCTGCCACCACTCCGCTCGCTGGCATTGCCTGTTCTGCGCGGCCGCATCGACGACCTCGATGTGCATGCCGAACTCGACGCCCAGTACAGCCGCTTCGTCGAAGCACTCGGGCGCCGCCCCGATTTCGTCGACGGGCATCAGCATGTGCATTTTCTTCCCGTCGTGCGCACATGGCTGCGCGCGCGTCTGCACGACGAAGCCGACAGGCCGGCGCTGCGCGGCGCGCCGGCACTGGCCGGCACGGCGCCGAAAGTCGCCGCGATCGCAGCGCTCGCCGCCGGGTTCAACCAGTCCATGCTGCATGCCGGCTTCACCGTCTTCGAACCGCTCGCCGGCATCTATGACTGGCGGCGGCCCGAAAAGTTCGCATCCGTGCTGCAGGCCGCCGTCGAGGCATTGCCGGAACGGGGGCTGTTCATGTGCCACCCCGGCCATGTCGACGAGACGTTGCGCGCGCGTGACCCGATGCAAAGCGTGCGCGAGGTCGAATTCGCGGTCCTGGCATCGGACGATTTCGGCGCCAGCCTGGCCCGCGCCGGTGTCGCAATCATGGACGGCAAGGGATGAGCGGCGCCGACCAGCCCCGGCGTTCGACCGGCAACAAGATCGTCCGCTTTGCCATCGTCGGACTTGCCAACACGGCCATCGACCTTGCCAGCTTCTACCTGCTGCTCAAGCTGCAGATGCCGCCGGTGCCCGCCAACATCGTTGCCTGGTTCATCGCCGTCAGCTTTTCGTTCGTGGCGAACGGCTTCTGGGCGTTCGAGCGCAATCAAGCCATCCGGCTGCGTGACGCCTTCCTTCGTTTCGCCTCGCTCGGGGCGCTGATTTCGCTCGGTGTCTCCAGCCTTTCGATCGCGCTGTTTGCCGCTACCGTCGGAGTTTGGCCGGCAAAGATCGGCGGCGTCGTGGTGGCGGCGGTGCTGAATTTCCTCGCCGCGCGCTGGTCGATCGAAGGCCGGTTCTTGAGATAGGCACTGCCTATTCACGGGCGGAAAACCGCGACACACTTTCTTGGACTTCTCTATTCGGCCGGCTCAACCTTGCTATAGGCGGCTTCCTCGAGCTCGCGCTTCAGCCGCGCTTCCTCATGGGTCTTCGGCGTGACGAAGCGACCCAGCAAGAGATAGGCGACCGGCGTCAGGAACAGCGTCGAGACGGTGGCAAGGCCCAGTCCGCCGACGATGACCCAGCCGAGCGCCACGCGCGCCTCGGCACCGGCGCCGCTCGCCAGCACCAGCGGCAAGCCGCCGAGCACGGTGCAGATCATCGTCATCATCACCGGCCGCACGCGGATGACCGAGGCCTGCTCGATCGCTTCGCGCACACCAAGCCCGCGATCGCGCAGCTGGTTGGCGAATTCGACGATCAGGATGCCGTTCTTGGCCATGACGCCGACCAGCAGCACCAGGCCGATCTGGCTGTAGGCGTTGAGGCTGGTGCCCGAGAGCAGCAGCGCGAAGATGGCACAAGCTAGCCCGAGCGGAACCGTCGCCATGATGATGACGGCGCTGACGAAGCTTTCGAACTGGGCGGCCAGCACCAGCAGGATGATGACCAGAGCGAAGCCGAAGATGGTCACCATGCCACTGTTGGTCTCGCCCAGCGTCGCGGCCTCGGCCAGCGGCAGGATGCGGCTGCCCGCAGGCAAAAGCGGCGTCGCGATTTCCTCGGCGCGGGTCAGCGCATCGCCAAGCGCGAAGTCGCCGTTGAGGTTGGAGGTGATCGCCACCGACGGCTGCTGCTGCTCGCGCGACAGCGACGGCGGCACCGCACGCTCGGTCAGCGTGGCAATGGTCGACATCGGCACGAAACGGCCGTCTGATGTCTTCAGGAAGATGTTTTCCAGGTCGGTCGGGTCGTTGATCGGGTTGGTGGTCGAGACCAGCTTCACGCCGTAGCTACGGTCGGCGATGTAGACATCGACGACATCGTTGCCGTCGAGCATGGCCTGCAAGGTGTTGGCCATCCCAGTGATGTCGATGCCGAGGTCGGAGGCGCGCTCGCGATCGATGGCCACGGCCAGTTGCGGCTGCGTCGGATCGATCGACAGGCGCGGTGTCTGGAAGCGTGGGTCCTTCTGCATCTCGGCGATGATCTTGACCGCCGCGTCGCCGAGCGCCTTGCGGTTATTGCCGACCAGGGCGAACTGCAGGCCGTTGCCGGCACCGCGAATGCCGAGGCTGTTGGGCTGCACCGGGAAGATACGCACGCTCGGCACTTGTTTGGTCAGCTGGCTGATCTCGGCCATGATCTCTTGCTGGCTGCGGCTGCGCTCGTTCCATGGCGCCAGCGTCATCACCATGAAGCCTGAGTTGTAAGAGCCGTTCTGGCCGGCGTTCTCGAACGTGCTGCGGATCTCGCCGGACTCGCGCATCGGCTGGATCAGCCTCTCGATCTTCTGCATCTGCTGCGTCGTGTAGTCGAGGTTGACACCTTGCGGGGCGCTGATGCGCAACAGCACGGCGGCGCGGTCCTCGGTCGGGGTCAGTTCCTGGCGGATGGTGCCGAACAGCGCGAAGGCGGTGCCGGCAAACAGCACCGCGACCAGAAGCACGATCCATGGCGCGTCGAGGCAAGCGTGCAGGGCGCGCTTGTAGGCTGAATTCAGCGCGCCGCCGATGCGGGCGCCGATGCCGTGGCCGCCTTCATGGTGGAGCGAGGCGCTCGACAGCATGCGCGAGGCGAGCATCGGGCACAGCGTCAGCGCCACCACGCAGGACAAAAGCATCGACATGGCGAGCACGAAGCCGAATTCGCGGAACAGGCCACCGGTCTGGCCAGGCAGGAACGAGATCGGCACAAAGACGGCGACCAGCGTCAGAGTCGTGGCAATGACGGCGAAGAACACTTCCTGAGCGCCGAGCACGGCGGCGGCGCGCGGGCCCATGCCTTCATTGCGTCGTCGCACGATGTTTTCGAGCACGACAATGGCGTCGTCGACGACCAGTCCCGTCGCAAGCACCAAAGCGAGCAGGGTCAGGATGTTGACCGAGAAGCCGGCCAGATAGATGGCGGCGATGGTGCCGATCATGGCCACCGGCATCGACAGTCCCGGGATCAGCGTTGCGCGCCAGTCAAGCAGAAACACATAGATGACGATCAGCACCATGGTCACGGACAGGCCGAGTGCGATCTCGACCTCGTGCACCGCGCCGTTGACGAAAACCGCGTCGTCGCTGGTGATCTTGATCGACATGCCCTTGGGCAGGTTCTCCTGCAGCTTGGCGACGGCGGCCTGAACGCCGGTCGAGATGTCCAGCGTGTTCGATTCCGCCTGGCGGATGATGCCGATGCCGATGCCGGTTTTGCCGTCCGAACGCAGCGTGGTCTGGCCGACATCGGGGCCTAGCGTGACGGTGGCGACGTCGCGGATGCGCGTCGTGCCGCCGATGATGATGTTTTCGAATTCTTCGGGCGTGGTCACGTCCGCCGTCGTGCGGACGATCAGGTCCTGGTCTGTCGTGGTGATCGAACCGGCCGGTGAGTCGAAGGCGACAGAGGCAAGTGCTGCCCTGAGGTCGGCGACGGTGAAGCCGAGGCTGGCGAGCTTGTTCTGGTCGACGTCGATCCGGAAAATCTTGTCGCGATAGCCATAGATCTGGACGTCGGCAACGCCGGGCACGGCGGCCAGTTCGTCCTCGATCTGGTCCTGGACCACCACCGTCATGTCCTGGATCGACATGTTGTCCGACGTTACCGCCAGTCGCATCACCGGGTCGGAATTGGCGTCGGCCTTGACGATGCGCGGTGGATCGGCCGTGTCCGGCATCAGGTTGGCGACACGGCCGACGGCATCGCGCACGTCCGAGGCGGCGACATTGAGGTCGACGCCGTCGTTGAACTCGATGGTGACGCGGCTCGAACCGAAGGAGGAAGACGACGAGATCGACTTGACGCCGGAGACGCGGGCGACAGCGCCCTCGATGGTGTCGGTCAGTTCACGGTCGACGGTTTCGGCCGCAGCGCCTGCGAAGGCGGTCGAGACCGTGACGACCGCGCGGTCGACGTCAGGCAGTTCGCGGATCTCGACGCCATAGAAGGCAGCCAGGCCGGCAACTGCGATCAGTGTGTTCAGCACGAAGGCCATCACCGGCCTGCGGATGAACAGGGCGGTAAAGCCGGTGTCGCTTGCGGCGTTGACGGGGCTGGTCATGAGCCTTGAGCAGCGTCCGCGGCGCGCTGCTCTTCGCCGGCGGTGTGTACCGCGCCGCCTTCGCTGACGCTCTGGGTGCCTTCGGTCACCACCATGTCGCCGCTGTCGATCTCCGCGTCGATCAGCACGGTCTCGGTGTTGCGTTGAATGATGCGCACCGGGACCCGCCTGGCCTTGCTGTCCTCGACCTGCCAGACATAGGCGCCGTCCGATCCCCAGAGAATCGCCAGCGGGCTGACGGCCGGATAGGTCTCGCCGGCGAACTTCATAGTGATGCCAAACGACATGCCGGCACGCAGCGAATCTGCCGGATTGGCTATCTTGGCCTTGACCAGAAGGGTGCGGCTCTTTTCATCGATGTGGTTGTCGATGGCCGAAACCGTGCCGGTGTAGGTTTTGCTGGGATTGGCGATCGGCGTCGCCGTCAATTGCGCGCCGACCTTGACGGCGGCGGCGAAGCGTTCGGGCACGAGGAAATCGACAAGGATACTGGAGCGGTCGTCGAGCGTGGCGATCGCCGACTGGTTGGTCACATAATTGCCGGCGGCGATTGGAAGGATGCCGACGGTTCCGGCGATCGGTGCGATGATGGAGCGGCGCTGCAGGGCAAGTTCGGCATCGCGAAGTACCAGTTTGGCGACCGCCAGCACCACTTCGGCATCGGCGACGGCGACCGGTGTCGCTGCGTTGGAAGCCCGCAGCGATTTCACCCGGTCGAGCTTGTTCTGCGAGTCCTGTAAGACGAGCTTGGCACGATCCTGCGCGATCACCTCGGTCTCGGAATCGAGGGTGGCAATGATCTGTCCCTTGTCGACATGGCTGCCGGATTCGACCAGCAGTTCGGCAAGGCGGCCGGAACTGTATGGATTGACGGTTACCGAGGCATTGGCACGGCCGGTGCCGATCGCCTGAAGGCGGTCGTTGATGGTCGCCGTAGTGGCGGCCAGGGCGACCACGTTCACCCGCCGGTTGCCGCCATTGCCGCCGTTCGCCTGCTTCGTGCTGGCGGCACCGGTTTCAGCTGGGGGCGTTGCCGCATATACCCAGTCTATCCCCCAGCGTGCCAGCACCTCGGGTGCGCCCGGAAAAAAGCGCAGCCAGGCGGCTGAAGCCACGACCAGCACCACAAGCGCGAAAAGTATCTGTTTCCAGGCGGCCATCGGCACTCCGGTTAGGCAAAACAATCCTTCCGTCTAAAGCGCGTCGCGTCGAAACGGATTCATGTGACGCGCTTTAGGTCTTTTGTTTATGCATGTCGCTATCTCAAAACCGGGGCCACTTTTGAGCGACATGCATTGGCGGTTTCCCGAAGGAAGCAGACGCAGCGAGGCTATTCTAAGGCAAGAAGACGCCCCGATATCGCGCCTTTATGACAACTCGCCAGTGTCTGCGCACATTAAATCTGTGTAACGTTGACGGTCTAACGCAGACCTTCCATCTCGCGGATGCGCTTGGCGCCTTCTGCTTCCAGCTGCCTTGTGACGGCTCCGATCAGTGTTTCGGCGACGACGAAGAGGGCTGCCGAAGAGTCCCATGCCGACGGCACCGCGGTTCGTCCGGCAATGACGTGGCGGGCAAAGCGGGCGATCGGCGACAGCCACTGGTCTGTGAACAGCACGATCTGAACGCCGCGCTGGTGTGCCTTTTCGGCGAAGCGGAGGAGGCTGTCCTGGTAGCGCCTGATGTCGAAGATCACCAGCACGTCGCGCTTGCCCATGTCGATCAGCCGGTCGCGCCACATGCTTTCCTGGCCGGCGAGGTGAAAGACCTCGGGCTGGATGATGGCGAGGTGGGCGGCCATGTAACGCGCCAGCGGATCGGTGAAGCGACCGCCGATCAGGAAGGTCTTGCCGCGTCGGTCGGCAAGGCGGGCGGCGATGTCGGCAAGCTGCTTGTCGGACAGGTGCCTGAACGTCTCGCGCATATTGTCGAGCGTCGCTTCCAGCATCGGTGACGCGGTGCCGCCGCCGGGCGAGGGCGGGTTGAGCGTCCTTATGGCCGGCGATTGCAGCTGCGCCGCCAGTTCGTCCTGCAGGCTCGACTGGAATTCGGGGTAATTCTGGAAGCCGAGCCGGGCAACGAAGCGCAGGATCGTCGGCGACGAGACGCCAGCCGCGGCCGAGAATTCGGCAACCGTCTTGAGGCCGATCATCGGATAGCTGGCGATCAGGGTCTGGGCCGCGCGCCTTTCACTGGCCGGCATCGTGCCAACGCGGTCGGCGATCAGTTCGGCAATGCTGGAAATCATCTTTCCCCCGCCCCCGGACCGGAATGGCTAAACCCATCCGGCTCCGTCTGTTTGTCTTGGCCGCATTTTTGCGACGTCAGGTGATTCCACCTGGCTGCAAAATGCTTCGGCCCTGTCCACTGTCTTTTCCGAAATCGCATTTGACAAAACCGGGTAAACTGTATGAAATCATCCATAGGGACGCAATGAGACAAAATACGTAACATACGATACAGCGCTCCCCGGGGACGGCAGACTATGGAGCAAGCACGGCCCGCCAGCCTTGCATCGTCTGATACCGTGAGGGTGACCAACCCCGGCGGATCAAGCCCTTTCGTGCTGACCTGCGATCATGCCTCGAATTTCCTGCCGGCCGAATTCGGCACGCTCGGCCTTGCCGCCGAGGACCTGTCCCGTCACATCGCCTGGGATCCCGGCGCGTTGCCTGTTGCCCGCCGCATGGCCGAGGCGCTCGACGCGACGCTGGTCGAAACCCGCATTTCGCGGCTCGTCATCGACTGCAACCGTCCGCTGGATGCGCCCGATCTGGTGCCGCCGGTCAGCGAGACCACGACGATACCCGGCAACGCCGGCCTGTCGGACAAGCAGCGCGCGGCCCGCGTCGCGCTGTCGTGGCAACCGTTTCATGCCGCCATCGAGGAGATTGTCGACGGCAGGCTGGCGCGCGGGCAGGAAACCCGCCTGGTGTCCGTGCATTCCTTCACGCCGATCTACAAGGGCCGCAACCGGCCCTGGCATATCGGCATCATTCACGACGAGGACCGCCGGCTGGCGTCGCCTTTGATTGGGGCGCTGAAGCGGCTTGCCGGCGTCACCGTCGGCGTCAACGAGCCCTATTCGCCGGCCGACCGCGTCTATTTCACGCTGGAGCGCCACGCACGTTCGCGCGGCCTGCCGTGCGCGATGATCGAGATCCGCAACGACGAAATCGCCGGCGAGACCGGGCAGCGGAAATGGGCGGATCTGCTCACGGGCATTTTTTCGGATCTGGAGCCACAGGAGGCCGGATACACCAGATCGCATTCAGTCGGAAAGTCAGTTCAATCGGCCAGCTAAGAACCAACAGGGGACTTCCAATGGCAGCACCGGGTTACACTGAAGTTGACAAGGCGGAGGACGTAAAGGCCCTCCACAGCATGGGTTACGCCCAGGAACTGGAGCGGCGCCTCAGCCGCTTTTCGAATTTCGCCGTTTCCTTCTCGATCATCTGCATCCTTTCGGGCGGCATCAATTCGCTGGCCCAGGCAACGTCCGGCGCCGGCGGCATCGGCATCGGCATCGGCTGGCTGGTCGGCTGCTTCGTTTCACTGACCTTCGCGGTCGCCATGTCGCAGATCAGCTCGGCCTATCCGACTGCCGGCGGCCTCTATCACTGGGGTTCGATCCTCGGCAACCGCGGCACCGGCTGGGTCACGGCCTGGCTCAACCTGCTCGGCCTAATCACCGTGCTCGGCGCCATCAATGTCGGCACCTGGACGTTCTTCGTCGGCGCCTTCGGACCGGCGCTCGGCATCGAGGGCACGCTGACCAACCAGATGATCTTCCTGGTCATCATCACCGGCGCCCAGGCACTTATCAATCATCTCGGCATCAAGCTGACAGCGAAGCTGACCGACTTCTCGGGTTATTTGATCTTCTTCGGTTCGATCCTGATCGCGGTCGTCTGCCTTCTCTCCGCCGAGACCTGGGATTTCAGCCGGCTGTTCACCTTCCACAACTACTCCGGCGATGCCGGCGCCAGCGTCTGGCCGTCGGTTTCGAATGCCTGGGTGTTCGCACTTGGCCTCTTGCTGCCGATCTATACGATCACCGGCTACGACGCTTCCGCGCACACCTCCGAGGAAACCATCAAGGCAGCCTCCTCGGTGCCCCGTGCCATGGTCATGTCGGTGATCTGGTCGGCCGTCTTCGGCTACCTGTTCCTGGCCGCCTTCGTGCTGATGATCCCGAACATGGATGACGCCGCCAAGCAGGGCTGGAACGTGTTCTTCTGGGCCTTCGACCAGCGCGTCAGCCCCGGCATCAAGGAGTTCGTGTACCTCGTCGTGTTTGTCGCGCAGCTTCTGTGCGGCCTCGCAACCGTGACCTCTGCCTCGCGTATGATCTTCGCCTTCTCGCGTGACGGCGGCCTGCCGGGCTCATCGGCACTCGCCAAGGTCAGCCCGACCTATCGCACGCCGGTGGCGGCGATCTGGACGGCGTCGATCCTGTCGGTGCTGTTCGTCTGGGGTTCGACGCTGGTCTCGGTCGCCGGCACCTCGGCCTACACCATCGTCGTGTCCTGCACCGTCATCTTCCTGTTCCTGTCCTTCACCGTGCCGATCGTGCTCGGCATGCTGGCATGGGGCACGCCGAAGTGGGACAAGATGGGTCCGTGGAACATGGGCCGTGGCGTGTTCATGCTGTTCGCGTTCCTGTCGATCGTGTCGATGATCCTGATCTTCGTCATCGGCATCCAGCCGCCGAACGATTGGGCGCTCTACATCACCGTCGGCTTCTTCATCCTGACGGCGATCGTCTGGTTCGCGTTCGAACGGAACCGGTTCCAGGGTCCGCCGCTCGGCGACATCATCGCGGCGCGTCAGGCAGCCATCAAGGCGGCGGAACAGGCCGTCGGCGAAACTGGTCACTGACATCAACCATCCTGGCCATGGCCGGCATCGCGCCGGCCATGGTTTTGTTTAACCCGTTCAAGAGCTCAAGCGCTGGAGTGCCAAAGGAATGGCCGGAAATTTCTCGTTCGATCAGTTGAAGAAAGCGGTCTCCAGCGGCGAGATCGACACGGTGCTCGCCTGCATCGTCGACATGCAGGGGCGGCTGGCGGGAAAGCGGTTCCTGGCGCAGTATTTCGTCGATTCCGCGCATGACGAGACGCACGGCTGCAACTATCTCCTGGCCGCCGACATCGATATGGAGCCGGTGCCCGGCTACAAGGCGGCGAGTTGGTCGAAGGGCTATGGCGATTTCGTCATGAAGCCGGATCTGGCGACGCTGCGGCGCATTCCGTGGCTGGAGAAGACGGCGCTGGTGATCTGCGACGTGCTCGACCACCACACGCATGACGACCTGCCGCATTCGCCACGCGCCATCCTGAAGAAGCAGGTCAAGCGGCTGACGGAGCGCGGCTATATCGGCTATTTCGCTTCCGAGCTCGAATTCTATCTGTTCAACGAGACCTACGATTCCGCCCGCAAGAAACACTGGCAGGGTCTCGATACCGCTTCGCCTTACATCGGCGACTACCAGATCGGCATCACCACCAAGGAAGAAGGCGTCATGCGCCGGCTTCGCAACGAGATGGAAGCGGCCGGCATCCCGATCGAGAATTCCAAGGGCGAGTGGGGCCCAGGCCAGGAAGAGATCAATGTGCGCTATGCCGAAGCGCTCGACATGGCGGACCGCCACGTCATCCTGAAGAACGGCGCCAAGGAGATTGCCGAGTCCGAGGGCAAGGCGATTTCCTTCATGTCCAAGTACAATTACGGGCTGGCCGGCAATTCCAGCCACATCCACAATTCGCTGTGGAGCGCCGACGGCAAGACGCCGCTGTTCTTCGACAAGAAGGCCGACTGGACGCTGTCGGCGCTTGGCCAGCAATGGGCGGCGGGACAGCTGAAATACGCCAAGGAATTCACCTGGTTCCTGGCGCCCTACATCAACTCCTACAAGCGCTTCCAGGCCGGCACCTTCGCGCCGACCAAGATCATGTGGAGCGAGGACAACCGCACCGCCGGCTTCCGCCTGTGTGGCGAGGGCACCAAGGGCATCCGCATGGAATGCCGCATCGGCGGCGCCGACCTCAACCCCTATCTCGCCTTTGCGGCGCTGATCGCCGCCGGCCTTGCCGGCATCGACGAGAAGCTGGAACTGCAGAAGCCGTTCGTCGGCGATGCCTATCAGGCGTCGCGTTTGCCGGAGATCCCGAAGACGCTGCGCGACGCCACCGAGACGCTGGCGAAGTCGAAGATGCTGAAGCAGGCGCTCGGCGAGGATGTGCTCGAACACTATGTCCACACCGCAAAGTGGGAGCAGTTTGAATACGACCGCCGCATAACCGATTGGGAACTGCACAGAGGGTTCGAGCGGTATTAAACTCGCCGGCGAACGTTGGCGCGCCTCTCGCCCTACCCCTCCCGTGAATCGCGGGCAGGGCGACCGGAGAGCAGTTCCCTTCTCCCGGTCACCATACGCGGGAGACTGCCGGGCAGGCGGATGAGGGCAGCGCCACGCCACAAGATTTTGTTGTAGAATGCGAGGACTTACAAAATGACCGAGACGGTCAAACTCAAATCCCCCATCGATGGCTCGATCTATGCCGAGCGGCCCGTGGCAACGGACCAGGCGATCAATGCCGCGGTCGAGCGTGCCAAGGCGGCGCAAGAGAAATGGGCCGAGACGCCGATCGTCGAGCGCGGCAAGTACATGCTGGCGATGCTGGAAGCGCTGGTCGCGATGACCGACGAGATCGTGCCGGAGATCGCCTGGCAGATGGGGCGCCCGGTGCGCTATGGCGGCGAGTTCGGCGGCGTCAAGGAGCGGACCAACTACATGGTCGAGATCGCCGAGGCGGCGCTCAGGGCTGTGCCGGCTTCCAACCCGAAGGACGGCTTCAGGCGCTATGTGAAAAAGGACCCGCTAGGCGTGGTCATGGTGATCGCGCCGTGGAACTATCCCTATCTCACCGCGGTCAACACCATCGTGCCGGCGCTGATGGCCGGCAACGCCGTCATCCTCAAGCATGCGGCGCAGACGCTGCTGGTTGGTGAGCGCTTTCAACAGGCTTTCGACAGAGTTGGCCTGCCCAAGGGCGTGTTCCAGAATGTCGTGCTCAACCACGCGCAGACCGAGAAGCTGCTCGGTTCGGGCAAGATCGACCACGTCAATTTCACAGGGTCGGTCGGCGGCGGCCGCGCCATCGAAAAGGCGGCGGCAGGTACCTTCATGACACTCGGCCTCGAGCTTGGCGGCAAGGATCCGGCCTATGTGTTGCCTGATGCCAAGATGGATCATGCGGTCGCCAATCTGGTCGACGGCGCCTTCTACAATTCCGGCCAGTGCTGCTGCGGCATCGAGCGCGTCTATGTGCACGAAAAGGTCTATGACGAGTTCGTCGAGGGCTTCATCGCCGAGACCAAGAACTATGTCGTCGGCAATCCGCTTGACCAGGCAACGACGATGGGGCCGATGGCGCAGGCGCGTTTCGCCGACCTGATCCGCGAGCAGAAGGCCGAGGCCCTGCGCAAGGGCGCGGTGGCGCACATCAACATGAAGGTGGCCAACGACAGGGCCGGCTCGCCCTATCTGGCGCCGGAAGTGCTGACACAAGTCGACCATCAGATGAGCGTTATGCGCGAGGAGAGTTTTGGGCCGATCGTCGGCATCATGAAGGTGCGCAACGATGAAGAGGCGATCGCGCTGATGAACGACAGCCCCTATGGGCTGACCGCTTCGATCTGGACCCGCGATACAGAGCATGCCGTGGCGATCGGCAACCGCGTCGAGACCGGCACGGTGTTCATGAACCGCTGCGACTACCTCGATCCGGCCCTGGTCTGGACCGGCGTCAAGGACACCGGCAAGGGTGCTGCCCTGTCGGCCATCGGCTATGACAACCTGACCAGGCCGAAGTCGTTCCACCTGCGCGAAGCCATCTGATTTTCGAAAGACAAAAAATGTCCAAGCTCATCTCCAAATGGAACTACCCCACCACCGTTCGCTTCGGCGCCGGACGCATCAAGGAACTGCCTGAGGTGTTGGCGGCTACCGGCATCAAGCGGCCGCTGTTCGTCACCGATCCCGGCCTGGCGAAACTGCCGGTCGTTGCCTCGACCCTGAAGATCCTCGACGATGCCAAGGTCCCCTACGGCGTCTTCTCCGAAGTGAGGCCGAACCCGGTCGAGTCCAATCTGACCGCCGGCATCGTGGTGTTCAAGAAAGGCAAGCATGACGGCGTCATCGCCTTCGGCGGCGGCTCGGCGCTCGATCTCGGCAAGCTGATCGCCTTCCAGGCCGGCCAGACGCGACCGGTTTGGGACTTCGAGGATGTCGACGACTGGTGGACGCGCGCCAATTCCGACGCGATCGCGCCGATCATCGCGGTGCCGACCACGGCCGGCACCGGTTCGGAAGTCGGCCGCGCCGGCGTCATCACCAATGAAGCAACGCACACCAAGAAGGTCATCTTCCATCCCAAATTGCTGCCGGCCATCGTCATCGCCGATCCGGAACTGTCGGTCGGCATGCCCGGCTTCATCACCGCCGGCACCGGCATGGATGCGCTTGCCCATTGCCTCGAGGCCTATTGCGCGCCGGGCTACCATCCGATGGCTGACGGCATCGCCGTCGAAGGCGTCCGGCTGGTCTTCGAGAACCTGCCGAAGGCCTATGCCAACGGCAAGGATCTCGTCGCGCGCGCCCATATGATGAGCGCCGCCGCGATGGGCGCCACCGCCTTCCAGAAGGGGCTGGGCGCCATCCACTCGCTGTCGCATCCGGTCGGCGCGCTGTACGACACCCATCACGGCATGACCAATGCGGTGTTCATGCCCTATGTGCTGGCCTTCAACCGGGACTCCATCGAGGAGCGCATCGGCCGGCTTGCCGCCTATTGCGGCATCAAGGGCGGCTTCGACGGCTTCGCCAAGGCGATCATCAAACTGCGCAAGGAACTCAAGGTGCCGCATGCGCTTCCGGGCCTGATCAAGGGGCTCGACATGGACAAGAAGCGCAAGGGGCTCATCGCCGACATGGCGGTGGTCGATCCGACCGCAGGCGGCAACCCGGTCAAGCTGACCAAGAAGGCGGCCCTGACCTTGCTTGAAAACGCTATCGCCGGCACGGTGTAAGACGGCTTTCTTGTTGAAAATTGATCTGGAAAATCAGGGCAAACCAAGGGGGAAAGGATGAAACACATGGCGGAAAGTAATTAGCCGGAAAAATAAGTGATGGCTAATTGCTACAGCCGGTTAAAAAGAGTTAAATTTTCGCGCTGCGAGCAGCCGGTTTCACAAAGCTTTCATCTGGCTGTCACATGAAAACGATACCGGATCGCAGGCGTCCAACGGCGTCAGTTCAACGGAGAGAACACATGTTCAAATTCACGGGGAAAGTGCTTTCCCTTACGGCCGCGACCCTTATGGCGTCGTCGGTGATTTCGTCCGCGGCTTCGCTGGACGATCTCGTCAAGGCCGCTAAGGCTGAAGGCCAGCTCACCACCATCGCCTTGCCACATGACTGGTGCGGCTACGGTGACGTCATCGCCGGCTTCAAGGCGAAGTATCCCGAAATCACTGTCAACGAACTCAACCCCGATGCCGGCTCCGGCGACGAGGTCGAGGCAATCAAGGCGAACAAGGACAACAAGGGCCCGCAGGCGCCTGACGTCATCGACGTCGGCCTGTCCTTCGGCCCGTCCGCCAAGAAGGATGGCCTGATCCAGCCTTACAAGGTGTCGACCTGGGACTCGATCCCCGACAGCGCCAAGGATGCTGAAGGCTACTGGACCGGCGACTATTACGGCGTGCTGTCCTTCCAGGTGAACAAGGACATCGTCAAGGAAGCTCCGGCTGACTGGGCCGATCTGCTGAAGCCGGAATTCGCCAACACGGTCGCACTTGCCGGCGATCCGCGCGCGTCGAACCAGGCCATCCAGGGCGTCTATGCTGCTGGCCTGTCGTCGGGCGCCGCTGCTGGTGAAGCCGCCGGCACCGCTGGCCTCGACTTCTTCAAGAAGCTCAACGCCGCCGGCAATTTCGTCCCGGTCATCGGTAAAGCCGCGACGCTGGCCCAGGGCCAGACTCCGATCCTGATCACCTGGGACTACAACGCGCTCGCCGGCCGTGACACGCTGAAAGGCAACCCGCCCGTCGACGTCGTTGTGCCGAAGACCGGTGTCGTTGCCGGTGTCTATGTGCAGGCGATCAGCGCTTACGCGCCGCATCCGAACGCTGCCAAGCTGTGGCTGGAATACCTCTACTCCGACGAAGGCCAGATCGGCTGGCTGAAGGGCTATTGCCACCCGATCCGCTTCAACGACCTTGCCAAGAACGGCAAGATCCCCGCGGACGTGCTGGCCAAGCTGCCGCCGGCCGAATCCTATGCCGCGGCGGTGTTCCCGACGCTGGACGAGCAGGCCAAGTCCAAGGAAGCCATCACCAAGAACTGGGATGCCGTCGTCGGCGCCAACGTCAAGTAACTCAGACCATGCCGGGCGGCCTCGAGGCCGCCCGGCCCTTTTCTCAAAGACGGTAGCCGGCGCATGACCGATATCCCAATGTCAGACCACGCTGTTGCCGGGAAGACCGCGCCTCCCGCCGAGGCACGCAGCATGAGGCTGCCGACGCAATGGCTCGGCGTTGCCCCCTTCTTCATCTTCGCCATCATGTTCCTGATCCTGCCCACGCTCTATCTGATGCTGGGCGCTTTCCAGAACGATGCGGGTGAGTTCACCTTCGAAAATATCGCAGCACTGGCGCAGCCGTCGATCGTTGCCGCCTACTGGATCTCGATCAAGGTCAGCCTTGCCTCATCGTTGATTGGTGCCTTCGCCGGTCTCGCCATCGCCATCGCCATCGTGCGCGGCGGTCTGCCGGAATGGATACGCTCCGCGACGCTGACTTTCTCCGGGGTCGCTTCCAATTTCGCCGGTGTGCCGCTGGCCTTCGCCTTTATCGCCACACTCGGCCGGCTGGGCCTTGCCACGGTGATCCTGAACACCTTGTTTGGCCTCAATATTTACGCTCACGGCTTCAACATCCTGTCGTTCTGGGGGCTGACGCTGACCTATGTCTACTTCCAGATCCCGCTGATGGTGGTGATCATCGTGCCGGCCATCGACGGCTTGAAGAAGGAATGGGGCGAGGCCGCCGCGACCCTCGGTGCAACCATGGCGCAGTACTGGCGCATGGTGGTCATTCCGGTGATCTGGCCAAGTTTCCTTGGCACCGTCATCCTGCTGTTCGCCAACGCCTTCGGCGCTATTGCCACCGCCTATGCGCTGACAGGCTCGTCGCTCAACATCGTGCCGATCCTGCTCTATGCGCAGATTCGCGGCGACGTGCTGCATAATGCCCATCTTGGCTACGCGATCGCCTTCGGCATGATCTTCATCACCGGCCTAGCCAATGTCTTCTATATCTGGTTCCGGACCCGTTCCGAGAGGTGGCTCAAATGAAGTCGGGAAAGTTCTGGGCCTGGGTCGTCTTCGCGCTGGGCGCGGCCTATTTCTTCATCCCGCTGATCGCGACGGTGGAGTTTTCCATGCGCATGCGGCGTGGCGCGTACTCCTTTGACGCCTACAAGGTGGTGTTGGGCGATCCTCGCTTCCAGGCGACCTTCGGCTATTCAGTGCTTGCCGCCGTCTTCACCATCATCCTCGGCGTGCTGATCGTGGTGCCGGCCGCCTACTGGATCCGGCTGCGCCTGCCGCAGCTGCGGCCGCTCGTCGAGTTCATCACGCTGTTGCCGCTGGTCATTCCGGCCATCGTCATCGTGTTCGGATATATCAGGATGTACGGATCGAACTCGCCGCTGCCGTTCCTGGCCAGCGACACCGGTACGAACGCCCTGCTGGTTATCGGTTATGCCACGCTGTCGCTGCCCTATATGTACCGTGCGGTCGACACCGGGCTCAGAACCATCGATGTGCGAACGCTGACGGAGGCGGCGCAGATCCTTGGCGCCGGCTGGTCGACGATCATTACGCGCGTTATCCTGCCCAATGTGCTGATCGCGGTCTTGTCGGGTGCGTTCCTGACCTTCGCGATCGTCATTGGCGAGTTCACCATGGCCAGCCTGCTCAACCGGCCCGCTTTCGGTCCGTATCTACAGAACATAGGCGCCAACCGCGCCTATGAGCCGGCGGCCCTTGCCATCATCGCCTTTGCCATCACCTGGGGCTGCATGTCGCTGATCCAGATACTGTCCCGTTTCGCGCCGAGATCGGCGAACCGCCCCAATTGATCGAAAAGTACTGATCGAAAGAGCAACACCATGGCCGACCCGTTCCTCTCCATCCAGCACGTGCGAAAATCCTTCGGTGCCACCACGGTGGTGGAGGATTTCAATCTCGACGTCGAGCGTGGCGAATTCGTCTCGTTCCTCGGCCCGTCCGGCTGCGGCAAGACCACCGTGCTGCGCATGGTCGCCGGCTTTGAGGAGCCGACTGCCGGCAAGATCGTGGTTGGTGGCAAGGACATCACGAGGCTGAAGCCCAACCAGCGCAATGTCGGCATGGTGTTCCAGGCCTATGCGCTGTTCCCGAACCTGACGGTGGCACAGAACATAGGCTTCGGCCTGAAGGTTGCCGGCATGCCTAGGGCGGACATCGATGCCCGTGTCGCCGAGATGCTCGGCATCATCAAACTGCCGCAGATGGCGGACCGCTATCCCTATCAGCTCTCGGGCGGCCAGCAGCAGCGCATAGCGCTAGCCCGCGCCATCGCGCCGAAGCCGAAGCTGCTGCTGCTCGACGAACCACTTTCGGCGCTCGACGCCAAGGTGCGCGTGTCGCTGCGCGAGGAAATCCGCTCCATCCAGAAGAAGCTCGGCATCACCACGATTTTCGTCACGCATGACCAGGAAGAGGCGCTGTCGATCTCGGACCGCATCGCCGTCATGTATGGCGGCAAGGCTGAACAGGTCGGCACGCCGTTCGAGATCTACAACCGTCCGGCAACCAAGTTCGTCGCCAATTTCGTCGGTACGCTGAACGTGCTCGAAGGCAAGGTCACCGATGCTGCATCCGGCAAGGTGCAGGTCGACACGCAGGAAGTCTCGCTCAAGGGCAAGCTCAACGGCTCGAAGTCCGGCGACACCCTGTCGCTTGCCCTGCGTCCGGAAGCCATTTCGCTAGGCCTTCAGCCCGGTCGCGACTCCAGCCTTTCCGGCGAGATCTCCGAAGTGCATTTTCTCGGCTCTGTGATCCGGGTTCGCGTCGGTATCGGCGGCAACACCGTGTCGCTCGATACGTTCAACAGCCCGGCCACACCGCCGCCCGCTGTCGGCGAAAAGGCCCAGATTTCGTTCTCGTCGAGCGATATGCTGGTGCTGCACTAGGCGGTAGAGCGTACGGGGCAGAGGAAGAACCAAGCCCCCTCAGGCCGGTGCTATGAATGGCTGCATGACTGTCTGAAAGACCGGCAGCGCTTCCATTTTTGCGGCATGTGCGTCCAGCGCCGGGAAGTCGGCCAGCGACACAAGCCCGGGATGCGCCTCGCCGATGAAGCGGACCACGGCGGTGACCGCGATGTCGGCATGGCCGATGCGGTCGCCGAACCAGTAAGATGTCGACCTTCCCTGACGATCGGCTTCCAGGACTGCAAGGACAGCCTCGATCTGTGTGCGGCAGCGCCCGGCCCAAACGTCGGAAACTTTCTCATGCAGCCGCGTCTCATAGAACAGGCTGACCGCCTTGTCGCCGAGGCCGGTTGCCAGGGCTGATATCCGCAGCGCCTGGTGACGCGCCGGTTCGGCCGCCGGAAACATCCTCCGCTCGGCCGGAACGAGGCTGTCGAGATAGTCGAGCATCAGATGGCTTTCGATCAGCACCTCGCCATTGTCCAGCACCAGGGTCGGCACCCGGGTCAGCGGGTTGTAGGGCCGGATCTTGTCGGCATCGGCGAAGGCCGACCACGGACGGTGCTCGTAGGCGATGCCGTACAAGGTCATCGCAATGCCGACGCGGCGAACGAAGGGGGAGTCAAATTGGCCGATGAGGATCATGGTCTGACTCTTACGCTGCAAGTGACTGCTGGACATACTGCCACGGGGCTTGTGCGCAATGGCCAATCAACAGCATCTTGCTGGCTTGCCACTGCCGACAATGCAGCATCAACGGGGGTAACAAGCCATGGCTCTTTTCGAACTGACGCTTGTCCTGCTTTTGACTGCCGTTGCGCTGACGGCGCTGTCGCGACGGCTGGAGATTCCCTATCCGTCCCTGCTGGCCTTGGCCGGGGTTGGGATTGCTTTCGTGCCTGGTGCTCCAATGATCGAGATCGATCCGGAACTGGCTCTTGCCCTGTTCATCGCGCCGGTGCTTCTGGATGCCGCCTACGACACATCGTTGCGGGATCTCAACCGCTACCGGCTGCCGCTCGCGCTGCTGGCGCTCGGCGCCGTCGTCTTCACCGCGGCGGTCGTTGCTTTCGTCGGCTGGAAGATGGCCGGGCTGCCGATCGCGGCGGCAATCGCGCTCGGCGCCATCGTCGCGCCGCCCGATGCGGTCGCGGCGAGCGCCGTACTCGGGCAGTTCAAGGTGCCGCACCGCATCACCGCCATCCTGCAGGGCGAGAGCCTGCTCAACGATGCCACCGCACTCCTGATCTACCGCCTGGCGGTTTCGGCAGCGCTCGGCTCGATCATGCTGAGCAACGCCATTCCGACGATCCTGCTGTCGACGATCGGCAGCCTCGCCGCGGGTTATCTGCTAGGCCGCTTTTCGCTGCTGACGCTCAGCCAGATCGAGGATGCGGCAAGCAGCACCGTGGTGCAATTCGCCGGGACATTCGGGGTCTGGATACTGGCCGACAGGCTGGGCCTGTCGGCCATCATCACCATCGTCGTCTACGCCATGACCATTGCGCGGATGGCGCCGCGCCGCATGTCGGCCAGGCGGCGCGTCAGCACCTATTCGGTGTGGGAGTCAGCGGTCTTCGTGCTCAACGTGCTGGCCTTCGTGCTGATGGGCCTGCAGGCACGATCGATCGTCGGCCGCCTCTCCGGCGAAGGGCAAGGCGAAGCCTTTCTCATCGCTGCAACGGTGCTGGCCGTCGTCATCGTGGCACGCCTCGTCTGGGTGGGGAGTTACGTTGCGATCATCCGATGGTTGGCCCGCTTCGGAAGCGAAGGCCAAAGGCGAGATGTGCCGACGTTTGGCGGCGCGGTGCTCGTCGGTTGGTGTGGCATGCGGGGGCTGGTGACGCTGGTTGTGGCCATTGCTCTGCCGGCGGGTTTTCCCGGCCGCGATCCGATCGTGCTTGCTGCCTTCGCGGTCGTTCTCGGCACGCTGGTGCTGCAAGGCATGACCCTGAAGCCGCTGCTGCGGATACTCAACTTCGACCCAGACAGAACGGTCGACAACGAGGTGGCACAGGCGCGGGTGGCCATTATGCAGGCCGCCCTTGACGTGTTGAGCCGCAAGACATCGGCCGCTGCTGCTGTTGTGCGCGAGCAGTATGAGGCGCAGCGCCTGATCGCTCAAAACCCGGAGGACGCACAGGCGGCAACCGAATATGACCGGCTGCGCCTCTATGCCATCAACCGCCAGCGCGACACGCTCGAGGAACTGCGCCGCAACGGCACAATCGGTGACGAGGCCTATCACCGGCTTGAAGAGGAAATCGACTGGTCGGAACTGGCGGCATCGCCAGCTGGAAGTTTCCAGCCACTGACGACGTGAGATATCTGGCCCAAGCCGCTGCCATATCCCTGCACATTGCAACCAATCTGCCGAACCGCTACTGCCATCATCGAAATTGAGCCGGATAAGCAATGAAGCTGGTCAGCTACAACATCCAGTACGGGTTCGGCAGCGACGGCCGCTACGATCTTTCGCGCGCAGCGCGCATCGTCGCCGGCGCCGACATCATCGCGCTGCAGGAAGTCGAGCGGCACTGGCAGCGCAGCAACTACGACGACCAGCCGGAGCTTATTTCCCGCCTGCTGCCGGACTATCACTGGGTCTATGGTCCGGCCTTCGACATGGACGCCAGCGAGCAGCGCGACGGCCGTCTGATCAACCGACGCCGGCAGTTCGGTACGATGGTGCTGTCGAAGCTGCCGATAGTCTGGTCGCGGCTGCATGCACTGCCGATGCGCCGCACGCTGCGGCCGCTCAACACGCGCAACGCAGCACTTGAATGCATGATCCGCACGCCGGCCGGCCCGGTTCGGGTGTTTTCGTTGCATCTCGCCCATATCGCGGCGGAGGAGCGGCTGGAACAGATCGATTACCTCTTGGGCGAACATCGCCGTGCGACCCGAGAGGGCGGACCCTGGAGCGGCATCGATGACGAGCCGTCGCGCAACTGGAGCAATGGCGAGCCGGAGCCGGAGAACCCGCTGGAAGCGATCTGGATGGGCGATTTCAACATGGAGCCGGGCAGCGTCGAATATAGCCGCATCGTCGGCAGCACGCCCTATCATCGCGGCGCCGCCTACCTCGATGGCTTCGTCGATGCCGCCGCCGTTGCCAGCCAGCCGACTGCGGATTTCCACACCCATGTGAAGACCATCGACGGCAAACTGGCCAAACGCCGGCTTGACCATTGCTTTGTCGGCGGCATGTTTGCCGGGCGCGTCCGCTCGGTCGGCGCCGATGTCGGCGAGGTCGCATCGGACCATTTCCCCCTACGGCTCGACATCGATCTCGAAACACCGCTCGCCGTGCTGCGCGGCGGATGAGCCGGCAATGACGCCCTTCGTCTTCTTTGCGGTGCTTGCCGCCGCCGCCATGCACGCGATCTGGAATGCGCTGGTCAAGGTCCATCTCGACCGCTTCCTGTCGATCACGCTGATGACGCTGGGAATGGGCGCTGCCGCCCTTGTCGTGCTGCCTTTCGTCGAAGTGCCGAAGGCGCAGGTGTGGCCCTACATCGTCGCCTCGGTGATCTTCCACATGGGCTACCGGACCTTCCTGATCGGCGCCTACCAGGCGGGCGATTTCGCCCAGACCTATCCACTGGCGCGTGGCACGGCACCTTTGCTGGCGGCGCTTGGCGGTATGTTCGTGGTCGCCGAGGTGCCGGCGCCGCTTGCCATTCTGGGTATTTTTCTGCTGTCGACCGGCACGCTGGTGATGTCGTTTCGCGGCGGTGCGCATCTGGAAAAGCTGAACCTGCGCGCCGTCGGCTTTGCGCTGGGCACCTCGATCTTCATCGCCAGCTACACGCTGTCCGACGGCAGCGGCGCGCGGCTGGCCGCCACGGCGCAAAGCTACGCCGCCTGGCTGTTCATCTGCGATGCCCTCGGAGCGCTGGTGCTGTGCCTTATCTTCCGTGGGCCGAAAGCGCTGCCGGTGCTGGCGCGCGACTGGAAGGTGGGCCTGTTCACCGGCGTACTCAGCGGTGCGGCCTACTGGATCGTGATGTGGGCAATGACCAAGGCGCCGATCGCCTCGGTGGCGTCGCTGCGCGAGACCTCGATCCTGTTCGCCATGATGATCTCGGTCTTCGCCCTCGGCGAGAAGATGACGGGCTGGCGCGCGGCCGCCGCGCTCAGCATCGTCGCCGGCGTTGTTGCGCTCCGACTGGGCTAGCTGCCGCCGTTAGCCCAGCACGGTCATCACCTGGCCGCGTCGCTCCGGACTGAAGCGGATGACGACGATGATGCAGACGGCAACCACGCCGGCAAAAAGCGCAAGCGCATATCCGTAGCTGCCTCCAGGGGCTTCCGCGATGCCTGCCTGGTAAGGGCCGCCATAGGACGCCGCGAGATTGCCGGCCTGATAGATGAAGCCGGGCAAGGTCGCACGCACGGACCCCGGCGAAAGCTCGTTGAGATGCACCGGGATGACGCCCCAGGCGCCCTGGACAGCGACCTGCATGACGAAGGCGCCGATGGCGAGCATGAAGGGCGTGGTGCTGTAGGCCCACAGTGGAATCGACGGCAAGGCAATCAGGCACGCCAGGGTGATGGCGTTGACGCGGCCGATCTTCTCGGACAGCGCGCCGAATGCCAGGCCGCCAACGATGGCGCCGATGTTGGCGACGATGGTGATCCAGCTCACCGTATGCGGATCGAAGCCGTGCTGCTTCTTCAGGAAGGTTGGGTAGAGGTCCTGTGTGCCATGGCTGAAGAAGTTGAAGAACATCATCAGCACGACGGCATAGAGGGCGACGCCCCAGTGCTTTTGCAGCGTTTCCAACAGTCCCGGCCTGGCGGTCTTCTGCGCGTCGACGAAGGCCGGCGATTCCGGCACGTGCGAGCGGATGAACAGCACGATCAATGCCGGCACGAAGCTGAGCAGGAACATGGCGCGCCAGCCGATCGTGTAGCCGCCGATCGTCTGCTGATAGAGCAGGCCATAGACCACTGCCGCCAAGAGGTAGCCCGTCGGATAGCCGCATTGCAGGATGCCCGAGACCATGCCGCGCGCGCTGGGCGGGATAGACTCCATGGCGAGCGAACTGCCAAGTCCCCATTCGCCGCCCATGGCAATGCCGAACAGGGCGCGCAGTGCCAGGAAGATGCCGAGATTGGGCGAGAAGGCGGCCAGCGCGCCAATCACCGAATAGCTGACGATGTTGAGCATGAGGATGGGCTTGCGCCCGTATTTGTCGGCAAGCATGCCGAAGAAAAACGCGCCGATGAAGCGTGTCGCCAAAGTCAGGAACAGCGCCTTCGAGACGGCCGGGACGTCGGTCTGGAATTCAGTCGCAATATCCGTGAGAAGGAATGTCAGGAGGAAGAAATCGAAAGCGTCGAGCGTCCAGCCCAGGAATGAAGCCAGGACGGTTTTTTTCTGTTGGGAATTGAGGTTCAAGACGTTCCTCCTTTGCCGTCCCCAGGGCAACGATATGTCGCCCGGTCGGCAAAAGAGAACAGCCGTCAGCCGGCTTTCGAAAAACCGGCGGTCACTTTTTCGTAAGATCGAGATCGAAGACCATCAATCCGTCGGTGCCGCCTTCGAGAGCGGCGACCAGTCGGGCGCCGGCGCGCTGATGCGCCTCATGCACCAGATAGGCGTCGCGGGCGGCGGCATCGCGGAAATCGATGGTGAAGCCATGCGTGAAGCCGCGGCCGAACGGCTCGGGGCTGACATTGGCGCTGAATTGGACCGCTTCCATGCCCTCCACCACCTGTCGCAGCGCTTCGAGATCGGCATGGATTGCCATGCGCTCGGCGGCGGGAACATCGTTGCGAAACCTGGCGAGACACAGTGCCTGATCATTTTTTTGCTCCTAAGCCGCCCGGTTTCCGGAAAACACGGCCGGCGGCAGCGGTTCGCGGTCGAGGATCAGATCGGCACCCTTTTCGCCGACCATGATGGTCGGCGCATTGGTGTTGGAGGAGGGCACGCGCGGCATCACCGAGGCGTCGCAGACCCGCAGGCCCTCGATGCCGCGCAGCCGCAGATCCGGCGTCACCACGGCCATGCCGTCATGGCCCATGCGGCAGGTGCCGACCGGATGATGGTCGGTCTTGGAACTGCGGCAGGCATAGTCGAACAGCTCGTCGTCGCTGGCGAGCGACGGGCCGGGCAGCACCTCGCGCAGCACGTAGGGCGCAAGCGCCTTCTGCCGCATGATCTCGCGCGCCAGCCTCAGTCCCTTGATCGACATGGCGCGGTCGTAGGGGTCGGACCAGTAGTTCGGATCGATCAGCGGATGGTCGGCCGGGTCGGCGCTCTTCAGCCGAACCGTGCCGCGCGAGCGCGGCCGCAGGAAGGCGGAGTTCAAGGTGACGCCCGGGTTGTTCAGCTTCTCGACGCCGGCCTCGATGCCGGAGCCGAGGCCGAGGTGGAACTGGATGTCGGGCGAGGCTGCGGTCGGGTCGGCGTACCAGAAGCCGCCGGTCTCGAACAGGCTGGAGGCCACCGGTCCCTTCTTCAGCAGCAGGTATTGCAGGCCGGCCCAGGCCGTGCGGTGCAGCTTGGCGTAATTGTCATAGGTGTGGTCGCCGGTGCATTCGGCGATGACGAACAGGTCGAGATGGTCCTGCATGTTGGAACCGACGCCGGGCAGGTCATGCACCGGCGTGACGCCGACAGATTTGAGATGGTCGGCCGGGCCGATGCCCGACTGCATCAACAGCTTCGGCGAGCCGATGGCGCCGGACGAGACGATCACCTCTCGGTCGGCGCGCAGGATTTTCTTCTCGCCGCCCGGCCTGTCGACGATTTCGACGCCGATGGCGCGGTCTTTCTCGACGACGATGCGCGTCACCAGCACATCGGTCCTGACAGTAAGGTTCCTGCGAGCGCGGATCGGCTTCAAATAGGCGACCGAAGCGGAGGAGCGCCTCGCATCCTTCTGGGTCAATTGGTAGTAGCCGACGCCCTCCTGGCTGGCGCCGTTGAAATCCGGGTTGAAGGGTATCCCCATCTCCTGGCCGGCGCGGAAATAGGCCTCGCAGATCGGCAACGGCGAAATCGGGTTCGACACGCCGAGCGGGCCCTGGTCGCCATGAAAGTCGTTGGCGTAGCGCTGGTTGTTTTCGGCTCGCTTGAAATAGGGCAGCACATCGCGATAGCCCCAGCCGGCGAGACCTTCTTCCTTCTCCCAGGCGTCATAGTCGCGGGCATTGCCGCGCGTGTAGATCTGGGCGTTGATGGAAGAACCGCCGCCGACCACCTTGGCCTGCGTGTACCAGAAGACGCGGTCCTTCATGTGCTTCTGCGGAACGGTCGACCAGCCCCACGAGGCAATGCCCTTGGTCATCTTGGCAAAGCCCGCCGGCATGTGGATATAGGGATGCCAGTCCTTGCCGCCGGCTTCCAGCAGCAGCACCTGATGCGTCGGATCCTCGCTCAACCGGTTGGCCAGAACACAGCCGGCCGGGCCGGCGCCCACGATGATGTAGTCGGTCATGACACTATCCACCTTACAGCCGCGGCACGGAGAGCGCGCCGTCGACATTGATGATCGAGCCGGTCGAAAAGCCGAGCTTGCCGCCGGCAAGCGTCGCCACCACGGTTCCGATGTCCGATGCTTCGCCCCAGCGCTTTGCCGGCACCAGCCCGCCGTCGATCAAGGCGCCGTATTTGGCGGTGACGCCCGATGTCATGTCGGTGCGAATGATGCCCGGCCGCACCTCGAACACAGCGATGTCCTCGGCGGCAAGCCTGAGCGCCAGGGTCTTCACCCACATCGACAGGCCGGCTTTCGAGATGCAGTAGTCAGGCCGTTCCGGCGACGCCATTTCGGCGCTGACCGAGGTGATGGTGATGATCGATTTCGGGTGATCTCCAGGGACAGCCAGCATCGCCTTGGCGACGGCCTGGCTGAGGAACACGGTGCCGCGCAGATTGATGTTGAGCGCCTTGTCGAAATTCTCGGGCTTCAGTTCCAGGAGGTCGCCGCGCACCACGGCGCCGACACCGGCATTGTTGACCAGGCAGTCGATGCGGCCGAAGGCGCGCATCGTGGCATCGACCAGTGCCGCATGGCCGCCGAGATCGGCGATGTCGCAGCTGACATAGGCGAACTGCGCGCCGTGCGTGATGATGTCCTCGGCTAACCCGTCAGCGGGTTTTTCGGCAAGGTCGGCGACGAGGATGTCGAAGCCGGCATCGGCAAGCGCCTGGGCGCAGGCAAGGCCGATGCCGCGCGCGCCGCCGGTGACGATGGCCGCCGGGCGGGTCATTGGGAAAGCTCGCTCTTGCGGATATGGTCGGCGACACGCAGCGCTTGCGCGGCGATCGACAGCGCCGGATTGACGGCGGCCGAATTCGGCAGGAAGCCGCCATCGACAACGAACAGATTCTGATGATCGAAGGACCGGCAGAACGGGTCGAGCGGCGCTGTGGCGGGATCGTCGCCCATCTTCACCGTGCCGCACTGGTGCGACGGCGTGCGCTTGTCAAAGGGGCGCGACAGCACGATCGGATAGCCGCAGGCGCGGAAGTTTTCGCGCATCACCTTGGTCAGCCGGTCGAGCGACTGCATGTTGGAGCGGCGCCATTGCATGACGATGTCCTTGCCGTCGACCATGATGCGGCTTTCGGGATCAGGCAGGTCCTCGCACATCAGGTACCAATCGACGGCATGGCCGGCCATGAAATCGAGCGCGAATTTCGGCGCGAATTTCACGTTGGCGCTGAGGATGTTGCCGTCGATCTTGCCGAGCAACTGGACGTTGCCGAGCGGCTTGCCGCCCTTGCCGTCGGAGAGATAATAATCGTTCAGCATCAGCGTCTTCTGGTAGACGGCATCGTTGCGGCGGCGCGGATCGATGGCCAGCATGGCGCTGGAATTGTGGTTCATGAAATTGCGGCCGACCTGGTCGGAGCGGTTGGCGAGGCCCTTGCCACCTCCCTTGCCGGTGGCGGGTGACGGCGAACGCAGCAGGATGACGGCCGAATTGACCGCACCGGCGGAGAGAATGACCAGCTTCGGCGTCAGCTTTTTCAACGCGCCATTCTGGCGATAGTGAACAGCGACGATGGTTTTGCCGTCGGCCGAGGCCTCCAGATATTCGACGTAAGCGCCGGTCTCGAGCTTGATGTTCTGGTCGGTCAGCGCCGCCGTCAGGGGTCCCGTTTGCGCGTCGACCTTGCCCTGGCCGGTGTTGGGAAACGCGTCCCAGCCGGTCTTGCCCTCGTTCAGCCAGGCGTCGATGTCGACGCCGAGCGGCAGCGAGGCCGGATGCAGGCCGAGGCCCTGGAGCTCGGCGCGGGCGCGCGCGATCGGCGCCTCGTCGGGCACAGGCTTGAAGGCATAGGGGATCGAGTGGAACGGCTCGGTCGGGTCCTCGCCGAGCGAGCCGCGCACGCGAAACAATTGCTCGGCCTTCGAATACCAGGGCTCGAATTCTTCATAGGAAAACGGCCAGGCCGGCGAGACGCCGCCGAAATGCTCCATGGCCGCAAAATCTTCCCTGCGGTAGCGGATCAGCACGGCGCCGTAGAATTTCGAGTTGCCGCCGACATAGTAATAGTTGCCGGGGTTGAAGGCCGCGCCGCCGGCCTCGCGCCACATCTCCTTCGGCCGATAATGACCGTCGACGAAGATGGAACGGGTGTCGCGCGCATGCGGCGTTGCCGGCAACGGTTCGCCGCGCTCCAGCATCAGGATCGAGGCGCCGCTGCCGGCGAGACCGGAGGCGATCGTGGCGCCGCCGATGCCGGAGCCGATGATGACGATATCGGGATTTGTCATCTCGGTCAGAGGATGCGGTTTTCGGTCGCCGGATCGAAGAACACCGCCTTGGTCAGGTTGAAGGCGAGCGGCGTGTTGGTGCCGGGCTGGATGTTGGCGTCGGCGCGCAGCCGCGCCACCACGCCCTTGCCGCCGAGATTGGTGACGGCGAAGGTGTCGGAGCCCGCCGGTTCAACGACCTCGATAAAGCAGTCGGCAGTGGCGATGTTCGAGGCATTGCGCTCGGCGCCTTCCGGATCGGTCAGGGCTTCGGGGCGGACGCCAAAGATGATCGGCTTGCCCTGGAATGCCGACAGGCCCGCCGGCGCATTGGCCATCGGCAGCGAGATCGGCTCGCGCGCCTCGCGCTGCAGCACGACGGACAGCGCATTGCCGTTGGTGCCGATCGTCGCCGGGATCAGGTTCATCGCCGGCGAGCCCATGAAATCGGCGACAAAGAGATTGGTCGGGTTGTTGTAGATCTCGGCCGGGGTGCCGAACTGCTGTACTTCGCCGTCGCGCATGACGGCGATCTTGGTCGCCAGCGTCATCGCCTCGATCTGATCGTGGGTGACATAGACGATGGTGGTGCCGGTGGTGGCATGCAGGCGCTTGATCTCGATGCGCATGTCGACACGCAGCTTGGCGTCGAGGTTGGACAACGGCTCGTCGAACAGGAACAGTTTTGGGTCGCGCACCAGCGCCCGGCCCATGGCGACGCGCTGGCGCTGGCCGCCGGAAAGCTGGCTTGGCTTGCGCTGCAGGAGGTGGCCGATCTGCAGCACCTTGGCCACCTTGTCGATCGCCTTCTGCCGCTCTGCCGCTGGCACGCCGCGCATCTCCATGCCGAAGGAGATGTTTCCGGCCACCGTCATGTTCGGATAGAGCGCATAGCTCTGGAACACCATGGCGATGTCGCGCTTGGACGGATGCAGATCGTTGATTGCGCGGCCTTCGACGCGGATTTCGCCCGAGGTGATCGTCTCCAGGCCGGCGATGGTGTTGAGCAAGGTGGACTTGCCGCAGCCGGACGGGCCGACCAGCACCAGGAAGCCGCCCTTATCCAGTTCGACATCGATCCCCTTGAGGATCTCGACCTGGCCGAAGCGCTTTCTCAGGCCATCAATTTCCAGAAAAGCCATCAGATTATCCTTTGACGGCGCCCGCCATCAGACCGCGCACGAAATAGCGGCCGGCGAGCACATAGACGAGAAGGGTTGGCAGTGCGGCGATCATCGCGGCCGCCATGTTGACGTTGTATTCGACGACGCCGGTCGAGGTGTTGACGACGTTGTTGAGGGCCACAGTCATCGGCATCGCGTCGCCGGTGCCGGCATAGGCAGAGGCGAACAGGAAGTCGTTCCAGATGTTGGTGAACTGGTAGATGACGGTGACGACGAAGATCGGCATCGAGTTCGGCAGCATGATGCGACGGAAGATCTGGAAGAAGGAGGCGCCGTCGACCTGCGCCGCCTTGACCAGTTCGGTCGGAAACGCCTCGTAATAGTTGCGGAAGAACAACGTGGTGAAACCGATGCCGTAGACGACGTGGACGAAGACGAGATTGACCGTGGCGTTGCCCAGGCCGAAGCTCGTTCCGACCGAGTTCTGCAGCGACACGCCGAAACGGCCAAGGCTGCCGAGGATCGTCGCCATCGGCAACAGCACCGACTGGAACGGGATGAAGCAGGCGAACAGCATCAGCCCGAACACCAGCGTTGCGCCGCGGAAGCGCCATTTGGTCAGCACGTAGCCGTTGAGGGCGCCGAGCATCGTCGAGATCAGCACGGCCGGAACCACCATCTTGATGGAGTTCCAGAAATAGCCCTTGATGCCGGCGCAGGTGAGGCCGACGCAGGTCTCGCCCCAGGCCTTCACCCACGGGTCGAAGGTGGGCGCCTGGGGCAGCGCCAGCATGTTGCCGTTCTGGATCTCGTCCATGGTCTTGAACGAGGTGACCAGCATGACGAACAGCGGCATCAGGTAGAACAGCGCAAACAGCGCCAGCAGCCCGTAGATGACGATGCGGTTGACGATCCTAGCGTTGACGCCGCCTGAGGCCTGGCGGGCGGGCGTGGTGACGGCGCTCATCGCGGCTTCTCCCGCAGTTCCGAATAGAGATAGGGCACGATGATGGCGATGATGGTCATCAGCATGATCACCGCGCTGGCCGAGCCGACGGCCATTTCGTTGCGCTTGAAGGTGTACTCGTACATGAAGTTCGACGGCAGCCAGGCCGAGCCGCCGGGGCCGCCGCTGGTCAACGCCACGACAAGGTCATACGACTTGATGGCGAGGTGGGCGAGCACGATGAAGGCTGACAGGAAGATCGGCCGCAGCAGCGGGATGACGATGCGGCGATAGAGCTGGAAGGTGGTGGCGCCATCGATCTGCGCCGCCTTCATGATCTCGCCGTCGATGCCGCGCAGGCCGGCCAGGAACATCGCCATGATGAAGCCGGAGGCCTGCCAGACGCCGGCAATGACCACGGTGTAGATGACGAAGTCCTTGTTCTTGATCCAGTCGAAATGGAAGCTCGTCCAGCCCCATTGATGCAAGGTCTGCTCGAGGCCGAGACCGGGATCGAGGAACCATTTCCAGGCGACGCCGGTGACGATGAAGGACAGCGCCATCGGGTAGAGATAGATCGGCCGCAGCACGCCTTCGCCGCGGATCTTCTGGTCGAGCAGGATGGCCAGGAACAGGCCGAGCGCCAGGCAGATGAAGATGTAGAGAAAGCCGAAAATGCCCATGTTGGTGATCGACGTGTACCAGCTCGATGGCGGGTCGGTGTCGAAGGTCCAGCCCCAAAGCCGCTGGTAGGCGCGCGAGCCGGTGATGACATAGGACGGGAAGGTCTTGGAATTGGTGAAGGACAGATAGATCGTCCACAGGATGAAGCCGTAGACGAAGACAATGGTGATGGCGAAGCTCGGCGCCAGCACGATCTTAGGCAGCGCGTCCTGCAGGCGCGAGCGCACCGAGGCGCGCGGTCGGGCCTGCTCTGGCGTCAGCTTGATCTGGCTTGTCGCTACCGTGCTCATAGGGCTCCTCCCGTCGACGCGAGGCCAACCAGGTTCGCGGATCGGAGCCTTCCCCGCTGGAGCGGGGAAGGCGCTTTTGGTGTGTGGCGCTTACTTGGCGTCGTCGATCGCCTTGACCAGTTCGGTCACGGCCTCGTCCGAGGTCTTGATCTGACCATGGACGAACTTGGAGACGACATCCTTGTAGGCATTGGCGACCGCCGGAGGCGCGCCATAACCCTGGGCGAGCGAGCCGAACAGCGTGCCGCCGTCATTGGCTGCCTTCAGGTCGGCGATGCCCTTCTTGCCGCAGGCGTCGAAGTCGGTGTCCGGAACGTCGGTACGGGCCGGAACCGAACCCTTGACGACGTTGAAGGCCGACTGGAAGCTCTTCGACAGGGTGGCGGTGGCCAATGCGACCTGGGCGGCCTTGCGGTCATCCGGAACATTGAACATGCCGAACATGTCGGAGTTGTAGATCACCGAGCCGTCGGTGCCCGGGAAGCGATAGCACAGGAAGTCCGTGCCCGGAGTCTTCTTGGCGGCGTGGAATTCACCCTTGGCCCAGTCGCCCATGACCTGCACCAGGGCGTCGCCCTTGATGACCATGGCGGTGGCAAGGTTCCAGTCGCGACCGGAGAAGTTCGGGTCGACATAGGTGACGAGCTTGGCGAGATTGTCGAACGACTTCTTCATCGTGTCGGACTTGAGCGAAGCGTCGTCGAGGTCGTTGAAGGCCTTCTTGTAGAACTCAGGTCCACCGGTCGACAGCACGACCGAGTCGAACATGGTGGCTTCCTGCCAGTTCTGGCCGCCGAGAGCGAGCGGGATCACGCCTGCCGCCTTTGCTTTGTCGAGCAGGGCAACGAAGTCGTCGAAGGTCTTCGGCTCGGTGCCGCCGATCTTGTCCATGACGGCCTTGTTGATCCACAGCCAGTTCACCGAGTGGACGTTGACCGGAGCTGCGACCCACTTGCCGTCATAGACCGAGAACTTCTGCAGGGCGGCCGGAACCGACTTGTCCCAGCCTTCCTTCTTCGCCGTCTCGGTCAGGTCGCCCATGACGCCGGCCGCCGCATAGTCGAGCACGGTGTAGCCGAGCATCTGCGAGGCGGTCGGGTAGTTGCCGGCGGCGACCATCGCCTTCAGCGCGGTCATGGCTGCGTCGCCGCCGCCGCCGGCCACCGGCACGTCCTTCCAGGCATAGCCTTCCTTGGCCAGATCGCCCTTGAGGACGTTGAGAGCAGCCGCTTCGCCGCCCGACGTCCACCAATGCAGCATCTGGACTTCCTTGACGTCCTCGGCATGGGCCGCGAAAGCAAGGCCCGATGCGAGAGCCGTTCCGATAAGAAGTTTGCGCAACATGTACTTCCTCCCTTGTTGCATCTACACGACCGGCGAATGTCCGCCGGGTTCTTCTCAACTCAGCCGACCCACCATCCGGTGCGTTGGCCGCGATGAAACTGGAGTGTCTTTTCTTCGGTATAGTCCTCTACGGCGCGTTTGCCGAGTTCGCGTCCGAGACCGGACTGCTTGTAGCCTCCGAATGGCAGCTCGGGGTAACCTTCCATGAACGTGTTTACCCAGACGGTTCCCGAACGCACATTCCGCGCCACCGACATGCAGGTGTCGATGCTGGCGCTCCACACGCCCGCAGACAAACCATAAGGCGTGTTGTTGGCGATGTGCAACGCCTTTTCAATCGTTTCAAAAGTCAGCACCGAGAGCACCGGTCCGAACACTTCCTCGCGCGCGATGGCCATGTCCTCGGTGACGCCGCGGATGATGGTGGGATCGAGGTACTGGCCGGCATTCGAGGCCAGCTGTTTGCCGCCGCTGTAGACGCTGCTGCCGTCGCTTGCCGCTGCCGTGACGTAGCCGGCTACCTTGGCCAGATGGTCGGACGAGATCATCGCGCCGACCTTGGTGTTGTCGTCGAGCGGATCGCCGACCGTCACCCTGGCTGTAAGCGCCTTGACCGCGCCGAGAAAATCGTCGGCGATCGCCTCGTGCACGATCAGCCGGCTGCCGGCATTGCAGCATTCGCCGGCGTTGAAGAAGCCGCCGAATACGGCCGCGTCGGCCGCCGCTTCGAGGTCCGCGTCGGGAAAGACGATCTGGCCGTTCTTGCCGCCGAGCTCCATCGAGACTTTCTTCAAGGATTGCGCGGCGGAGGCCATCGTCATCTTACCGACGCGGGTGGAGCCGGTGAACGAGACCATTTCGACCAGGGGATGGCTGACCATCGGCGCGCCGACATCGGCGCCAAGACCGGCGAGGATGTTGACGACGCCAGCGGGCAGGCCGGCCTGCATCAGGATATCACCGAGGACGAAGGTCGAGGCCGAAGTCATCTCGCTCGGCTTGACCACCGCCGTGCAGCCGGCGGCGAGCGCGAAGGGCAGTTTCTGGCTGACGATGAGGAAAGGGAAATTCCATGGCGTGATGATCGAGACGACGCCGATCGGCTCGCGCAGCACCACGCCAAGCATGGCGTCGCCGAGATTGGCGTAGGATTCGCCGTGCAAGGTGCGGGCGAGCGAGGCAGCATAACGCCAGATGTCGACAGCACCACCAATTTCGCCGCGCGCCTGGGCGATCGGCTTGCCGGATTCCAGTGCGTCGAGCCGGGCGATCTCCTCCAGCCGTGCCTCGATCAGGTCGGCCGTCTTGAGCAGGATCGCGGCGCGCTCGGCCGCCTTCATGCGCGGCCAGGGGCCGGTCTCGAACGCCTTGTGCGCGGCCTGCACCGCGGCATCGACTTCGGCTTCGCCGGCCTGTGCATAGTGCGAGACGGTAAAGCCGTGGCCGGGGCTCTTGCGCTCCAGCGTGCGGCCATCGCGGGCATCGACATGCTTGCCGTTGATCAGCAGCCGATAGGTTCTTGGCGCTGCGGATGCCTCGGCGGGCATGATGATGTTGAGAGGGGCGTTCATCTAACTGTGTAATCCTCAGGATCTTGAAAATGCTGGTTTTTGCTTGGTCTTGAAAGAGCCGACGCCGGCTTTGAGATCGCCGGTCAGGGCGATGAAGCCGCTGGCCAGCGCTTCTGTCGCCGCGGCACTTTCCTCGCCTTCGGCGACCGCGACCATCAGCTTGGCGGCTTCCGTCGCCAGCGGGCCGCGCTCGGCGATCTTTTCGGCCCAGGCCCTGGCTTCGGACAGGCCGCTGCCGGTTTCGACCACCCGGTCGACCACGCCGAGCGCCAGCGCTTCGGGAGCGAGCAGAATCTCGCCGCCCAGCGCCATACGCCGCACCGTCTGCGCGCCGAAGCGGCGCACCGCGCGTTGTGTGCCGGACCAGCCGGGGACAACACCGATCGAGGTTTCGGGGAAGCCTAATTTCACCTGTGTCTCGGCCACGCGGAAGTCGCAGGCGACCGCCAGCTCCAGCCCACCGCCCAGCGCATGGCCGGACAGCACGGCGATGGTCGGTTGCCGCAACCGCGCCAGCCGGTCAAAGACGCGATGGCCGTAGCGGACCCATTGCACCTGGAAGTCGGCGGCACTCATCTGCGCCCACGCCTCGACATCGCCGCCGGCGCAAAAGCCCTTGCCTTCGCCGCGCAGCAGCACGACACGCACGCCTTCCGCCATTTCCGCTTCGTCCAGCGCTGCCTCCAGCGCGCGCAGCATCGGAATATCCAGCGCGTTGAATTTCTCCGGCCGGCGCAGCGTGACGACGCCGATGGCACCATCCTGCTCGAATGTGACGAGACGCTCAGCCATGCGCGCCTCCAAGCGAGGCGCCGCCATTCAGCGACAGCCCGATCGGCTGGTCCAGGTAGAGCGCTGCCGGTGTCGTCTTGAGATCCTTGGCGACGCCGAGCGGGATCTCGGCCTGGGCCAACACGTCGCGCTGCAGGTCGATACCGGGTGCGAGTTCGGTGACGACCAGGCCCTCCGGCGTCAGCTTCATCACGCAACGCTCGGTGACATAGGTGATGTCCTGTCCCTGCGCGACCGCGCGCTTGCCCGAGAAGGAGATGTGCTCGACCTCGTTGACCACCTTCTTGACCTTGCCCTCCTGGTCGATGCGGATGCCGCCATCGGCCAAGGAGAGTTTCGCCCCGGCGTTGAAGAAGCCCGAGAAGACGATCTTCCTTGCCCGGGCGGTGATGTCGACGAAGCCGCCGGCACCGGCGGTGACATGCGGCCGTGCGGACAGTTTCGAGACGTTGACCGAGCCGTGGCGGTCGATCTGTAGGAAGGACAGCAGCGACGCGTCGAAGCCGCCGGCCTGGAAATAGATGAATTGGTGCGGCGAGGGCATGATCGCCTCGGCGTTCGAAGCGCAGCCGAACTTGAAGTCGAGCAGCGGCACGCCCCCAACGGCACCCTGTTCGATCACCCAGGTGACCTTGCCGTGCTGGCCTTCCTCGAGGAGGATACGCGGCACATTGGCCGAGATGCCGAAGCCGATGTTGACGGCCATGCCGTCGCGGAGTTCCAAGGCGACGCGGCGCGCGATCACCTTCTGGACGTTCATTTCGGCATTGCGGAAGCTCGACAGCGGCCGGAAGACCTCGCCCGAGATTGCCGGATCGTAGGGCGTCAGCGTCGTCTGCAACTGGTCGGGCGCGACGACGATGTGGTCGACCAGCACGCCGGGCACGCGCACGTCGTGCGGCTTCAGCGTGCCGTTCTCGACGACGCGCTTGACCTGGGCAATGACGACGCCGCCATTGTTGCGGGCGGCGAGCGCCTGCTCCAGGCCGCCAAGATAGGCGCCCTCATGCTCGTAGGTGAGGTTGCCGCGCTCGTCCGATGTGGTGGCGCGGATGATCGAGATCTGTGGCACGATAGAGCGGAAATAGAGCCATTCCTCGCCGTCGAACTGCTGCACCGAAACGATCGGCTCACCGGCGGCCGCGTTCATGGCGCAGCCCTGGTGGCGGGGGTCGGCAAAGGTGTCGAGGCCGACCTTGGTCAGCACACCCGGACGCTTGGCGGCGGCTTCGCGGTGCATGTCGAACAATATGCCGGACGGCACATTGTAGGCTGCGACCGAATTGTCGCCGATCATCTTCCAGATCTGCGGCGGCTCGGACGAAGAGGGGCCCGACGGATAGGAGCCACACAATGTGCGCTTCAACAGGCCAGGCTTGGCCAGATGGTCGATGCCCTTGATGCCATACATGTCGCCGGCGGCGATCGGGTGCAGCGTGGTGATGTCTTTCGGATGGCCTTCGCTGTCGAAGCGCTCGCCGATCGCGGCCAGCACCGCGTCCGGGCAGCCGAGACCGCTCGACGACGAGACGGACACCACCATGCCATCCTTGATCAGGCCTGCGGCTTCAGCGGCGGAAACGACCTTGCTCAATTCCTGCTCCCGAGTTTCGGGTCGATCTTGACGGCCTTGCCGGAACCGGCCGATTGAAGGGCTGCTTCGGCAGCTGTGAGCGACCAGATGCCGTCCTCGCCGGTGGCCGAAGGTTGGCCTTCGCCACGGATCGCGGCGTGGAACTGGCGCAGTGACCGGGAATAGAGGTCCTCGCGGTCGAAGCTCAGTTCCTCCTCGCCGTTGGCCGTGCGCAGCAACACCGAGCCGACCGGTTTCTGCGTCATCACGTTCCTGGCGATCAGCGAGCCCTCAGAGCCATGCACCTCGAAACCGGTGTCGGCGAATTTGGTGGTGAAGCCTTCATGCGACTGGGCGATGACGCCCGATTTGAAGCGCCAGATGCACATGGCGCCGTCTTCCAGCCCACTACCGGCCATGCCGGCCGACTGCGTGAAGGCCAACACTTCGACCGGATCGTCGCCGAGCACAAAGCGCAGCGTGTCGGCATCATGCACGGTGATGTCGAGCACCACGCCCCCGCCTGCCTCAGGCTTCGTGATGCGCCAGCCCTGCAGGTTTTCGGGCAGGTAGACGGCATGGAAGACGCGCGCGGCGATCGGCTTGCCGATGCGGCCGGCGGCGATGGCCTCGCGCATAGCGCGGTGCGCGCCGGCATTGCGCAGATGGTGATTGGTGCCGAGCACGACGCCGGCTGCCTTCGCGGCGGCGACCATTGTGCGCGCGTCGTCGCTGGTCAGCGCCAGCGGCTTTTCGCACAGCACATGCTTTGCCGCCTTTGCTGCGGCCAAAGCCTGCTCCAGATGCAGTTCGTTGGTGGTCGAGATGTAGACCGCGTCGATGTCGGCGCCCAGCAGAGCATCAAGCGTCGAAACAGCCAGCGGGATGTTGTTTTCCGCGGCATAGGCCGTGGCGCGCTCGGGATTGGAACTCATGACCGCCGCGATCTCGCCATCGCCCTGCGAACGGATGGCGTTGATCATGAACTGTCTGGCGATCGTGCTGGCGCCGATCAAGCCCCATCTGACGCTCATGCCGCATCCCCCATTCCTGCGGGCCTGTTTCGGGCGCGGCGATCCGGGCCGCAGCTTTCCCTGACCACCAGATTGATCGCACCGATATGATCTTCGGCCCGCGTCGTGCGCGACTGGATCATCTTAAGCATGACATGGGCGGCGCGTTCGCCGAGGCCGGCCGTGTCCACCGAGACGCTGGTCAAGGCCGGCATGTAGTGCTCGGCCTCGACCACGTCGTCGAAGCCGACGACGGCGAAATCCGGTCCCGGCTCAAGCCCACGCTTGCGCAGCGCCAGCATGACGCCAAAAGCGACCGCATCGTTGAAGCAGAGTGCCGCAGTCGGCGGTTCGGATGTTGCGAGAGCGGTATCCAGACAGGCGATGCCGCCCCTGCGGCTGGTCTCGCCTTCGATCACGGTGATGTCGCGGGCGGCGATGCCAAGCGTCTCGCAGGCTTCACGAAAGCCGCCCAGCCGCTCTTGATAGACCACGAGGTCGGCCGAGCCGCCGAAGAAGGCCAGCCGGCGATGCCCCTTGCCGATGAGATGGGCGGCGGCCAGGTAGGCGCCGCGATGATTGTCGGGCGTGATCACCGGAATGCGGCTTTCGGGCAGCCGGCGCATGGCGAAGACGACCGGAACGCCCGCCAACTCCAGGCGGCGGAATGCGCCTGGCGTGGTGCCGCGCGCCGGTGACACGATGAGGCCGGCGACGCCTTGCTCCATCAGCGATTTGAGCACCTCTTCCTGGCGCACCGGATTTTCCGCCGTGTTGGCTATGAAAGGCACGATGCCGGCCGACTGGAAGACGCGCTCCATGCCTACCGCCAGTTCGGCGAAGAAAGGATTGGTGAGATCGTTGATGACCATGCCGATGACGTTGGAATGAGCCTTGCGCAGATTGGCGGCGCCACGGTTGTAGACGTAACCGACATCCTCGATCGCCTTGCGAACCTTGACCGCGGTCTCAGGCCGGATCAGCCCGCTGCCCTGGAGCACGAGCGATACCGTCGATTTGGACACGCCTGCCTCGCGGGCGATGTCGAATATCGTTGCCTTGGCCCGGCTGGCCATCCAGATGCATCCTCCCGCTTTTCAAACCGATCTATTGGAACGTTCTAATCACTAACCCCATCTGGAGTCAATCGAGGTTCCTTCCAGATTCGAAAAATTGATCCCATGAGGCTTACAAGCCCATTCTATATGGCTTCCGTGTTGCGGCGCAGCATTTGCCCACGAATGAGCCTTGAATCTTAAAGGTTCTTGATTTATTGGAACGTTCCATTTATAGGCACGGCGATAGGGAGAGATCGATGGACATTTCCTTGCCTGGTGAGGGTGGCCGCAGCAGCCGCTACGCTCTGGTCGGCCAGCCGGTGCAGCCGGCGGTCGGCGCACGGTTTTCGCGCATCGCTTATGCCGCGGCCCATGTCGTTGCCGATCCGCTGGCGATGACCGATCCGTGGTCGCAGCCGGTGGTCGACTGGGACAGAACGATGGCATTCCGTCATCATCTGTGGCGGCTCGGCTTCCGCATCGCCGAGGCGATGGATACCTCGCAGCGCGGCATGGGTTTCGACTGGACTAATGCGCAGGAGTTGATCCGCCGCTCGATCGCGGAAGCGCGCACCGTCGAAGGCGCCGATCTCGCCTCTGGTGCCGGCACCGACCACCTGGCGCCAAGCGCCGCCCGGACGCTCGACGATGTCATCGCCGCCTATGAAGAGCAGTTCGCTTTCATCGAAGGGCTGGGCGGCAAGGCGATCATGATGGCCAGCCGCGCATTGGCGGCGGTTGCCAAGGGCCCGGACGACTATGCCCGTGTCTACGACCGCATCCTGTCCCAAGCGTCCGGCAAGGTCATCCTGCACTGGCTGGGCGACATGTTCGATCCGGCGCTGAAAGGTTACTGGGGCAGCGGCGATTTCGAGTCCGCGCTCGACACCGTCGTCGCCATCATCGAACGCCACGCCGGCAAGGTGGAGGGGATAAAAATCTCGCTGCTCGATGCCGGCAAGGAAGTCGCGCTCAGGAATCGGCTGCCGGACGGCGTCGTCATGTTCACCGGCGACGACTTCAATTATCCCGAACTGATTGCCGGCGACGGCGGACGACATTCGCACGCGCTGCTTGGCATTTTCGATGCGATTGCGCCGGTCGCCAACGCGGCGCTGGCGAAGCTGGCGGATGGCGACCGCGCCGGCTATGACGCGCTGATGGCGCCGACCGTGCCGCTATCGCGAAAAATCTTCGAGGCGCCGACCGAATACTACAAGGCCGGCATCGTCTTCATGGCCTGGCTGAACGGCCATCAGGATCATTTCGAGATGGTCGGCGGCATGCAGTCGGCGCGTGGTATCCGCCACTATGCCGATGTCTTCCGCCTTGCCGACCAGGCCGGGTTGCTTGCCGATCCGGAACTGGCGGTGGCCAGGATGAGAAGTTTGTGTGCCGTCGCGGGCATCTCAGGATAAATGTGGGCTCGTGCCCTGATCACATTCCCTTTTCGTTTATGATCGAAATGGTAGGCGTGCGATTTCGGGGGCCGTGCTGGCGATGAAGCTAAGGATTTCCATCGTTTTCGTGGTCTTGCTGGCGGCCATCCCCTTGTCAGCCGCGCAAGGCGGTGATGGCGTCGATCAGGCTGACGCCAAGGCTGCGCTGCTCGAAGCCTACCCTGGCCTTTTTACCATCTCGGGCAATACAGTGACGTGGTCGGATGGTGCCACGATGGTGTGGGATGATGGCAAGGCACGCACGCCCGAGGAGTTGATCAAGTCCCCCGATATCGAGGACATGTTCCACTACGTTTATCCGACAGCCAGTGCCGGAGACCTTATCCCCGACGTGGATTTCGATCCCGGGCGGATTCGCAACGAGGCTTTTTTCAAAAAACTCTATGGGGCCAGTGCCGCGGCGGTCGGCCATCATTTGACGACCGTCAAATGGCTGCCCAAACTGGGCAAGTATCCGGTTCGGATAACGTCGCTCTTCGGTGTCGACGCGCGCCTCTCCAAAATCTCGAATGCCTTGCAGGAGTTGCCCGCCGACATGAGCCGCTACGGCCTCAAGCCAGGCGGCGGTTTCAACTGGCGGGTCATCGCCGGCACGGATCAGCTCAGCGTCCATTCCTTCGGCGCTGCATTCGATATCAATGTCGGTTATTCCGACTATTGGTTCTGGAACAAGCCCGATGACAAGGGCCGTATCCCGTTCAAGAATCGCATTCCCTTATCAATCGTCACGCTGTTTGAAAGGCAGGGTTTTATCTGGGGCGGGCGCTGGTATCACTACGACACCATGCATTTCGAATATCGGCCCGAATTGCTGCTCTACAAGGAAAAGCAGGGCTAGCCGGCCCTTGGATGCCTGGCCAGCGGATACTCGGCGCAACGTATTGATCGTCTGGGATTGGATGGTGGGCGTGACAGGGATTGAACCTGTGACCCCTGCAATGTCAATGCAGTGCTCTCCCGCTGAGCTACACGCCCATCCGAAGCCGCGCATACACCATTTTTGATCCAGCGCGTCAATAGCAGGAAAAAGGAAAGAAGGCGTCGTCTCGCCGCAGCGGTGACAAGGGTGCTTACGCCTAAAGCGCGTCGCGTTTGAACGGAATCAAGCGCCGCGCTTCAGGTCTTTGTTTTTATGCATGTCGTTCTCCCAAAACCGGGGCCACTTTTGGGCGACATGCATTGGCTCGGAAAGCGGCTCAGGCCGCCTGCAGCATCTTTTCGACCTCGTTGACGAGGTCGCGCAGGTGGAACGGCTTCGACAGCACCTTGGCGTCCTTAGGCGCCTTGGAATCCGGGTTCAGCGCAACGGCGGCAAAACCGGTGATGAACATGACCTTGAGGTCGGGATCGATCTCGGTGGCGCGGCGCGCCAGTTCGATGCCGTCCATCTCCGGCATGACGATGTCGGTCAGAAGCAGCGAGAACGGTTCCTCGCGCAGCCGCTCATAGGCGCTGGCGCCATTGTCGAAATCGCTGACCTGGTAGCCAGCGCGCTCCAGCGCTTTGACGAGGAACCGACGCATATCGTCGTCGTCTTCCGCCAGAAGAATGCGTGCCATGATATCCCGTCCGAATCACCCGCTCGAGATTGCCGTTGGGCAAGCCCGTTAACCATCCTGTATATGAGGAGGTGAGGGTAAACATCAAGTGAACGAGAACCGGGATGGACCATATTTGCCCGGACTGTGCTGCCGCTGAAATGCTGGACACGCGGCCAGCAAGGTGGCACCTTCACATGATGATGCACTGGTGTTTGCGGGTTCGCACAAATTGAAGACGGCAGCCGAGGATTTTTCGGTCTTTCCACCCTTCGAAATCCGTTCGGGCGCCGAGCAGCGCGTCCCCTTCCTTTTCAACTCACCGCATAGCGGCCGCTACTATCCGGAGCGCTTCCTTGCCATGGCAAGGCTGGACCGCAACGCCATCCGCCGGTCGGAAGACTGCTACGTCGACGAACTGTTCGGCGGCGCCGTGGCGCTGGGGGCGCCGATGCTGGCGGCGAACTTCCCGCGCGCCTATCTCGACGTCAACCGCGAGCCGTGGGAGCTCGATCCGCGCATGTTCGCCGAGCCGGTGCCGTCGTTCTGCAACATCCGCTCGGCGCGGGTGGCCGGCGGGCTTGGCACGGTGCCCAAGCTGGTCGGCGAGGGGCTCGATATCTATTCCGGCCGCTTGCCGCTGTCCGAAGCGGTCGCCCGCATCGAGGCCGTCTACAAGCCCTATCACGAGACGCTGAAACGGCTTTTGACCAGGACCCATGCGCGCTTCGGCTTTGCCGTTCTGATCGACTGTCATTCGATGCCGGCGAGCATCCGCGTCGGCGACAATGGCTTGAGGCCCGACTTCATCATCGGCGACCGTTTCGGCATCTCGGCCACCGCGGCGTTGACCGAGACCGCGATCGGCCTGCTCACCGCAATGGGCTACACCGTCGCCCACAACAAGCCCTATGCGGGCGGCTTCATCACCGAGCACTATGGCCGGCCGGCGCGCCATCTCCACGCCCTCCAGATCGAGGTCAATCGCGGGCTCTACATGAACGAGCGGACATTCGAGAAGGCCGCCGGCTTCGACGCGCTGGCCGACGATCTGTCGCGATTTTCGGCGGATCTGATGGCAATGCCGGACCATCATTTCATCGACCTGCCGCTGGCGGCGGAGTGAAACCTTGGTCCGGGGTGCTCCGGCGTAAAAAAAGACCGCATCGTTTGCACGATACGGTCGAAGTCTAGGGAGGAAACGCCCAAGGAGGGCATGGACAGGAAAACCTGTCCGAGGCTGAGGGTATTGTGCGCTGCACAAATGTCAAGCGACCTTCAGGCTTTTTTAATTCACTCTGATGTGGAAATTGCTTTTCGGTGACGCTTGTGTGACATCCGGGCAACAGGTGCCGTCGCGGAAAAATCGTCGAACACCCTTGTTTAGGCAGGAAATTGGCGGCAGAGCACGGCTCGGGCATGCTGCAATGCGGGAGAATCAGTTGGATATCAGCATCGATTTCATGCGCCGCATCGCGCGGGCGGCCGCGGCGGAAACCTTGCCGCGCTTCCGCAGTCAGGGCGCCGTCGCCAATAAGGAAAAAGGCAGTTTCGACCCGGTTACCGAAGCCGATCGCGAGGCCGAGCGCGCCATCCGGGCGCTGATATCGGCTGAGTATCCCGACCATGGCATCCTTGGCGAGGAGCACGGCAGCGAAAACATTTCGAGCAAACATGTCTGGGTGATCGACCCCATCGACGGCACGCGCGCCTTCATCTCCGGCCTGCCTGTGTGGGGGACGCTGGTCGGACTGACGGTCGACGGCGATGCGGTCGCCGGCATGATGTCGCAACCTTTCACCGGCGAGCTCTACTACGCCAACGCCTCGGGCTCTCACTATGAGGGGCCGGGTGGCCCGCGCAAGCTGACAACCCGCAAGACGACGAAGCTCGCCGACGCGACGCTGTTCACCACCACGCCGGCACTGTTCAAGGGCGAGGCGCGCGAGCGCTACGACCAGTTCGAAAAGCAGGTGCAACTCGCCCGCTACGGCACCGATTGCTATGCCTTCGCCATGATCGCATCGGGAAGCGTCGATATCGTCGCCGATCCCGGATTGAAGCCGTACGACATCGTGGCGCTGATCCCGATCATCGAAAAGGCCGGCGGCGTGGTCACCACATTCGATGGCGGGCCGGCGGAGAAGGGCGGCGATGTCGTGGCAGCGGCGACGCCGGAGCTGCATGCGGCGGCGATGGCTGCGCTCCGAGGCTGACTTTTCCTGAACTGCTTCAACGCGGCTTGATCGAGCGCTGGAACTCCGCTGGGGTGCGGCCGTAAACCTGCCTGAACGCGGAGCTGAAATGGCTGTGGCTGGAGAAGCCAAGGTCCATGCCCAGCGTCGTCAGATTGTCGTAGCGGCCAAGCAGGTCGAGCGCGCGTGCCAGCCGCAGGCGCAAATGATAACGGTAGAGCGGCATGGCCTCGACCTGCTGGAACATCTGCGTCAGGTAGACCGGTGAGACGCCGACCTCGGCGGCAATTTCGGCCAGCGTCCAGCGTCGCGACAGATCCGAGGACAAAACGAGCTTGGCACGGTCGACCAGTTTCTGTCGGCCCGGGCTGGCGCCGGCGACATGCGAGGTCCGCTCGCCGAGAGAGCGCCGCACCAGCGTCAGCGCCAGGGTTTCGGCCTCGAGCGTTTCGGCTATGTTGCGGCTCAAGCTGTGGCGCAGCAAAGCCACCAAAGCCTGCGCCCGTGGGTCGATGCGCCGGCGTTGGCGACGAAACGCCGGGGTCGCGCCGCTGCGCAATTGCTCCTTCGGCACCAGCTCCAGCAGCTGAGCCTCCTCGACGACGAGATCGAGGCAGGCGTCGCCACCGTCGACGGGGTGGCTGATCCGATAGGCTTCCGCCTCGTTGAAGAACAGCAGCTGATTGGCTTCGGCGACGGCGTCATTGCGGCCGACATGGCGCACGAAGACGCCGCGATAGGGAAACACCAGATGCGTCGCCGACGTGCACTCTTCCTCGCTCCTGTGCCGGCATTGCCCGCTGCAGACGACGTCGCGCACCCTGACAGTGCCGGTGTCGAGAAGCGGCTGGACCGTGAATTGCGATATGGCCATTGCGTTGTTTTCCTGTGCCTGGCCATGGGTCCTGCATCGGCACTCTACGCAATCGGCCCGCCCATTCCTGTCAGGAGACTTCCAGGCAGGCTGCTTCTCAAAGCGCGTCGCATCAAAATGGATTCACGCGACGCGCTTTGAGTTTTGTTTCACGCATGTCGTCGCCCCAAAACGGGGACCACTTTTCGGCGGTATGCATCAATCCCACAGCCGGCGCGTGAATTCTGAGTAGGCTTCGCCGCGCGACAGACCGATGTCCTTGAGTTGGTCGTCGGTCATCTCGAGCAAAGCGCGGCGGCTTCGGCGCCTCTCCATCTGACTGCTGATCCAGCCAGCCTCGCAATGAATTGTGCGTACAAAGTCTGGCGAATGGTCACGGTGCGGATTGTCGGCGCCTGCGTCGGCACCGTGCCGGCCAGGCATTGCGTCGCCGTATGATCAGGGCGCATCGCTCAGTCCTCCCTGGTGCCAGCTGCCGAGGCGCCGGCTTCGTTCAGCGCTTGCGCGCATTCCTCGCAGCAGACTTCGACGGTCTTGCCGCCGACCTTGACGCGGATCGGGTTGGCGTCCAGCTGGCAATCACAGGCGGCGCAGGTTTTCTCGGTCATGATCTCATCTCCATGGCGTTCAGTTCAACGCGGACAGATGAGCACTGCGGGACGGCGCGGGCTGTCAGAATCTTTAGCACTTTGTCTGCCGCCGGCAGCGCCGGCCCATCCCTACTGACAACAGGGTGTCAGTTGGCACCGACTATGGAAGGGCTATTCCAGAGGAGGACCAGACATGCCGATGCAATCAACAGCCAGCCACGCCAATGACGGTCAGACGGAGGGGCGTAGCGATTTCGACTTCTTCTTCGGCTGCTGGAATGTCAGCCATCGAAGGCTGCAAAAGCGCCTTGCGGGCGACACCAACTGGGACGAATTCGGCGGCACATGCGAGGTACGCCCGCTGCTCGGCGGTCTTGGCAATGTCGACGACAATGTGATCGAGCTGCCGGGCGGCGCCTATCGCGCCGCAACGGTGCGGACCTTCGATCCGGCGACACGGCAATGGTCGATCTGGTGGATCGATGGCCGCAACCCGCTGACCATCGACGTGCCGGTGCGCGGCGCGTTCATCGACGGTGTCGGCACGTTCCTGTGCGAGGATGTCTTCGACGGACGGCCGATCCAGGTTCGTTTCCTCTGGTCACGGATGATGGAGAATTCGGCGCGCTGGGAACAGGCCTTTTCGCTTGATGGCGGCACGAGCTGGGAGACCAACTGGGTCATGGAGTTCGCCCGCCAGCCGTGAGCCGGGGATCGGCGTCTGTCAGGCCGTAGGGTCGTCGCTGCCGGGAATGAAGGCATCGAAGGCGGCGAGGAGTTGCTCGCGGTACATGTCGGCCTCCTGCAGGATTTCGTGGCGGGAGCCGTCGATCATCAGCAGTGACCCGAGCCGCAGACGCCTGGCATAGGCTTCCACTGCCTTGGTCGAGACGACCTGGTCGGCGCCGGCGGCGATTATCAGCATGGGGACCTGAATGCGAGCCATGAAGTCGGGGTCGCTGACAGCCTCGGATGCTTTGGCGGCGGCCTGCAGCCAGCGGATGGTCGGGCCGCCGAGCGCCAGCTGCGGGTACTCTTCGTAGATCCGCGTGTTGCGCCGGTAGCGCACCGGGTCGGACGTCAGCTTGTTGGTCTCGAAAGGGGCCGGCATCTTCGGCCGTGGACCCCAGGCGGCATAGAGCCGGCCAAGGCCGAGCGCGCAGAAGAACGAACAGACGCGCCGAACCGTCGATATCGAGACCGGCAGGTCGGGCACGGTCAGGAATGGTGCGATCAGCACCATGCGCCGCACGCGGTTCACCATCGACGGCGTGGCAAGCAGCGTGATCACCGCACCGGCTGAATGGGCGAGGATGTAGTAGGGGCCGCGGCAGTCGGGCAGCACGATCTCCTCGAAGAACTGCTCAAGGTCGGCGGTGTAGTCGCGGAAGCTACGGACATAGCCGCGCTGGCGATCGCGGATCAGACGGGAAGAATCACCCTGGCCGCGCCAGTCGAGGGTGGCGACGCCAAAGCCACGGTCGGCAAGATTGCGGATGGTTTCGAAATATTTCTCGATGCACTCGTTGCGGCCGGTGAGCACGACCACGGTGCCCTTCAACGGGCGAGTGACTGCGCCGAACAGGCCGTAGCGGATCTTCTTGCGGTCGCGGGTGGTGAAGAAGCCGCCGCTGGCGTTTTCCGGTCGTGGATTGCCCTCGATTTCGTGAAAAAGGGGGATGTCTTGGACAAGATCCGTCATTCGGCGCTTCGTGCTCGTGCCCGCCCGTGCTGGCTGGCTCCGCTAAGGTGATAGACGCCCATGCGCCAAAAGCAAAGGAATTCCCGGTGACGCGAGACCCACAATGGGGAAGGCCGGAAGCCGCTTGAAAGCGTGCTTCCGGCCTCTGTCGATCCGGGAGGAAGGGACGTTACACCCCGGTCGGCCTCGTTGCGGCGTCTCAAGAACGGTTCATCGTCCGGCGCGCCGCCAATCCTTGATCTTGGGCCCACTCTAGCGCCGGCTGTCTGAACGCGCGCCGAAGCTTTGGTTCATCTGCCGTTCATCAACGAACAGCCGCACGGTTTTTGCCGGCAGGAGAAATCTTGAAATGCCTTCGAGCGCTCCCCAAATGTCGGATGCGGTCGCCAATATCGGGGCCGCTGGTCCAGCCGAAACGCCGCTCAAGGGTTTCGCACCGGCCATACGCAAACCATGTTGCTCAACAGGAGAACACCTCATGCGTCACGTTGACTTTTCCCCGCTTTATCGCTCGACCGTCGGCTTCGACCGTCTCTTCACCATGCTCGATTCGCTTGCGCAGCCCGATGGCGCGCAGACTTATCCGCCCTACAACATCGAGCGCACCGGCGAGGATTCCTACCGGATCTCGATGGCCGTTGCCGGCTTCTCGGACGAGGAAATCTCGATCGAAGCCCATCGCAACGTGCTGACGGTAAAAGGTGAGCGCAAGGACGAGGGAACCGGCGAAGGTTCCGAACTGCTCTATCGCGGCATCGCCTCGAGGGCTTTCGAGCGCCGCTTCCAGCTTGCCGACCATGTTGAAGTCGTCGGCGCCGCGCTGAAGAACGGCCTGCTCTTCGTCGACCTCAAGCGCAACATTCCCGAGGAGTTGAAGCCGCGCAAGATCGCGATCACCTCGGCTCCGGCCAAGGCCAAGCAGATCGAGGCCAAGACCGCCAACTAAAGACCGCCAACTAAACCGATAGCCTCCCAAGGCAAAGGCGGCGCCGAAGGGCGCCGCCTTTCTATGTTTAGCTGGTAGTCCCCGAAGCCACCACGGCCTCAACGTTTTGTCGGTGAACGGCCTCGTATGGCGCGAAATAACCGACGGCACCGGAGGCGAACACTTCGGCAGCGAAGGCTCTCAAATCTTGCCTCACCAGATCGGGCTCGTGTCGGCAGCGAAGCAGCTTTTCGACATAGGATCGGGTAGCGGCAATGAACTCGCGACCGTACCCACCGGATTGGATCATCTGCAACGAACCGTGATTGGGTAGGATGCGGTCAAAGGTCCAGCCGGCCATGCGTTCGAGATCGTCCAGATGTTTAGTCAGCCGTTCCGGTTCGCCGACATAAGTGATCGGATCTTCAAGCGTATCGCCCGCAAAGAGCAGACCGGCGCTGGGCATGACCAACACGGTACCGTCGTGACTGTGGATTTCGACGTGCCGAAGGTCGACCGCTATCGACCCGACCATGAGGTCGAGATTGCCGTCGAATGTCCGATTCGGAAGGATAAGGGGTCTGATCGGCGGGTTCTCATTTTCCAGTTTGGTCCGGTTCTCTGCGAGAGCAGAGGCTGTGAGGTTGTTGGCGATGATTTCGCAATCCCGGAACACCTCGTTGCCGGCGACATGATCATCATGCCAATGACTGAGGACCACCCGCATCGAGGTGACGCCCATACCCTCTAGCGTTTGCCGGATGATCCGGGCGTGCTGAAGCGAAATATGCGTGTCATAGACAAGCGCTTCCGAGCCATCGACAATTGCATAGGTGCAAATGCCAAGGGCATAGGCGCCGTCATCGAGCCAATTGGGCTGATCCGACCAGCCGCGAACGCCCTCTATCCGGCCGTCATAAAAGCCGAGCACGTTTGGAGCGGGGCGGATCAGCCGCATAGTCGAGCCGAGCGGTGACATGGTCATAGGAAAAGCTCAAGCGATCAGGTGGCCAAGGTGGTCGATCTCTTCGGTCGTGGTCGCGAAGCTGGCGACGAAACGGTAGATCACTTCATTGTCGCCGAGGTGGCTGTCGAAGCCCTGCGGCAGACCCCATTCGTAGAATTTTGCCCCGGCCGCTTGCAGCTTTTCGGCTTTGGCGCGGTCGAGGATCGCGAACACTTCATTGGCCTGCGGCAGCCAGGCCAGCCGGCCTGCCGGTGCATCCTCGATCGTCGCGGCCAGCCGCGCGGCCATGGCATTGGCGTGGTGCGCCATCCTCAGCCAGAGATCGTCGGTGAAATAGGCTTCGAACTGAGCCGAGATGAAGCGCGCCTTGGAAAAGGTCTGCCCGGCGCGCTGGCGAAGCAGGCGCAGGTCGCGCGCCACGTCGGGGTTCAGGACCACCACAGCATCGGCCATCCAGCAGCCGTTCTTGGTGCCTCCGAAGGAGATGATATCGACGCCGCTCTTCCAGGTCATTTCTGCGGGACTGATGTCCGTCGCCGCAATCGCGTTGGCGAACCGCGCTCCGTCCATGTGCAGAGGCAGGCCGTGACGGCGGCTGACTTCGGCGATCGCCTTGACATCGTCGACGGTGTAGACGGTGCCGACCTCGGTCGCCTGGGTGATCGTCACCGCCATCGGCTGGCCGGCGGGGGCGAGGTCTTGCGAGTAGCGCGTGATGGCCCGGTCGAGGGCCTGCGGATTGATGCGCCCCAGTGGCCCCGGAACCGGCGACATGCGCGCTCCACCGGTGTAGAAGCCCGCGGCGCCGAATTCATCGACATTCATGTGCGCTTCGGAATGGCAGAAGGCGACGCCGCCGATGCGATTGCACGCCGCCATGGACAGCGCGTTGGCCGCCGTGCCGGTCGCGACGAAGAACACCGCGACATCCCGTTCGAAAATCTCGCTGAAGCGCCGGTAGACGGCGCGGTCGAGCTCGCCGTCGCCATAAGCGGTGGCGATGCCCGCGGCATGCCGGGATAAATTGGCCGAGATGTCGGGATGGACGCCCGCCCAGTTGTCGGATGCAAAAAACATCAGGAATCCTGCTTCGGTTGAAAACGGCGCGACCTTGGCTGCTTTGGGGTTTCACGCGCAAGGGCCACGTGTCGGAAAAGCGGTAAAGCCAGCCGGATCCGAAAAGCGGCTGTGATCGAAGCTTACGTTTTTCCTCAACTTCACGTAATTTTATGTCGCTGGCGGCTCAAGTTTTTTGTGAATCGGTCTTGTGTGCGTCCAGGATTTCTGTCATAAAAATTTAGGACAGTAGTGCTGTCTTATTTTGTCGCACAAAACGAGCTGGATTGGCGTATCATTTGGGCCTCTCCGGCTGTTGCTGCGGGCGACAGGTTGGACAGCCAGACGCTGGCCTGTACGAATACGAACCATGCGGAAAGCCGCCTGGTTCGGCAAGGATTTCGCAAGACGTGCCGCAAGGATCAGGGTGAGCCAGGCGCTTGCCGGGGCAGACCAGCGCCCGAAGGGCTGGGAATGGAGGACCGAGAGATGACGGACATGACGCACTCTGCGACGAACGGCCAGGCCGCGCAGACGAAAGCGGCTACCGTCAAAACCGCGTCCCGAACCAACATAAGCCGAACCGACAACGGCTTTTCCGCCCAGGGCCTATACGATCCGCGCAACGAGCATGATGCCTGCGGCGTCGGCTTCATCGTCAACATGAAGGGCGTGAAGTCGCATCAGATCGTCGAGGACGGCCTTGCCGTGCTAGAAAACCTGACGCATCGCGGCGCTGTCGGCGCCGATCCGTTGGTCGGCGATGGCGCCGGCGTGCTGGTGCAGCTTCCCGACCGTTTCTTCCGCGAGGAGATGGCAGCCCAGGGCATCGAACTGCCGCCGGTAGGTCAGTACGGCGTCGGACACTGGTTCATGCCGCAGGACGCGGCACTTCGCGCCCATATCGAGGACATCATCGCCGAATCGGCGCAGTCCGAGGGGCTTCCGCTCATCGGTTTCCGCGACGTGCCCGTAGACAATTCGTCGCTGTCGAAGGCGCCGGACATCGTCGCGTCTGAGCCGTTCCATCGGCAGGTCTTCATCGGCCGCACATCAGACATCCCCGATGACGAGGAGTACGAGGCCAGACTCTATCTGCTGCGCAAGGTCATATCGGGCCGCATCTACGCCGAGAACGACAACAAGGACATTGGCTCCTACTGTGTGTCGCTGTCGGCGCGCACCATCGTCTACAAGGGCATGTTCCTGGCCTATCAGGTCGGTGCCTATTACAAGGACCTGACCGATCCGCGCTTCGAAACCGCGCTGATTCTTGTCCACCAGCGCTTCTCGACCAACACGTTCCCGTCGTGGAAGCTGGCGCACCCCTACCGCATGGTCGCCCACAATGGCGAGATCAATACGGTACGCGGCAACAACAACTGGATGGCGGCGCGACAGGCGTCGGTCGATTCCGAACTGTTCGGCAACAACATCTCGAAGCTGTGGCCGATTTCCTATGAAGGCCAGTCCGACACCGCCTGTTTCGACAATGCGCTCGAGTTCCTGTTCCAGGGCGGGTACAGCCTCAGCCACGCCATGATGATGCTGATCCCGGAAGCCTGGGCCGGCAACAAGCTCATGGATGCCGATCGCAAGGCGTTCTACGAATACCATGCCGCGCTGATGGAGCCGTGGGACGGACCGGCGGCGGTGGTCTTCACCGATGGCCGCCAGATCGGCGCCACGCTCGACCGCAACGGATTGCGCCCGGCGCGCTACATCGTCACCGACGATGACCGCGTCATCATGGCTTCGGAAGCCGGCGTGCTGCCGGTGCCGGAAGAGAAGATCGTCAAGAAGTGGCGGCTGCAGCCCGGCCGCATGCTGCTGATCGACCTGGAGAAGGGGCGCATCGTCTCCGACGAGGAGCTCAAGTCGGAGATCGCGACCAAGCATCCCTACAAGACCTGGCTCGCCAACACGCAGCTGATCCTCGAAGACCTGAAGCCGGTCGAACCGCGCGCGCTGCGCAAGGATGTCAGCCTGCTCGATCGCCAGCAGGCGTTCGGCTACTCCCAGGAAGACACCAAGCTGTTGATGTCGCCGATGGCGACGACGGGCCAGGAAGCCGTTGGTTCGATGGGCACCGATACGCCGATCTCGGCGATGTCGGACAAGTCGAAGCTGCTCTACACCTATTTCAAGCAGAACTTCGCCCAGGTCACCAACCCACCGATCGACCCGATCCGCGAGGAACTGGTGATGAGCCTGGTGTCCTTCATCGGGCCGCGGCCAAACATCTTCGACCTGGTCGGCAATTCGCGCCGCAAGCGGCTCGAGGTGCGCCAGCCGATCCTGACCAATGGCGATCTCGAAAAGATCCGCTCCATCGGTCACACCGAGGACCGCTTCGACACCAAGACGATCGACATCACCTACGGCTCGAATGAAGGGGCCGCGGGCATGCAGGGCGCCATCGACCGCCTGTGCGAGCGGGCTGAGGCGGCGGTCGCCGGCGGCTACAACATTATCATCCTGTCCGACCGCCAGGTCGGGCCGGATCGCATCGCCATCCCGGCGCTGCTGGCGACGGCCGCGGTGCATCACCACCTGATCCGCAAGGGGCTGCGCACCTCGGTCGGCCTCGTCGTCGAATCCGGCGAGCCGCGCGAAGTGCATCATTTTTGCTGCCTTGCCGGCTATGGCGCCGAAGCGATCAACCCTTACCTTGCCTTCGACACGCTGCTCGACATGCATAAGCGCGGCGAACTGCCGAAGGAGGTCGACGCCTACGAGGTCGTCACGCGCTACATCAAGTCGATCGGCAAGGGCATTCTCAAGGTGATGTCCAAGATGGGCATCTCGACCTACCAGTCCTATTGCGGCGCGCAGATTTTCGACGCCATCGGGCTAAAGACCGATTTCGTGCAGCAGTATTTCACCGGCACCGCGACGCTGATCGAAGGCGTCGGGCTGGACGAGATCGCGACCGAGACGCTCAGCCGCCACAATGACGGCTTCGGCAACGATCCGGTGCTGCGCAACAGCCTGGAAGTCGGCGGCGAATACATGTTCCGCATGCGCGGCGAGGCGCATATGTGGTCGCCCGACGCGGTCGCTACCCTGCAGCACGCCGTGCGCCAGGGCTCGTGGGAGACGTTTAAGGACTATTCCGCGCAGATCGACAGCGAGACGGCCCGAGCCCAGACCATTCGTGGCCTGTTCAGGATCAAGCTGGCCGAAGAAACCGGCCGCAAGAAGGTCGCGCTCGACGACGTCATGTCGGCGGCCGACATAGTCAAGCGGTTCTCGACCGGGGCGATGTCCTTCGGCTCGATCTCGCGCGAAGCGCACACCACGCTGGCGCGCGCCATGAACGCCATTGGCGGCAAGTCTAACACCGGCGAGGGCGGCGAAGAGGCGGACCGCTATCTGCCGTTGCCCGGCGGCGGCAAGAACCCGGAACGCTCGGCGATCAAGCAGATCGCCTCGGGCCGTTTCGGCGTGACGGCCGAATATCTCGTCAATTCCGACATGATGCAGATCAAGGTGGCGCAGGGCGCCAAGCCCGGCGAGGGCGGCCAGCTGCCCGGCCACAAGGTCGACGCGACCATCGCCAAGGTCCGGCACTCGACGCCGGGCGTCGGCCTGATCTCGCCGCCGCCGCATCACGACATCTATTCGATCGAGGACCTGGCGCAGCTGATTTACGATCTGAAGAACGTCAACCCGGCGGCCGACGTGTCGGTCAAGCTGGTCTCGGAAGTCGGCGTCGGCACGGTTGCGGCAGGCGTTGCCAAGGCGCGCGCCGACCACATCACCATCTCGGGTTATGATGGCGGCACTGGTGCCTCGCCGCTGACGTCGCTGAAGCATGCCGGCAGCCCGTGGGAAATGGGCCTTGCCGAGACGCACCAGACGCTGGTGCTGAACGGCTTGCGTTCGCGCGTGGCGCTGCAGGTCGATGGTGGCTTGCGCACCGGCCGCGACGTCATCGTCGGCGCGCTGCTCGGTGCCGACGAGTTCGGCTTCTCGACCGCGCCGCTGATCGCGGCCGGCTGCATCATGATGCGCAAGTGCCATCTCAACACCTGTCCGGTCGGCGTGGCGACGCAGGACCCGGTGTTGCGCAAGCGCTTCAAGGGCACGCCCGAGCATGTCATCAACTTCTTCTTCTACGTGGCGGAAGAGGTGAGGGCGCTGCTGGCCGAGATGGGTTACACCCATATCGACCAGATCATCGGCGACGCCGACCTGCTGGAGAAGCGCGACCTGATCGTCCACTGGAAAGCGCGCGGGCTCGATTTCTCGAAGATGTTCTTCAAGCCGGACGTGCCGCATGAAGCGGTGCATTGGACCGAGCGGCAGAAGCACCCGATCGATGACGTGCTCGACCGCAAGCTGATCGAACTGGCGAAGCCCGCGCTCGAAAGCAAGCAGCCGGTCAAAATCGAGGTCGACATCCGCAATGTCGACCGCTCGACCGGCGCCATGCTGTCGGGCGAAGTGGCCAAGCGCTTCAAGCATAAGGGCCTGCGTGAGGACACGATCTCGGTGAAGCTGACCGGCACCGCCGGCCAGTCCTTCGGCGCCTTCCTGGCGCGCGGCATCTCGTTCGATCTCGTCGGCGCCGGCAACGACTATGTCGGCAAGGGCCTGTCGGGCGGCCGTATCGTCATCCGGCCTCCGGAAGAGGCCAAGATCGTCGCGGCGGAGTCCATCATCGTCGGCAACACGGTGCTCTATGGCGCGACCGAGGGCGAGGCCTATTTCGCCGGCGTCGCCGGCGAGCGTTTCGCCGTGCGCAATTCGGGCGTGGCCGCCGTCGTCGAAGGCGTCGGCGACCATGGCTGCGAGTACATGACCGGCGGCATTGTCGTCGTCATCGGCAAGACCGGCCGCAACTTCGCCGCCGGCATGTCGGGCGGCGTCGCCTATGTGCTGGACGAGGCGGGCGATTTCGCCGAGCGCTGCAACATGGCGATGGTCGAGCTGGAACCGGTTCCGGAAGAAGACGACCTGATGGAAAGGCTGCTGCACCATGGCGGCGATCTCGACCACAAGGGTCGTGTCGACGTCTCCGGCGACATGACCAGCCATGACGAGGAGCGGCTCTACCAGCTGATCTCGAACCATGTGCACTACACCGGTTCGGTGCGCGGCCGCGAAATCCTCGACGACTGGACGACCTTCCGGCCGAAATTCCGCAAGATCATGCCGGTCGAATACCGCCGCGCACTGATCGAGATGGAACGCATGCGCATGGGCGTTGCGGCGGAATAGACTTTGCAGTTGCCGGGAGGCCCAGGTTTCCCGGCCCACTTTCATCGACAATTTGACCTCGAAGGCAAGGTTGCCATGGCTGCCTCAAGAGGTTAACGGGTGCGGCGAAAACCGCACCATCTGGACAGCAGGAACTGGACTATGGGCAAGGTAACAGGCTTTCTCGAAATCGACCGGCAGGTGCACAAGTACCAGCCGGCCTCCGACCGCATCCGGCATTTCCGCGAATTCACGCTGCCGATGTCGGACAAGGAGGTTGAGAAACAGGCCGCGCGCTGCATGGATTGCGGCATTCCGTTCTGCCACGGACCGACGGGCTGCCCGATCCATAACCAGATCCCGGACTGGAACGACCTCGTCTACAATGGCGACTGGGACAACGCGATCCGCAACCTGCATTCGACCAACAACTTCCCGGAGTTCACCGGTCGCATCTGCCCCGCGCCCTGCGAGGAAGCGTGCACGCTGAACCTCGAGGACATTCCCGTCGCCATCAAGACGGTCGAGCAGGCGATCGCCGACAAGGCCTATGAGACCGGTCATATCAGGCCCTATCCGCCGGAGAAGAAGACGGGAAAGCGCGTCGCCGTCATCGGTTCCGGCCCGGCCGGCATGGCGGCTGCCCAGCAGCTTGGCCGCGCCGGCCACGATGTCCATGTCTATGAGCGCGAAAGCCGGCCGGGCGGGCTGATGCGCTACGGCATTCCCGACTTCAAGATCGAGAAGCACTATATCGACCGGCGCATCGAGCAGATGCAGGGCGAGGGCGTGACCTTCCATTGCGGCGTCAATGTCGGTGTCGACAAGCCGGTTGCCGAGCTGCTCGCCGAACATGACGCCGTGCTCTATTGCGGCGGTTCCGAAACGCCGCGCGCGGCCGGCATCCCGGGCGACGATCTCGGCGGCGTGCATGATGCGATGCCCTATCTGGTACAGCAGAACAGGCGGGTCGGCGGCGAGCCGATCCAGTCGGTGGCCTGGCCGTCGCATCCGATCATCGCCGGCGGCCAGCATGTCGTCGTCGTCGGCGGCGGCGATACCGCGTCCGACTGCGTCGGCACCGCCTTCCGCCAAGGCGCCGTGCGCGTCACCCAACTCGACATCCGCCCGCAGCCGCCTGAGAAGGAAGACAAGCTGTCGGTCTGGCCCTACTGGGCGACCAAGATGCGCACCTCGTCCTCGCAGGCCGAAGGGGCGGAGCGCGAATTCCAGGTGGCGACGCTCGAGTTCATCGGCGAGGAGGGTCAACTGACCGGCGTCAAGTGCTGCGAGGTCGACGAGAAGCGCAAGCCGATCGCCGGCACCGAATTCGTCATCCGAGCAGATCTCGCCTTCATCGCCATCGGCTTTGCCGGCCCGGCCATCGCCGGCCTGGTGTCGGAATTGGACGGCCAGATGAAGATCGTCACCGACAGCCGCCGTTCCAGGAACGTCGAAGCCAATGATCGCGATTATAGGACCAGCGTCGACAGGCTCTATGCGGCGGGCGACGTGCGTCGCGGCCAGTCGCTGGTCGTCTGGGCGATCCGCGAGGGCCGCCAGGCGGCGCGTTCGATCGACGAGGCCTTGATGGGGTCGACCGTACTACCGAGCTGAGCCCGTTGGAAATTCTACTCCTGCGGCCATCTGAAGGCGTTTTCTGCGCTTCCGGTGCTCGCGGGAGCGAATTTCGAAACGGGCTCAGGGAGCTTCTAAGGGTTTATCGCCGTCGTCGTGCCGGGTGCGGCCACCGCCGCCGCAGGCTGCGGCCGGGGTGGCCAGGAGAAATCGTCGGCGCGGCCGGGCGAGGCTTCCGGGGCCTTGCCTTCGACCACCAGTTTTTCACCGGGCAGATCCTGATTGGGCTTTGGCTGCGGCGCCGCGCCCAGAAGTTCGGAGCCGCCGTCGAGTGCCGGATCGCTGAGCAGCATCGGCGCGGTGCGGTCGATGACGATGGGCGCGGCGGCCGGCCCAGGCGCCTCGACGGGCGCGCCCGCCGGTGCGGTCGCCGGGGTTACGCTTCCGGGGGCGGCGAGGCCGAGGATCTTCATCAGCGGCTTTTCGGTATAGAAGGCGAGCTTGCGCTTGCCGGCCTTCGAGACGTTGATGCCGTCATCGGCACGCAGCCGCACCGGCTGGCCGTTCATGTCTGGCCCGCTGGTGACGAAGGCGCCGTTCTCGTCGACGAAGCCGTCCCAGACGTCGACGAATTCGCCGCCATGGCTTTCGGTGGCCTGATGGTAGATGTCGTTGAACGCCAGCATGTCGGAGGTCATCTTCGGCACCCCGAAAGCCGGCATGCCAACCCAAAGGAAGGGCACCTTGGCGTCGGCGATGGCCTTGCCGAGCGCATCGGTGCGGCGCTCGTATTCCTTGGTCCAGTTCTCGGACCGGGGCTGCTCGCGCACATCCCCCACCTTCATCTGCTGACGGTCGTTGGAACCCAGCATGACGACGACGGCGGCCGGTTTTTCGGTCTCGATCAGCGCCTTGATCTGTTCGGGCCAGTTGTAGAAATCATCGCGCACGAAGCCGGACGAGCCATTGCTGCGAGCCACGATCCTGATGCCAGTGTTCTCGGCGAAGGCGGTGTCGAGGCCTTCGGCAAGCCCGGACGCCATGAAATCGCCGACCACCAGGACGGTACGGGCATCCGGGACTTTCTCGGCGATCGGCATTTGCGGCTCGGTCGGCGCACGCGGGACGCGGGGTTTGCGCGGCTTTGGCTTCGCCTTCTGGATGTTCAGCGGCGGCTCGATCCGCTCGCTGCGGCGTGGGAACAAAAGGTCGCGCAACGAATCGCGCAACGACCAGCCGCGGTATTGTTGCTCCTGCGCCATGGCCGGTGCATGGAAGGCGCCAGCCACGCCGACGGCGATAACGACGACGGCCAGAATCAGCACCGGCATGCGACGAACAAGCCCTGCGATGCGCGCAGCCGAAGCCAATCGTTTCCTCCATCCCGTGGTGCACTGCCTTGAAAAGTCGCGTCAACTTTCGAAGGTCATTGCACCAAACAGATTGCTACAGTGTCCTTTGCGCGTCCGAAAGGCCGCGCGGCACCGCAGGTGGCCCTATTTCTGCCTGAGCCACTTCAGCACTTCCATGCTCGGATAGCCGTCCTGGGCCAATCCGGCCTTGGCCTGGAAGGCCATGATGGCGGTTTTCGAGCCGTCGCCGATCTTGCCATCGAATTTGCCGTCGTAGAGCCCGTGCTGGGAAAGCCGCTTCTGCAGCTCCTGCCTTTCCTCGAAAGTGAGCTTGGTGAAAGGCCGCTTCCAGTCCTGCACGAGACCGCTGGAGCCGGCGATTTCGTCGGCGAGAAGACCGACGGCAAGCGCATATTTGTCGGCATTGTTGTAGGCCTTGATGACCGAGAAATTCTTGACCATCAGGAAGGCTGGCCCGCCGCGGCCGTCCGGCACTTTCAGCGTCGCCTTGTCGGAGCCGTTCTTGAACGGCTTGCCGTTGGCCCTGGCAACGCCGAGCGCCTGCCATTGCGACAGCGTCTTAGAACCGCCAGGAAGCTTGCCGGCCGGCAAGGTGACCTCATAGCCCCAGGTCTTGCCGGCCTGCCAGCCATTCTTCTTCAACAGGTTGGCCGCCGTCGCCAGCGCATCGGGGATCGAATTCCAGATGTCGCGCTTGCCGTTGCCGTCCATGTCGACGGCATAGTGCAGATAGCTGGTCGGGATGAACTGGGTGTGGCCCATGGCGCCGGCCCAGGATCCGCTCAGATGGCTTTCGTCGATATCGCCGGTCTGCAGGATCTTCAGCGCGGCGATCAACTGGGTGCGGGCGAATTTTGCCCGCTTCGGATCGGCATAGGCCAGGGTCGCCAGCGAGCGCACGACGTTGCGCATGATGTCGTCGCGCTTGAGGATTTCGCCATAGTTCGATTCCATCGACCAGATGGCGAGCAGGATGTAGCGGTCGACGCCGAACCTGGCCTCGATCCTGTCCAGCCATGGCTTCCACTTCTTGGCCATTTGCTGGCCGACGGCGACAGACTGGTCATGGACGCGGTTGTCGAAATAGTCCCAGGCAGGCGCGGTGAATTCAGGTTGCGTACGCGCCTTTTCCAGCACCACCGGGTCGATATCCCTGATGTCCCTGAAGGCCTGGTCGTAGAGGGCACCGGAAACGCCGCTCTGCACGGCTGTGGCGCGGAAGCCGGCGACCCACTGCCGGAAACCGGCATCGGCGAAAGCTGGGCCGGGCATCAGCAGGGCGAGCGAGAGGCTGGCTGCCGCGATGACGCTGGTAAAACGCTTTGCGGCACTGCGAACGGACATCTTTTCCCCTTTCTCTGTCTCAGGAAAGACCATTCATCGCCGAACCAGGTTAGGAATTAGTTTACCATAGGTACTGCCGGGAACGAAAAGACGCCTCAAAGCTTTACCGGGGAATGTTCCCCTCAGTTGCTCGGTAGTCCTCAATTCCGGCGTGAAAATGTCTTGAAACGGGGATTGCGGAGCAGGCCATCAAATGGATAATTGACAGTATGAAGAGAGTTCGCAAGGCAGTCTTCCCGGTCGCCGGTCTCGGCACACGGTTTCTCCCGGCCACCAAGGCCATCCCCAAGGAAATGCTGACGGTCGTCGACCGGCCAGTGATCCAATATGTGGTGGATGAGGCGCGCGAGGCCGGTATCGAGCATTTCATCTTCGTCACCGGCCGAAACAAGGCCGTCATCGAGGACCATTTCGACGTCCAGTTCGAGCTCTATGACACGCTGGCCCAGCGCGGCAAGGACGACCAGCTCGCCCGTCTGCAGCGCCTGCAGCCGGCGCCAGGGCAGACCAGCTTCACCCGCCAGCAGGTGCCGCTCGGCCTTGGCCATGCCGTCTGGTGCGCGCGCGAGCTGGTCGGCGACGAACCGTTCGCCCTTTTGTTGCCCGACATGATCATGCAGTCAGAACAGAGCTGCATGAAGGACATGGTCGAGCTCTACCAGGAAACCGGCAACAACATCATCGCGGTGCAGGAATGCGACCCGGCCCAAGCCCACAAATACGGCATCGTCGGCCGTGGCGAGGACACGCATCACGGCTTCCGCATCACCGAGATGGTGGAAAAGCCGAAGACCGGCACGGCGCCGTCCAATCTCTACATCAACGGCCGCTATATCCTGCAACCCGAGATCTTCACGATTCTCGAAGGCCAGGAAAAGGGCGCCGGCAACGAGATCCAACTCACCGACGCGATGCTGAAGCTGGAAAAGCAGCAGCCCTTCTATGGCTACCACTATCAGGGCCGTACCTTTGATTGCGGATCGCCGGAAGGCTTCGTCGAGGCCAACGTCGCCTTCGCGCTGTGGCGCAGCGACATGAACGAGAACATGGCCGGCGTCATCCGCACGCTTCTCGACGAGCTGAAGCCATCAGAGCGTCGCGGCGCCGCCTTCTAAGGTTATGTCGATATTCAGGTGAGGCCGGCCTGCGAGCGACGGTTTCCTGCGCTTCCGGTGCTGACGTACCCAACGTACGCTCCGCTCCGGTTCTCGGAGTCTATCGCTCTCGACTCGGCCTGACCTGAATCTCGACATACCCTTCTTGGCGCGGTGCTCAGCGCTGCACTTTCACGCCGAGGAATATGCTGTTTGCGGTGTAGTCGCGGCCCGGCATGTTGCTGGTCAGCTTTTCGGTCCTCACCCGGGTGGTGAGGCCGGCATAGCGGTTCAGCCACCATGTCAGGCCGGCCTCGGCGCTCAGGGTCCTGTCATGGCCGTCGACGCCGATATAATCGCGCCAATCAAGGCCCAGAGCCGCATTTCCGGTGAGGTTGGCGCGGATCTGCCGCTCGCCCGTCAAGCGGCCTGAATAAAGGATATCGCCGCTTTGCCCGGCGATGGTCGTGGGCTCGACGGTGGTCACGCCGGTCAGGCCGATCGTGGTGCCGCGTTCCGGCGACCATTTGAGGTCGGCGTTGACGGTCGCCCCCGAAATCGCTTCGAGCCGATCGTCGTCGATCGCCTCCCGCAGCCAGCCGGCCGAGAATTCGCCCGACAGCTTCTCGCCCATGTCGAGCTCAAGGCCGGCGCGGCCTCCGAGGCCCGTCGAGGAGCGCTCGAAGCCATCGGTGTCGATGCGTTGATCATAGGTCCGGCGACCGACCTCGATTTCGGTGAAGGGGGTGAGTGCCGGAGAAATCTCGTAGCCGGTGCGCAGGGTTGCCGTATAGAGCGTGGAGTCGCGGTCCTTCTGCGACAACGAGGTGCCGTCCGAAAGCTCGGCGTCGCCATAGAAATCGTGCGTCACCGCACCGGTCAACGCATAGCGCATCTTGCCAACGTCCTTCTCGATGCCGAGGCTGCCGTCCACGGTCTGCCGCAGCGGCTGCGTGTTGACGCCAGCAATGGCGTCCGGCGAGGAGGCCGATTCTGGCACAGCCTCGTAGCCGAGCTTGGCGATGGCGCGCAGCTCGTTGTCGAGGTCGACGTTGAGCTGGCCTTCTATGCGGCCCTGCTCATCATGAACCGAATAGCCCGACACGGTCTCGCGGAAAAGGCCGTAGCCGTCGATCGTCGCCGAGTTCTCGCGCCAGTCGGAGGCGGCGGAAAAGCGCAGCGCCGTCTCGGACAGCAGCGCCGACGTGCCGGCACTGCTCGCATCGCCGTTCGAGGTGGCGGTCAGGCCCTGTTCGATCGTCGGCCGAATGACGAAAGAGCCCCATTTGACGCCGGTGGCGGCAAACGGATCGTCCTCGGCCTTCTTGTCCTGGCCTTCGATGGAGGCGGTGCGTTCGGCGCCGCGGTCAAGCTCTTGCCTGTCGACGCTGTCGATGGTGACGGCGCGGCGGTTGGCCGCCTCCTGATCCGTTTCGGTGGTGTCGTCGTCCGTCGTAGAGGTGGTGGCGCCCGTGGTCGTGGCGTCCGTGGCCGCGGTCGTCGACTTTTTCTTCCTCGACTTGCCGGTCGCCTTGTCCTTGGCCGGATCCGCTGCATTTTGGCTGGCGGTTGATGGTCGGCGGCGAGGCTTTGGCGGTGCCGCGGCATCGGCGGAGGTATCGTCGGTGGCCGAAGGCGGATCGAACACGCTGCCGGTCGCGGTCGCGGCGCCGGCGTCCGTGTCATCAGGCACCGCGCCGGCGCTGGCCGGCAGGTAGGTTCGTGCCGGCGCATTGTCCTGCGCCGCGTTGACCGGCGCCTGCTGGCCTTGGGCTGCCAGAGCCAGCTGTCTCGCCTTGCGCTGCTGGTCGGACAGGATCGCCGTTTCGGAAACCTCGCCGCGCAGCTCCGTTTCCTGGGCATGGAGCGCCGTCGGGCGCGGCAAGGCAAGCATGCTGGTCGCCAGCAGCAAGGCGCAGGCAGCCTTGCCCTTTCGTCCTCCTGATTTTTCTGGCTGGCCCCCGGACATCGTCACCACTGCTTGCGCGGCGCACGCGCGCCATACTTACCGAACCGTAAATGGGGATGGTTAACGGAGGGTTGAGGCTGGAGGTCGTCAGCGGCCTCAAGTACCGATTTCCAAAGGGTTTCACGCGGCGTGCGTTAAGCCTTTTGCTTGCGTGCTTGTCACTGTCCCTAGCCATCGTGGGGTCATTTCTGTTGGACAGGCAGGCGGCAACGCGCTAATCGCATCAGCCATGCATGCGGGATCCCTGAATAAGAAGCCTTTGGACAGGCAAGCCTCGATCGCTTCGGCACTGAGAACGGTGGCAACGGAGCAGGCTGGTGTCGCGGCCCTTGCCGAGGCACTCGAGAACGGACTGGCTGGGCCTTTCGCCCAGGCCGTCGAGATGATCTCGAAGATCGAGGGTCGGCTGATCGTCACCGGCGTCGGCAAAAGCGGCCATATCGGTTCGAAGATCGCGGCGACGCTGGCCTCGACCGGCACACCGGCCTTTTTCGTCCATCCCGCCGAAGCCAATCACGGCGATCTCGGTATGATTGCCAGGGACGATGCCATCATCGCCATGTCGTGGTCGGGTGAAAGCAGGGAACTGATGGGCATTGTCGCCTATTCCAGGCGCTTCTCCATTCCGCTTATCGCCATCACCGCCGGAGAGACATCGGCGCTCGCGCGGGCCGCGGACGTCGTGCTGCTGCTGCCCCGCGCGCCTGAGGCCTGTCCACACGGCCTGGCACCGACGACCTCGACGCTGCTGCAACTGGTGATGGGCGATGCGCTGGCGATCGCCCTGCTCGAAGCACGCGGCTTCACGCCGGACCATTTCCGTACTTTCCATCCTGGTGGCCAGCTCGGCGCCAACCTGACGCAGATCCGCGAGATCATGCATGTCGGCGACAGGCTGCCGCTGGTGGTCACGGGCACCGGCATGCAGGACGCGATCCTGGAACTGTCGCGCAAGGGATTTGGCTGCGTGGCGATCACCGACGCCGACGGCGCGCTGGCCGGCATCATCACCGACGGTGACATAAGGCGTCACATCGGCAGCAATCTGCTGGCGATGACGGTGGATGAGGTGATGACAAAAGGACCGAAGACGGCGTCGCCGGACACGTTGGTGGCAACTGCGCTGCAGACGATCAACAATTCTTCCATCACCAGTCTGATGGTAGTGGAAGGCAGACGGCCGGTGGGCCTCATCCACTTGCACGATCTCCTGCGTATCGGCGCAGCCTAAGCGTTCAGACCCGCTCGACGGTCAGTTCCAGATCCGTGTCGGCCGCAGCCGTCACCCGCACCTGCGTGCCTGCCGGCAGGTCCGGGCCGGAGACACGCCACAGCGTATCGCCCAGCTTGATGCGGCCACGCCCGTCCCGGATCGGTTCGGCAAGCGTTGCCATCTTGCCGACCATCTGCGCGCCGCGCCGGTTGAGCAGCGGCTGGTCGGTCGGATCATCGTGACCACCGACCAGCTTCTTGCCGACATAGGCCGAGACCAGCGACAGCGCCAGGAAGGCGAGGACCTGGACTTGCCAGGTCCAGAAACCGGCATCCCAGATCAACAGCGATACCGCGCCGATGATCAGGGCGGCGATGCCGATCCACAGCATGAAGATGCCTGGCGCGATGATTTCCATCACCAGCAGGACGAAGCCCAGAACCATCCAGTTCCACGGGCCGAGTTCGGAAATGATGCGGTCCAACATGGGAGTATGCCCCTCAGTTCTCGCTTGGGCGAACCACCGGCGGGCGTGCGGCCTGCCTTTGCGCGCCGGCCGTGCCATCGCTGCGGAAGACTTCCTTGGCGATCTCGCCGATACCGCCAAGCGTGCCGATCAGCGACGAGGCTTCCATCGGCATCAGCACGATCTTGCTGTTGGTGGCCGTGCCGATCTTGCCAAGCGCTTCGGTGTATTTCAGCGCCACGAAGTAGTTCAGCGCCTGCACGTCGCCCTTCGAGATTGCTTCCGACACCACTTGCGTGGCGCGCGCTTCGGCTTCGGCTGAGCGCTCGCGCGCCTCGGCGTCGCGGAAGGCGGCTTCCTTGCGGCCCTCGGCCTCGAGTATCTGCGACTGCTTGAGGCCTTCGGCGGCGAGGATCTGCGCGCGCTTGTTGCGCTCGGCCGTCATCTGGCGGCCCATCGATTCGATAAGATTGGCCGGCGGGTTGATGTCCTTGATCTCGACGCGGGTGATCTTGATGCCCCACGGATGCGCGGCTTCGTCGACGACGCGCAGCAAGCGCTCGTTGATGGCGTCGCGGTTCGACAGCAGCTCGTCAAGGTCCATCGAACCCATCACGGTACGGATGTTGGTCATTGTCAGGTTGAGGATGGCGTTCTGCAGTCCGGCAACCTGGTAGGCGGCCTGCGCCGCATTGAGGATTTGGTAGAAGGCGATGCCGTCGACCCCGACGATGGCGTTGTCGCGGGTGATGATTTCCTGGCTCGGAACGTCGAGCACCTGCTCCATCATGTTCATCTTGGCGCCGATGCGGTCGACGAAAGGCGTAATGAGATTGAGGCCTGGACTCAGTGTCTTGGTGTAACGGCCAAAACGTTCGACCGTATAGTTATAGCCTTGCGGAATTGTCTTGATGCCTTTGAACAGCACCAGCACGACAAGCGCGACCAGAACAATGACCGCAATATCGAAACCACTGAAATCCATTTGGCTCTCCCTCAGAGGCAGGCCGCGAAAGCCATTCTCGCGCAGCCGGCTTCACCAAAGACTTAAGTGTGTTTCAGGAGCGTTACAATCAGGTGATGATGGATTGTTTGTGGGTCTGCTATCGACGGTTGAAGGCAAACAACTCTGCATCCGTGTCGCTCTGCCCGTTGATCGAAGCCGAGACTATCTCGGAAGCGATCTGCGAGAAGGTGATGCCGTTGCCGCCGTAACCCATGACGGCGTGGATGCGAGGGTGCCTGGGAATGGCGCCGATATAGGGCAGGCCGGTGGTCGTGGTGCCGAACGAACCGGTCCAAGCGAATTCCGGCCTGACGTCGAGATGCGGGAACAGGCGGCCAAGTTTTTCGGCGATGCTTGCACTCTTGTCGGCGATCAACTCGTCGCGCCGCGTCTCATCGACGAAATCCTCGTCCTCGCCGCCGCAGACGACCCTGCCATCGGCCGTCGCGCGCATGTAAAGGTACGGGTCCGACGCCTCCCAGATGAACGCTGCGCGCGGCCAGATCTTTCGCGGTTGCGGGCGTGTCGCGATCGCCCATGTCGAGATGATCCGGTGGGCCGCCGCCGGCACGATGTCGACGAGTTCGTAGCCGGTGGCCAGAACAACATGCCGTGCCGTGATGGTGGGCCCATCCCTGGTTGCCACGACCACCTCGTCGGCACTGTCCTCGATCGCCGTCGCTTCGACGGGAGCATAGAAGCGCGCCTTGCGCTGCGAGGCCTTCAGCAGCAGCCCGGCTGTCAGCTTGCGCGGATCAAGCGCGATGTTGCCGTGGCTGAGGATGGCGGCTTCGCGGTCGATGCCGAATTTCTCCTCCAGCGGTGCCGCCGTGAGATAGGTCGCGGCGATGCCTGCCTGTCTTCGTGCCTCCGCCTCGTCCCGGAGTTCCGACGGGCCGAGTAGAGTGCCCGCCAGATAGAGCGACGGGTTGCGGCCCGGGCTGCAGTTGATGTCGAGTTCGGCAATGCGGGCAGCGAGGTTGGAAACGGCGAGCCGCGAGCGCCGCCAGGCCTGCTCCGCCGAGGTCTTGCCGATCATCTTCGACAGCATCGAAAGCGGCTGGTCGATTTCGAACTGTACGAGAGCCGTGGTCGCGGACGTCGAGCCTTTCAGCGGGCCGCGCCGGTCGATGCAGATTACCGCATGGCCGTGCGCCGTCAGCGCCTCGGCCGTCATGGCGCCGCTGATGCCCATGCCGACGATCAGCACGTCAGCCTTGGCGTCACGGGTCAGCGCGGCCGTCGGGATAGCAGGCGCCCGGTAGGCGGACCAGACGGGCCGGCCGCTTCTGAGGTCAAGTTTGCGAGGCATCAAATTCTCCGGAGGTTCTGCTCAACGCCCCGGAGCTTGTGTTGTTCCGGTGTCAGACCCAGCCGGACAATTCGCGCCGCACCATCGCCTCGATCACCGCCATCCCCTCGGCGCTGTCGTTGAGGCAAGGAATGTGGGCGAAGTTCTTGCCGCCGGCGTGATGGAAGGTCTCGGCCGCCTCGCGGCCGATCTCGTCCAGCGTCTCGATGCAGTCGACCGAAAAGCCCGGATTGACGATGGCGATTGACTTCACCCCGTCCCTGGCCAGTTTCTTCACGGTCTTGTCGGTATAGGGCTGCAGCCATTCCTGCGCGCCGAAGCGCGACTGGAAGGTGATGATCAGTTTGTTGTCATCCCAGCCGAGCCGTTCGCGCAACAGCCGCGTCGTCTTCTGGCAGTGGCAATGATAAGGGTCGCCTTTCTCGAAATAGGGTTTTGGGATGCCGTGAAAGGAGGCAATGACAACCTCCGGTTCGAAATCCACCGTGGCCAGATGCCGCTCGATCGAACGCGCCAGCGCTTCGATATAGACCGGTTCATCGTAGTACGGCGGCACGCTGCGGATGGCCGGTGCGCGGCGCATCTTCATCAGGGCACGAAACAGCTGGTCGTTGGCGGTGGCGGTGGTGGTCGCCGAATACTGCGGATAGAGCGGGAATGAAAGAATGCGGTCGCAGCCCTTTTCGACCAGCCCCTGGGCGACGCTCGCGGTCGAAGGGTTGCCGTAGCGCATCGCCCAGTCGACGACGACATCAGGCAGGTCGCGCAACGCCTCGGCCAGCTTTTCGCCCTGGGCACGGGTGTAGGTGCGCAAGGGCGACTCGTTCCTCTCCCGGTTCCAGATACGGGCGTAGTTGGCGCCCGACGCCTTCGGCCGCCTGGTGAGCACCAGCCCGTAGAGGATCGGGTACCAGATCGCCTTGTTGAGCTCGATGACGCGTGGATCGGACAGGAATTCCCGCAGATAGCGCCACATCGGCTTGAAATCGGTGCCGTCCGGCGTGCCGAGATTTACCAGCATGACACCGATCTTGCCAGCCTTGACCGACGGATGCCCGGCGGGCAACGGGCCGCCGGCCTTCGCGGCTTTGGGATCGGCAGGGTTGGATAGGGTCATACATGGTCTCCGGATACGGCGCGAAACTAGCGATGCCACGCCAGTTTTCAATGCAGCGTCTGGCCGCACCTTAGCAGGCAACGAAAAAGCCCGCCCGGCTTCCCGGGCGGGCGCGTCGTTGAAAGAGGCGCAGCGACCTTACTTTGGCGGGATGGTCAGGGTTGCGCCAAGCGCAAGCCGATGAGGCCTTTGGCCCTTGTTGGCCTCATAGATCAGGTTCCATTTGGTCGCGTCGCCGTAGGCCTTCTTTGCCAGATCCCAATAGGTGTCGCCGGCAACGATGACATGGCTGCTTTCGGCCGGCGCGGCCTCTGCCGGCTTTGCCGGTTCGGCGGGGGCGGGCGCCGGTGCCGCTTCCGCAGGCTTGGCCGGTTCCGCGGCCGGTGCGGCCTCAGCGGGCTTTGCTGCTTCGGCAGGCTTGGCCGGCTCGGCCGCCGGCGCCGCCGCGACGGTCGCGGCGATCTCCGTGATGCGGCCATCGAGCTTTGGCGTGTAGGGCCGGTGCGCGCCGAGATAGTCGGCAACCACCTGTTCGAGGCCCGGACCGTAGTCATAGGCGTTCTTGGCCTTGTCGGCGAAGATCTTGTAGCCGTCGCCACCCTGGCGGACATAGTTGTTGGTGGCGACCAGATAGTCCTTGTCCGGATTGATCGGCGTCCAGGCGCCGCCTTCCATGACTTCGACCGATTTGACGCGACCGGCATTGGGCGCAACCGACTTGTCAAAGGAATATTTCAGGCCGGCGACCTGCGGGAAGCGGCCGGCGCCGTCCTCGATCTGGCTGAGGCCGTTCTCGAGGCCGGCCACCAGGTCCTTGCCGGAAATCTGGAAGGTTGCCAGCGTGTTCTGGAACGGCAGCACGGTCAGCACCTCGCCCATGGTGACGGTGCCTTTGTCGATCGAGGCACGCAGGCCGCCGCCATTGGAGATGACGATCTCGACGCCCTGTCCCTTGACGCGGTCGAGGATGGCGTCGGAGACGAGGTTGCCCATCGCGCATTCACGGGTACGGCAGTTTTCGCGGCTGCCGTCGATGACGTCGGTGGTCTCGGCCACTTCCTTGTTTTTCAACGCCTCGATCGGCGCGCCAAGCTCCTTGATGCGGGCGAGCACAGCCGGGTCGGGAGTGACCGACTTGTCGAGAAAGATCGGGTCGCCGCTGGCCGATTTGACGACGCCGTTGTCGTCGAACACCACCTTGAATTCGCCGAGATATTTGGAATAGGACGCCGCCTGCACGACCGGCACCTTGTAGCCGTCGGGATTGTCGACCATCGTCGGGTAGGGGCCCTCCGCCTTCGGGTCGGTGTTCGACAGCAGCGAGTGGCTGTGGCCGCCGACGACCACGTCGATGCCCGGGATCTTGGCGATGACGTCGCGCTCGCGCTTGTAGCCGATATGGGTCACGGCGATGATCTTGTTGACGCCTTCGCCCTTCAGCTTCTCGACCTCGGCGGTAATCGACTTGACGTCGTCCTCGATGGTGATGTTGGGGCCGGGGGAAGCGAGTTCCGGGGTGTCATTGGTCACCGCGCCGATGATGCCGATCTTCTGGCCACCGACCTCGACGACAATCGACGGCTTGACGCGGTCGCCGAGCTTGGATTGCGCGTTGGCCTTCACATTGGCGCCGAGCACCGGGAACTTGATCATGTCGAGGAACGGCGCCAACGCCGTCTCGCCATCGTCGAATTCATGGTTGCCGAGCGCCATGGCGTCGAACTTCATCTCGTTGAGGAATTCGCCTTCGACCTTGCCTTTGTAGGTCGTGTAGAACAGCGATCCCTGGAAATTGTCGCCGGCGCTGAGCAGCAGCACGTTCTGGCCTTCCAGCTTCTTGCGTTCCTGGGCGATCGCGGTGATCAGCCGGCCCGCGCCGCCAATGCACTCGCCCTTGGTCTCCTCATCGGCCGAGCAGGTCGATTCATATTTGTTGTTGCCTTCGATGCGGCTGTGCCAGTCGTTGATGTGCAGGATGTTCAACGTGTAGTCGGCAAAGGATGCGCCGGACGACAGGGCGAGCGTCGAGGCGGAGAGGGCGGCAATGGCAGCAAATTTCTTCATCTTCGTCTCCCGGAAGGCTGATCAAAGGCGTTTAACGCTCTTGCTTGACTGGAACATAACAGTCGGCGTTTGGAACCATGTTCCCATCGCGTTCCAGATGACGCAAGCGGAAATCCGGGGACTTTTGCCGGCATAAAAAAGGGACGGCGGCCGATGGCCGCCGTCCCCTTGGGGAAGCGAATACTCGCTGGCTCAGGTGCGCCGTGTCAGCACGAAGTTCTGGCCGCTGGAGCTGGTGCAGTTGAGCTGGCTTGTCGACACCATCAGGCAGTTGAAGCTGACCGCGGTCTGGCGGATCAGCGACGTGCCATTGATCTGCACCGACGTGGCGCCGGTCATGGTGTAGCTGCCATCGGCAAGCTTCTGGCCGGTGTCGGTGGCGACGGTCGTGAAGGTGCCGCTGGCGAAGGTCGAAAGGCCGGTACCCTTGGCGTCGATCCAGGAGCCTTCGACGCCTTTCGGCGAAGCCGCCATCGGCGGTCCATCCGGGCCGCTGGTCGCACAGCCAGCAAGCCCCACTACAGTGGCTGCCGCAACGCTCATCCAAACAATCTTGCGCGCAATGTTCATCTTAAAAAATCCTCTCCTCAGTCCGCATCCCTTCAATCGCCTGATTTCCGGGCGATTGCAAGGCAACGAGGCATGCTGACGGGGCTGCTATCGGACGAGGATGTTGYGGAATTGCCACGGGTCGCTGCGGTCGAGGTCTTCCGGGAACAGGCCGGGTCGGTTATCGAGCGGCGTCCAGTCTGTGTAGTGGCCTTCGACCGGTCCCAGATATTGCGACTGCACTTCCAGGCAGCGCTTGTAGTCCATCTCGTCGGCCTCGACGATGCCGGCTTCGGGGTTTTCCAGAGCCCAGACCATGCCGGCGAGAACCGCCGAGGTGACCTGCATACCGGTGGCGTTCTGATAGGGCGCCAGCTTGCGCGCGTCGGCCAGCGAAAGATGTGAGCCGTACCAGTAGGCATTCTTGTCGTGGCCGTAGAGCAGCACGCCGAGTTCGTCGACACCATCGACCAATTCGTTCTCGTCGAGCACGTGGTGCACCGGCTGAGGCTTGCCGGCGGCGCCGAACATCTCGTCCAGCGACAGCATCGCGTCATTGCAGGGATGATAGGCATAGTGGCAGGTCGGGCGGTATTGAACCTTGCCCTTCCTGGAGCGCACAGTGAAGAAATCGGCGATCGAGATCGCCTCGTTGTGCGTGACAAGGAGGCCGTATTGCGGCCCTGGTGTCGGGCACCATGAACGCACGCGCGTGTTGGCGCCGGGCTGCTCCAGGTAGATGGCAGCCTTCGAACCGTGCTTGTGCTTCTTGGCGTTCTTCGGCATCCACGTCTCATGCGTGCCCCAGCCGAGCTCGGCAGGCTGCAGGCCCTCGGAAATGAAGCCCTCGACCGACCATGTGTTCCAGAACACAGCCATCGGCTTCGGCTTCTTGGCGCGCTGGGTGTCGCGCTCGGCGATGTGGATGCCCTTGACGCCGGCCTTCTTCATCAGCTTGGCCCAGCCCTCGCGGTCATCCTGCGTGGGCTCTGAAAACTCCAGGCCAAGATCGGTGGCGAGGTTGACCAGCGCCTGCTTGACGAACCACGAGACCATGCCGGGATTGGCGCCGCAGGTGGAGACCGCCGTCGCGCCGCCGGGCTCGTCGTGCTTTTCCTTGATCATCGCTTCGCGCAGCGCATAGTTGGTGCGGCTGGCATTGTCGGCCTGGGCATCGAAATAGAAGCCGAGCCATGGCTCGACGACGGTGTCGATGTAGAGCACGCCGAGCTTGCGGCAGAGCCGCATCAGGTCCACCGAGCCGGTATCGACCGACAGGTTGATGCAAAAGCCCTGGCCACCGCCATTGGTCAGGAGCGGCGTCAAAAGCTTCTTGTAGTTCTTCTCGGTCACCGCGTCCTGGACGAAAGCGATGCCGCGCTCGTCGAGCAGCTTGCGGTCGGTGTCGCGTGGGTCGAGGACCGTCATGCGCGACTTGTCGAACGTGAAATGGCGTTCGATGAGCGGCAGCGTCCCCCGTCCGATCGAGCCGAAGCCGATCATCACCACGGGGCCGGTGATCTCACCATAAACGGGCCAGTTTTCATTCGCCATTTTATCGAGCACTCCTCAAAAAACACTCCGGAACAGCCGCTTGGCCGCGGCGCGACAAACCATAGATCATTGTCACAATAAAGGGAAAAGCAGCGAAACGCCCGGGAACGCAGCTGTGGAAGTGCTCGGCGATGCCACCGGGAGGCCATGGCCGCCCGATGGCGGATGTTAAGCCGGCGTCGTATCAGCGAGCGCCGCCGGACGCGTTGATGCGTTCGCCGGTCAGCCACGCCGCCTCGTCCGAGGCGAGGAAGGCCACGGTCGGGGCGATGTCGTCCGGCTTACCGAAGCGCTGGCCAAGGGGCACGCCAGCGATCAGCATATTGCCGAAATCGGTGCCAACCATACCTTCGGTCATTTCGGTATGGGTATAGCCAGGCGCCACGATGTTGACACGGATGTTGCGGGCTCCGAGTTCTCTCGACAGGCTAAGCGTCAGCGTATCGATCGCCGCTTTGCTGGCCGAATAGAGGCTGGTGTTTGGCACCGGGTTCCAGCTCGAGATCGTGCCGATGTTGACGATGCTGCCGCCGGTCTCGGGGAAGTGGCGCATGGCAGCCTTTGTGGTCAGGATCGTACCCAGGACGTTGGTGTCGAAGAGCCGCCGATAATCCGCCTCACTGGCTTCCTCGAAAGTGCCGAAGCTGGCGGTCGCGGCGTTGTTGATCAGAATGCTTGGCTTGCCAAATGCGATCTCGGCGGCCTCGAACATCTTCTCGACTTCGGCAGCCTCGGCCACGTCACCCCGAACCGCAGCCGCCTTGCCACCGGCGGCGACGATCTCCTTGACCGTGCGTTCTGCAGCCTCACGGCTGGAGGCGTAGTTAACGACGACGGCGGCGCCTTCCGCCGCCAGCCGTTTGGCGATGCCCGCACCGATGCCTCGCGCGGCACCGGTGACGATGGCGACCTTGTTGTTGAGCTTGCCCATTTTGGTTCTCCGAATGGATGGATGGTTTTGACACTCGCCCAATTGGCCATTCCTGGATGGGTCAGGTAGAGTGAGTAATGCCATATAACTAATTCCAAGGTGGAATAGATGGACAGGCTCATGGTGATGAGCACCTTCATAAGGGTCATCGAAACCGGCTCGTTCTCGGCGGCCGCGCGGCATTTGCGCGTCGGGCAGCCTGCCGTCTCGAAGGCCATCGCGCAGCTCGAGGAACGGCTCGGCGTTCGCCTGCTGTCGCGCACCACCCGAGGTCTCTCGCCGACCGATGCCGGCCTCAGCTTCTATGAAGGCGCCAAGCGCGCGGTCGACGAGGCCGATGAAGCAGAGAACGCGGCGCGTGGCACTGCGGCGGCGCTCACCGGGTTGCTGCGCATCGGTACGTCGGTAACCTTCGGCCGCCTGCATGTCGTTCCGAGGCTGAAAGCCTTCCTGGACGCTCACCCGAGGCTCGACGTCGAGGTGGCGATGGACGACAGGAACGTCGACCTCGTCGAGGAAGGGGTGGATGTCATGCTGCGTCTGGGTGAAAGCTTCGCCCCCGCTCATATCGGGCGCAAGATCGCCACCTGTCGTCGTCTCGTGGTGGCGGCACCCTCCTACCTGGCACGCGAGGGCGAACCCATCGCGCCCGATGAGCTGTCGCGGCACGAGGCGATCCTTTTCGTCCGAGCAGGCACTTCCAATCGCTGGACATTCAGGCGAGGCGCCGAAGAGGTTTCGCTTGCCGGCCAAGGTCGGCTGCGCGTGACTTCCGCCGAAGGGATACGTGAGGCAGTACTTGCCGGCATCGGCTTCACGGTCGGCTCCGAATGGATGTTCGACGCGGAACTACGCAGCGGTGCGGTTCGGCCGATCCTGGTCGACTGGGCGCTGCCGCCTGTTGAATTGTGGGCGCTGTTTCCGGCCGGACGCAAGGCCAGTGTCAGGGCAAGGACATTCGTTGATTTCCTGGCGTGCAGCCTGTAGCCGGCTTCAGCCGGCTATTGTCTTCAATCGTTCGATCAGCCGGTCGCGGTCCGATGTCAGGCCCTTGTAGTCGAGCTGGTCGAGATCGAGCGCTTCGAGCTGGGCGGCAAAGGACAGTGCGAGCGTCGCCCGGTCCGGGTGCCGATCCAGCACGGCGAGCGGGTCGAGGTGGATGCGGATGGTGAACAGGATGTCGCGCGAGGACGGCAGCTTGCGCAACGTCTGACGCTCCACGCGGATGAAGGCGTGCGCCCTGACGTCACCATCGGGGAAGCGTGTCGGCCGGTTGGTGGCGCGGTCGATGCGCTCGACATTGGACAGCGGATGATAGAGCGCATTGTCGGCCTGGATCGACCAGTTGAAGCGCTCGACTGCCTGGCCCTGGAGGCCGTCGAACATGCGGTTGATCAGCTCGGCTGGGCGGGTACCCGGACCGAAGCCCGGCACCGGCGCGTGGATGTTCTGCAGCGGCCGGCCGAACTTCTCGACCAGCAGCCAGGATGAGGGAAAGCACAACGAACCGGCGACGAGCCGCCAGCCGTTGTCGCTACGGCGCATCAGGATCAGGTCTTCCTGGACCAACAGCGAGGCGGCAACGAGCGGTGCGCCGTCGAGACCGGAAGGGATGGTGAAATGGCTCGCCGCGCCCACGACCTCGACGCCTGTGTCGGTGCGCCGATAGGTGTCGGGAAATCTGTCCGGCAGATGCGTGCCGAGCAATTCGAGCACTTCCTGCTGGGCGTCCCGCGTGCCGTCCTCCTCGACGAAAACCCGCTCGTGGATCTCCGCATAGAGCCGGCGCTTCTCGGCGAGATACGGCAGCAGAAGGTCGTCGACCTCGATCCAGTCTGCCGGATCGAGCGGCTTCAGGCCGATGCTGAAGAGTTTCGACGAGCCGTCATAGGGCGTATGGGTGGGCAGCGCCTCGGCCAAAGCTCATGCTTCCCTGAAATCGTCCAGGCCGGCGGTGGTCAGCCTCGCCAGGAATTCGGTGACATCATAGTCGGCTGCGTTTGCCATGGCGAAGGGATCCGCTGCCAGCCTGGCGTCGAGCACTTCGCGCGGGCATTGCGCGATGATGATGCCGCCGGTTCTCGGTTTCTTCGGGCCGGAGGCGACGAAGATGCCGTCCGCATAGCAGGTCTTCAGCCATTCGATATGGGCCGCCTGCAAGCGGTCGATCTCGGTCAGCGGCACCTTGTAGTTCAGCGAAACGACGAACATAGCATTCTCCTGGTCATGCTAGCTTTGCGGGAATCAAGCCGCGCAGCGAATTGCCGACAAAGATCGCCTTGGCCGACTGCAGATCGCCGTAGCTGTAGATCGCTTCGCGGGCTCGGCCTTCGTCCAGAAGCTCGGCGCGCAGTACGCCAGGCAGCAAGCCGCAGTCGAGCCGCGGCGTCGCCAGCATGCCATCGCCTAGATCGGCGAATAGGTTGGTGATGGTGCCTTCGCAGATCTCGCCCCGCTCATTGGCCAGCAGCGCCTCGTCGGCCTGGGTAATGAGATATTCCGAGCGGGCATGCGTGTAGAGCTGCCGCCGGCTGGTCTTGTGGCGCAGCAGCGTGTCGTGCGAATCGAGCCTTGTGCGCGCCAGCCGCAGCGTCCACGCCTTATCGGCGGCGAGCGGTTCATAGGGCTGTGCCGAGGCGGTCGCTTCGCCGTCGCGCGACAAAGCCAGGCGTGTGCGCAACGCGATGCCGGATCCGCTGACCGCATTGCCCAGCACGTCGCCGACCCTTTGCGGGTCGCAGGCAAAGCCGAGTTCCGCTGCCGAGCCGTAGAGGCGGAAAAGGTGGCGATCGAAGCGCAGGAAGCCCGAGCCGGGTTCCCAGCGCATGGTCTCGATCAGCTGGAAGTCGGCGGTGTTCCCGTCGCGAAGCGCGCTTTCAGCAGACACTCCTGATACTCCTCCTCAGCCGTCGAATCGAAGACGACGCCGCCGCCGACACTGTAGACGGCCTCGCCGCCGGAAAAGAGCGAGATGGTGCGGATCGCCACGGAAAAGCGCATCGTGCCGCCGGGCGCGATCCAGCCGATGGCGCCGCAATAGGCGTCGCGCGGCGTGCCTTCCAGATCGTGCAGGATTTCCATGGCACGGATTTTTGGCGCGCCGGTGATCGAGCCGCACGGAAACAGCGCCGCGAACACCTGGCGGATGCTGAGACCCGGCAGCAGCTTTGCCCTGACGTCGCTCACCATCTGGTGAACTGTCGGATAGGTCTCGATGCGGAACAACGCCGGCACGTCCAGCGTGCCGACCTCGCTGATCAGCGAGATATCGTTGCGCAGGAGATCGACGATCATCCGGTTTTCGGCCTGGTTCTTCTCGTCGTTGCGCAGGAAAATCTTCTGCCGCTCGTCCTCGGCCTTGGTGGCACCGCGCGGTGCGGTGCCCTTCATGGGATGCGTCTCGATCGTGCCCGAGGCGTCGATCTCGAAGAACAGTTCGGGCGAACGCGACAGCACGATGGGATCACCGAGCGAGACCAGCGCGCCATATTTCACCGGCTGGCGTTCGGTCAGCGCGTCGAAGGCGGCCAGCGGGTCGCCCGACCATTGCGCATGAATGGGAAAGGTCAGGTTGCCCTGGTAGCAGTCGCCTTGCCTGATGTGCTGGTGCAGCCGCGAGAACCGCTGCTCGTAATCCTCGAGCGACCATGTCGCCCGCGCGTCGAAGATCGGGCCATTGGTCGCCGCTGCGTTGCGGAGCGGCACCGCCTCTTCGACCGGCGCATCGAAAACCCCAAGGCAAACGAGTGGTGCGCGGCGCCCTTTCGGCAGCAAGGGAACCAGCTTCGGTTCGAGCAGATAACCCGCTTCATAGGAAAAATAGCCGGCCAACCATTTGCCGGCGTCGTGCGCCGCCTGCGCCGCCGCCAGCGCCGGGAGGAAGTCCTTTGCCTCATCCGCCACGATAATGTCGGCCGGCCGGTCGAAGACGAGCTGGCGCGCGCTTTCGTCGTTGCGGAAAATTGCGGCGGGCTGGGACATGGGACTCGGATGCTGCGCTCGATGAAGCCGTCGACCGCTCTATATGGGGGGCCGCTCGCGCGCAATCGAGGGAACGGCACGCCGCCACTAAAAGCCGACCTTCTGGGCCGACCTCCGGGGCCAACCTCCGGGTCGATATTGCGGCCAAAAACAAACGGCGGCGCCTTGGGCACCGCCGTTTGTCATAATCCTGCTTCCGCCAATCAGGTGTTGCTGGCGGTTCCCGCAGTCGGAAACTGCTTGGCAAATTCCGTCTCGTTACCGGCGGCAAGCAGCTTGGCCTGCTCGATCCAGCGTTCGCGCGCGATGCGGCCGTCGAAGTTCATGACATCCTCGATCCGCTTGATATCGGCGGCTGTCCAGGCGGCGATCTGGGCGAAGCTGGTGACACCTTGTGCCTTGAGTAGCTTCTCGTTGACCGGGCCGATGCCGATCAGCCGGCGCAGATTGTCGGGCTTGCCCGCTGCTGGCTTGGCTGCTGGCTGGGCCGCCGTGGCTTTCGCCGGTGCTGCCGCTTTTGGCGCGGCGCTCGCCTTTGAAGCGCTGGCCTTGGGGGCGCTGGACTTCGGTGCGCTGGACTTGGCGGCGCCGGGCGCTGCCTTGGCCGCCGCCGGCTTCTTTGGCGCCGGTTTGGCCGCTGTCGGTACCGATTTGGCCGCGGCTGGCGTCGACATCAGGGCAGCCGGCGCCTGGCTCACGGCCTTTGCCGCGCCGGTTCCTGCGGCTGGCGTCGCCGGCGCTTCGCGCAGCCGGCGCTCAAGGTCGGTGCGGGTCTTGCCGCATGCATCGAGTTCACCGGTCAGGCGGTCGTTGTCGGCGCGCAACCTGTCGCGCTCGCTACGCGTGCGGTCGAGGTCGCCGCGCAAGCTGTCGAGTTCACCGCGCAGGCGTCCCCAGAGGAACCAGCCCACCAACACGCCTACCAGGAACGCCAGGAGCATGTAGAAAAAAGTGCCCATTGTCTCTCTCCAATCAGGTCCGTCTGCCGTGGCATGGGTTCATGACCTTCGGCGAAAGGACTAGTCGATGGTGGTTCCGCGGTTCGCAGAACAGCCGGCTTCGGTTGGAGCTGTCGGCGATCGGCTTTGCCTGCCATGGCCAACGGCCGTTGTCGCGTTCGCCAAGGCGCCGCGGCCGGCTGAGACTTTCCCTCGCCGATCGGCATGCGCTCCGGCTGAGCTTGGAAGGAAGGCTATCATAGGGCTTGTGGAAAGCTATCGGAAAACTTCCATGGAGAGTACTTCAAGAACGGATATTTGGGCCAAGAATAGGCCGTCCCAGTATGCGTCCTGGCTAGACTGTTTTGCGAGCAGATGAGACCTACGGGCGCGTTCAAGCGTCGAGTGTTTCCAGCTCGTCGATCAGGCCACTGATGACGCCAAGCCCGATCTGCCAGAAGGCGGGATCGGTGGCATCAAGGCCGAAGGGCGCCAGGAGTTCGGAATGATGCTTGGTGCCGCCGGCGCGCAGCATTTCGAAATACTTGTCCTGGAAGCCGCGCTCGGCATTCTGGTAGACCGCGTAGAGCGAGTTCACCAGGCAGTCACCGAAAGCATAGGCATAGACGTAGAAGGGCGAATGGATGAAGTGCGGGATGTAGGTCCAGAACACCTCGTAGCCTTCGCGCAACTTGATCGCCGGCCCGAGGCTTTCGGCCTGCACTTCCAGCCAGAACTGGCCGAGCCTGTCGGAGGTCAGTTCGCCATTCCTGCGCTCGGCATGCACCTTGCGCTCGAATTCGTAGAAGGCGATCTGGCGCACGACCGTGTTGATCATGTCCTCGACCTTCTGGGCGAGCATGGCCTTGCGCTCGCGCCTGTCGGTGGTCTGGTCGAGCAGCGAGCGGAAGGTCAGCATCTCGCCGAAGACGGATGCCGTCTCGGCCAGCGTCAGCGGCGTCGAGGCCATCAGCGCACCCTGGCCGCTGGCCAGCACCTGATGCACGCCGTGGCCAAGCTCATGCGCAAGCGTCATCACATCGCGCGGCTTGCCCATGTAGTTGAGCAGGACATAGGGATGCGCCGACGGCACGGTCGGATGCGCGAAGGCGCCGGGCGACTTGCCCGGACGCACCGGCGCGTCGATCCAGTTGCGGTCGAAGAAGGTTCGCGCGATTTCCGCCATGTCGGGCGAAAAGCGCTGATAGGCGGAGAGCACGGTGTTCCTGGCCTCGTCCCAGCCGATGATCGCCTGCGGCGTATCCGGCAACGGTGCATTGCGGTCCCAGTGGTTCATCACCTCCATGCCCAGCCAGCGCGCCTTCATCTGGTAATAGCGGTGCGACAGGCGCGGATAGGCGTCGCGAACGGCGGATGCCAGGGCGTCGACCACGCCGCGCTCGACGCGGTTGGCGAGATGGCGTGAATCGGCGATGTCCTCGAAGCCGCGCCAGCGGTCGGAAATCTCCTTGTCCTTGGTCAGCGTGTTGGTGATCAGCGTGAAGGTGCGCAAATTCTTGCGGAAGGTCGCTGCCAGCGCCTCGGACGCCTGCCGCCGCACGTCGCTGTCGGCATCCTGCAAGCGGTTCAGCGCCGGCTCGAGCGTCAATTCCTCGCCGTCTATATCGAAGCGAAGGTCGGTCATCGTCTCATCGAACAACCGGTTCCAGGCACCGCGTCCGGTGATCGATTTTTCGTGGAAAAGCTGCTCGACGCGGTCCTCGAGCTGGTAGGGCTTGTCCTTGCGCAGATCAAGCACCCAGGGCCGGTAGTGGCCGAACGCGGGATCGCCAGCAAGGGCGCCTTCGATCGCGCCGTCATCGATCAGGTTGAGTTCGAGCGCGAAGAACAGAAGGTGCGCGCTGGCGTCGGTCATCTTCTCCTGGATGTCGCCATAGAGCTTGGCGCGCTGAGGGTCGGCGGTGTTTCCGGCATAGACCAGCCCGGCATAGGAGACGATGCGGCCAATTAGTTCCTCCAGGGCCTCGTAGGCGACAAGCGCCTCGCCCAGCCTGCCGGCGCTGCCACGCTCGGCCTCGGCGGCCAGCGTACCCTTCCAGCGGGTCTCGAAGCTGATCGCGTCGGCCGCGGCCTTGGCGATGTCGCGCTTCAGTTCCGGCGCCTCCATGCCGGCATAGAGATCGGCAAGGTTCCATTCCGGCAGGTCGCCAAGCTCGGCGGCGCCCTGACCGGAGGCCGGCGCGGTTAGCCGCCGAGCAGAAATAATGTGCCCAGAAACCATGTGCATCGCCGATACCTTCCGTGGCCGAGGTTCAAAGGGGAAACGAGAAGCCGGTCAAATCCTAAGGAATTCATTCACCGGGTTTTTTGAAACCTTATTTAGAACCCTGTGCCAAGATGGTCCACAGGGCAGAATTCCTCGGGCGGGCATAGTCGTACCAGTCATGACAGGTTCCATACTCATAGTCGATGACGATCCCGTGCAGCGCCGGCTGCTCGAAGCAGCCGTGACGCGGTTCGGCCATGCGGCGACCGTCGTCGACGGCGGCGCGGCCGCACTCGATGTCCTCGACGGGCCCGGCGCCCGCCAAGTTTCGGTGGTCATCCTCGATCTGGTCATGCCCGGTCTGGACGGCATCGGCGTGCTGAAGGCGATGCGCGAGCGCGACATAAATGTCCCGACCATCGTGCAGACCGCCCAGGGCGGCATCGAGACCGTGGTTTCGGCAATGCGTCACGGCGCCTTCGATTTCGTCGTCAAGCCGGCCTCTCCCGACAGGCTGCAGGCGTCGATCGCCAATGCGCTCAAGGTCGAGGCGGTCGAGGGCGAGGTAAAGCGCACGTCGCGCCGGCGTGGCGGGCTTTTGACCTTCAAGGACATGGTCACGCACAGCCCGGCCATGGACAGGGTGATCCGCCTCGGCCAGAAGGCGGCGGCATCCAACATCCCGATCCTGATCGAGGGCGAGTCCGGCGTCGGCAAGGAACTGGTGGCGCGCGCTATACAGGGCAGCGGCGACCGCCGCTCGAAACCCTTCGTCACCGTCAATTGCGGCGCCATTCCCGACAATCTGGTCGAATCCATCCTGTTCGGCCATGAGAAGGGCTCGTTCACCGGCGCCACCGAGAAGCACACGGGCAAGTTCGTCGAGGCGCATTCGGGAACGCTGTTTCTCGACGAGATCGGCGACCTGCCGCTCGACGTGCAGGTCAAGCTGCTGCGCGCCGTGCAGGACGGCGAGGTCGACCCGGTCGGCGGACGCTCGACCGTCAGGGTCGACATCAGGCTGATTTCGGCGACGCACCGCAACCTCTTGCAGCAGGTCAAGGACGGCAAGTTCCGCGAGGATTTGTTCTATCGGCTGAACGTCTACCCGATCTTCGTGCCGCCGCTGCGCGACCGCCGCGACGACATCCCCTATCTGGTCACGCATTTCATGGAGAAGGTGGCGCCAGCCGACCCGCGTCATCGCCTGCAAGGCATTTCGGCCGCGGCCCTTGCCGTGCTGCAGGCCTATGACTGGCCTGGAAACATCCGGCAGCTCGAAAATGCCGTCTTCCGGGCCTCGGTGCTTTGCGAAGGCGATGTGCTGACCACCGAGGACTTCCCGCAGATCCGGGCGCAGGTGGAAGGCACGGTCAATCTCGACGCCGACGGCGTTTCGCCGTCTGCGTCCTTGCCGCTGGACACGGAGCCGGGCGAGGAGGAAGTCTCGTCAGGCGAGGCTGTCTTGGCGATTGAGCCCGATCCGCTGGCCAGGCTGCAGCCTCGCTTCGGCACGTTGCGGGCGCTCGACGAACGCGGCAATGTGCGCGCGCTGGCTGATGTCGAACTCGAGATGATCAAGCTCGCCATCGACCACTATAACGGCCAGATGAGCGAAGTCGCCCGCCGCCTCGGCATCGGCCGCTCGACGCTTTACCGGAAGCTCAAGGAATACGGCATCAACCCGGAGACCGGCCGCGTCGACCGGCTCGCTTCCTAGGTGTGTTGAGAATCAGGTGATGCCAGCCTGACCTCAATCTCGACACCCCCTGGAGCGCATAATCTCTCCCGAAAACCAGTTTCCACCTTCGCCTTGCCGAGCTTCGGTTCGGGATTCATGCCTCGGACGCAAGGCCGGAGCCAGCTTGCAATGCCAGAATCCGCCCTATATCGGGTTTCGGCGGGAATGTGGCAGGCCTATGGACAGACCTGTTCACGCATTAAGGCTGACGGTAACAGATCGTGTTTCGGGCAAAGGCGGAAACATGATCTAAACCAGCGGTTTACCAAGAAAACCGGTGAACAATTTTTGACGGGATATCGCCACGGTGTTACCGCATTTTGGCTTCAATAAGCGATGATTAACCATTAGGATCGATATTCGGATGTGATAACGACACATCCGTTTGGACAAATCCGGGGACAAACGGCAGCCTGCAGGGCCTTTTGATTTGAACAGAATCGAACGACACACAAACGGGCGGCACCATCACGTGAGCGTCTGGCCGAAATGGCTGGCGGCGTTGATTGTCGCATTTGGTTTTGTTGCCGCGGCTGCAACTGGCGCCAGCGCCGAAACACGTTCGCTGAAGCTCTATCACCTCCATACGCACGAGAAGGCCGAGATCGTCTACAAGCGCAATGGCCGCTACGTTCCGGAGGGTCTGAGGAAGATCAACATCATCCTGCGCGACTGGCGCCGCAACGAGCCGACCAAGATGGATCCGCGCCTGCTGGATCTGGTCTGGGAAGCCTATCGGGAAAGCGGTGCCACGGACTACATCCAGGTCGTCTGCGGCTATCGCTCGCCGTCGACGAACTCGATGCTGCGCAGCCGCAGCAGGGGCGTCGCAGAGAAAAGCCAGCACATGCTCGGCAAGGCGATGGATTTCTACATTCCCGGCGTGCCGCTGAAGAAACTGCGCAACATCGGCCTCAAGATGCAGGGTGGCGGCGTTGGCTACTATCCGACATCCGGTTCGCCGTTCGTCCATATGGATGTCGGCAATGTGCGCCACTGGCCCGGCATCAGCCGCCAGGAACTGGTCAGCCTGTTCCCCAATGGCAAGACGCTGCATGTGCCGAGCGACGGCAGGCCGCTGCCCGGCTTTGAGCAGGCGCTCGCCTCCTACAAGGCGCGCAAGGGTGCGGGCGCGCCGGCCATCGAACTGGCCAGCGCCGGCGGCAGCAGCAAGAAATCAGGTGGGTTCCTGTCGGCTTTCTTTGGCGGCGGCGGCGACGACGAGGCCGACGACAGCGCCGATGTCGAGACCGCTTCGGCGGCACCTCCGCCCAAGGCTAGAAACCTGCAGCCGGCCGCGACAGCCAAGACCAGCAACCTCCCGGGCATCGCCATCGTGGCGCCGGAGAATGCCAAGCGCGCGGAGATTCCGCAGGTGGCCGAGGAGCAGGCTCCGGAGCCGGAAAAGGATACGCCGGAGACGATCATCGCGGCGCTGCCGGCCCGCAGCATTCCGCTGCCTGATTTTGCACCGCGGCCGAAGGCCGATGTCGGTGCCCAGTCGCCTGAGAACGTTCCTTTCGCCATGGCGGATGCGACAGCGACCGCGGATGCGGCAACCACCACCGAGCAGGCCGTGGCGACAGCACATGCGCCGGCGAACGTGCCTTTCGGCATGGCCGATCCGTCGGCCGCTCCGGCCCCGGCCCCCGCACAGGTCGCCGTCAACAACGTACCGTTGCCGACATGGCGCCCCGACGATTCGCTGCCGGCCGCTCTGGCGCCGCCGCCCAGCAAGGACGTGCTGATGGCGCTGGCGGATACGGCTGAGCGCGGCAGCGCCGCGACCGACGCCCTCTCGGCGCTGCCCAGCGCGCGGCCCGACATAGCCAGGCCGGACGAAGTGAAGGCCGTGCTCGACGAGGCCAATGCCCGGGCCGGTGCTGCGGCCGACGCGTACCAGGTCGCTTCCTTGTCCTTGTCCGAAGCGCGTTCGGCCTTCAACGATCCGTCGGGCGCCGATGCCGCATCGCCGCGTGAGGCTGTCGTTGCCCGCCCGGCCGGCACCGATCCGGCCGCCGCGATCGGCGCTGGCGTCAAGACGACCCGCAAGGAATCGAGAGCCACCGCCCGCGACCTGAAGCCTGGTCCCAAGGCCATGGTGGTTGCCGCCGCGCCGCAGGCCGCCCGCTGGGCGCTGACCAGCGGCGAACATGTCGCCACCGTTTCAAGCGCCACGACAGCACCGGGCTACGCCTACAGCATCGTGCATACGCCGCCGAGCGAGGTCTACACGGCTGGCTTCCAGTCGGGCGACCAGATGGCCGATGCCAACCGCTTCACCGGCAACGCCGTCAAGTTCCTGTCGGTCGCCCGCTTCCAGACCAAGTAAGCGACCAGTCGATCGACAAAGCCGCGTCGGGCAACCTGCGCGGCTTTTTTGTTGCGTAGCGGGGGCCAATGGCGCCGCCGCCATTGGCCGCGGTCACGCCGGTCTGACTTTGCCGTGAGCGTGGAACTTGCTCAGTCCTTCAAGGGTTTCTCCCCTGTTCGTTCAAACCCGGGGATATCCATGAAGAACATTCTACTGGCATCGGTCATTGCTTTGGCAACTGCTTCAGCGGCCATCGCTCCCACGCAGGCAGCGACCGTTGTCGTCAAGACCCACGACCATATGCACATGATGAGGAAGCACTGCCGGACCAAGGTGGTCACGCATTGGGCTCACCACCGCAAGGTCGTGGAAGAGATCAGGGTCTGCAACTGATCGGCACGAAACTCAATCGGCAGAACCGGTCGACGCAAGTCGGCCGGTTTTTTGATGCCTCGCCGTAAGCCCTATTTTGCCAACTTGCTCGCCGCGCGTGCGAGAGCCTCGATCTCGTCCCACTTACCGGCCTTGACCATGTCGTCAGGCGCCACCCAGGAACCGCCGACGCAGACGACGTTGGGCAGGCTGAGATACTCGGCCGCGTTCTTGCCGGTGATGCCGCCGGTCGGGCAGAATTTCACATCGGCGAGCGGCGAGGCGAAGGCCTTCAGCGATGCGATACCGCCCGACTGCTCGGCCGGGAAGAATTTGAGGAAACGCAGGCCGGCTTCGCGAGCGGCCATGATCTCGCCAGGGGTGATTGCGCCGGGCAGCAGCGGAACGTTGCTGTCGGCCGCTGCCGCCAGAAGCTCGCGTGTGATGCCGGGGCTGACGATGAAGCGCGAGCCCGCTGCCGCCGCCTCTTCGAATTGACGCGCATCGAGAATGGTGCCGGCGCCGACAATGGCGTCCTCGACCTCAGCCGCCACCCGCCGGATCGCTTCCAGCGCGTCGGCGGTCCTGAGCGTGATCTCGATCGCCGGCAGGCCGCCGCGCGCCAGAGCGCGGGCCAGCGGCACGGCATCATCGACATTGGCGATCTTCAGCACCGGGATGACCGGCTGGCCGTTGAGGAGCGACAGGAGTTTTTCGGTCTTGCTGGGCATCTGTCTCTCCGTATCGTGGGACAATTCAACCGATTAGCAGACGGGTGTTTTTCTGTCCATGAAACGAAGCGTGTCGCGATGTCACGCGCCGTGGGGCGACGATACCGGCCATTGCCATCAAAACGATGACGGGCTGATGAAGCCGGTGCGCCTTGAATCGGCTGCCATGAGCGTCTAGTTGGCTTGGCAATGACATTGTCCACGCCGACTGACCCCATCCGTGTCGCCGCGCTCTACCGGTTTGCCCGGCTCGATGCCTTCGACGAATTGCGCGCGCCGCTCGCCGCTTTTTGTTGCGGGCGCGGCATCAAGGGTACCTTGCTTCTGGCGCATGAGGGCATCAACGGCACCGTCGCCGGCAGCGAGGCGGCGATCGCCGAACTGATCGATCATCTCGAAGCCATCGAAGGGCTCGCCGGCCTCGAGGTCAAATACAGCAGCGCAGCGGAAACGCCGTTTCACCGCATGAAGGTGCGGCTGAAGCGCGAGATCGTCACCATGGGTGTCGGCGACATCGACCCGGCGACGAGTGCGGGCACCTATGTCGCGCCGGGTGACTGGAACGCGCTGATTTCCGAGCCGGAGACAATCGTCATCGACACGCGCAACGCCTATGAGGTGTCGATCGGCACCTTCAAGGGCGCGGTCGATCCGGCAACGGCAAGCTTTCGCGAGTTCCCGGCCTGGGTGGAAGCACACAGGACGGAACTCGAGGGCCGCAAGGTGGCGATGTTCTGCACCGGCGGCATACGCTGCGAAAAGGCGACCGCCTACGTCAAGTCGCTCGGCTTCGAGGATGTCTTCCACCTCAAGGGCGGCATCCTCAAATACCTGGAGGAGGTTCCGGCCGAACAGAGCCTGTGGCAAGGCGAGTGCTTCGTGTTCGACGAACGCGTTTCGGTGTCGCACGGCCTTGCCGAGGGCGACGCCGAACTCTGCCGCGCCTGCCGCCATCCGCTGACGCCGGGCGACCTGACGTCACCGAAGTTTGCCACCGGCGTATCATGTCCGCATTGTTTCGATGCGCGTTCCGACGAGGACCGCCAGCGTTACGCCGAGCGTCAGCGCCAGGTCGAACTTGCGCAAGTACGGGGCAGGGGCCGGCATATCGGATCCTGATCCGGGCTTCGGCCACCCGCCGCGAGGATCTGTCCCGAAGGATCCGTCATTGTAATGTCAAAGTGCGGGGCCTACCTCTTCGGCGTTCGAAACCTGCCCGTTCGGCCGGGCAAATCCTGGAGGCATTGAATGTTCGATCCCAAGAAGCTTCTTGACGATCTGCTCGGCTCGCAAATCCCCGGCACCAGCGGCACCGTCCGTGACAAGGCGGGCCAGGCCGTGCAGATGGCCAAGGACAACCCGCTGGCCGCTGGCGCGCTCGCTGCCGTGCTGCTCGGGACCGGTGCCGGCCGCGAGGTGACGGGCGCTGCCGTGAAGCTAGGCGGACTGGCCGCGATCGGCGGCCTCGCCTACAAGGCCTACCAGAACTACAAGGCCGGCAACGCGCCGGCGGAAGGCCCCGCGACCGGCGAACCGGAATTGCTGCCGCCGCCCAAGGACACCGCCTTCCACCCGTCGCAGGCGCCGCAAGGCGAGGACGAATTCACGCTGACCCTGGTTCGGGCGATGATCTCGGCGGCCAAGGCCGACGGTCATATCGACGGCGACGAACGCCAGAAGATCGCCGGCAAGCTCAGCCTAGCCGGCATAGGCTCCGATGCCGAGAAATTCCTGATGAAGGAGCTGGAGAGCCCGCTTGACCTCGACATGCTGGTAGCCGGCGCTAAGACCGATGCGCAGAAGCTCGAACTCTACACCGCGTCGCGCCTTACCATCGATCCCGACACCCGCGCCGAGCGCGGGTATCTCGATCTGCTTGCCGGCCGGCTTGGCCTGCCGGATGCGCTGGTCGATCACGTCGAGGCGACGGTTTCGGCAGCCAAGGTGCCGGCCAAGGCAGGGACTTCGCCCAATCCGCGCTGGTAGCCCAAATCGGCACAGATCGCCTTTCCGGGGTTAACCCTCCATTAACTCAGGAAGCGCATGATTCTACACAGTCGGACCGGCTTCTCCTCCTCCCAAGCCCGGTTCAGATCAGGGCGGTCGCCAATGACCGCCCTTTTTGTCGGGCCCTGTCCGTTCGTTTGAGCAGATCTTCTCCGAAAACCGGATTCCATTTTTCGAGACCGGCCCTGGTGGTTCGGCTTGCCATCGCTGCCGTCATTTGCGATGCCTTCTCTCCTGAGGACAAACCCCGAAAATCAGTCGTGCACACGCAGCGCCGCTGGAGGACAACAGCCATGACCGAGCAAAGAACCGCTATCGTCACCGGTGCCGGCACGGGCATCGGCAAGAGCGTCGCCACGGCGCTGCTCAAGGCCGGCTGGAACACGGTGTTCTGCGGACGCCGCAAATCCGTGCTGGATGCCGCCGTCGCCGAGGCCGGGCCGACCGAGGCCAAGGCATTGGCGGTTGCCTGCGACATCAGCAAGGCCGGCGAGGTCGATGATCTGTTCGAGACGGTGGCGGAGGCCTTCGGCCGCGTCGACCTGCTCTTCAACAATGCCGGCATGGGCTACAAATCAACGCCGATCGACGAGATCCCGGTCGAGGTGTGGAATGACATCGTCGGCGTCAATCTCACCGGTTCGTTCCTGTGCGCCCGCGCCGCCTTCGGCGCCATGCGCAAGCAGCGGCCGATGGGTGGCCGCATCATCAACAACGGCTCGGTGTCGGCCTACGCGCCGCGCCCGGGCTCGGTGCCCTACACAGCGACCAAGCATGCCATCACCGGCCTGACCAAGACGCTGGCGCTCGACGGCCGGCCCTATGACATCGCCTGCGGCCAGATCGACATCGGCAACGCGCTGACCGACATGGCACAGCCGATGACGGTCGGCGTGCCGCAGGCCAACGGCTCGATCGCCGCCGAAGCGGTGATGGACGTCCAGCGCGTCGCCGACGCCGTCGTTCACATGGCCAGCCTGCCGCTCGACGCCAATGTGCTGTTCATGACGGTGATGGCCACCAAGATGCCGTTTGTGGGGCGTGGGTGAGCAGCGGACGCTGGCAGGCCTCCGGCCGCCGGCTCATTTGCCCGCCAGCGGCGCGCCGGGCTTGAAAAGCAGAATGGGCCTGATCTCGTAGACGGCGGTCGGATTGACACGGCGAAGGTCGCGGGCGATCGCGATGGCCTCGTCCCGCGTGGCGCAGTCGACGACATATAGCCCGAGCAATTGTTCCTTGGTCTCAGCGAAAGGGCCGTCGATGACCACGCCGTCACCCGGGCCGCGCAGGGTGAAGGCATCCTGCGTCGCTCCCAGACGCGCGGACGGTCCTAGCGTGCCTTCCTCGTGAAGCCGGGTGTTGATCTTCAGCAGGTCGGCCATCAGCGCCGCATCTTCCCGCGGCGTCAACGCCTTGATCGCATCTTCCACGTGATAGGCGAGGATTGCGTAGAACATCCGATGTCACTTTCTCCGGTCGGGGATATCGATGGACAGCGCGGGCCGAACCTCACTTCGCCAGGAACGTTCCGATCCGCTCCAGCGCCCGCAAGATGTTCTCCTCGGAGTTGGCGTAGGAGAGCCTGATGTAGCCCTCGCCGAGTATGCCGAAATCGGGACCGCCGATCAGCGCCACGCCGGCCTCGTCGAGCAGTGCCGAGGCGAGCTTTTTTGCCTTCCAGCCGGTCTTCGACACGTTGGGGAAGGCATAGAAGGCACCCTTGGGCGTGATGCAGGAGATGTTGGGCAAGCCATTCAGCCCCTCGACCACGATCTTCCGGCGACGGTCGAAGGCGCGCATCATCTTGTCGACATCGTCCTGCGGGCCGTCGATGGCGGCAATGCCGGCGAACTGGCTCGGCGCGTTGACGCAGGACCAGCAATTGACCGCCAGCTTGCGCACCTTGTCGTAGAGATGGGCGCCCTTGTCGCCATTCGGCCAGATCGACCAGCCCATGCGCCAGCCGGTCATCGCCCAGGTCTTCGACCAGCCGTTGAGGACGATCAGCCGGTCGCGGATCTCGGGAAAGCCAAGCAGCGAGCAATGCGTCTCGCCGTCATAGGTCATGACGTCGTAGATCTCGTCGGAGAGGATTGCGACGTCGGGGTGCTTCTCCAGCCCCTTGACCAGTTTCTCGATCTCGGCGCGCGGCGTGACACCGCCGGTCGGGTTGGCCGGCGAGTTGAGGATCAAGAGCCTGGTCTTCGAGGTGATCAGCGCCAGCGTCTCGTCGGCGGAGAAGGCAAAGCCGTTCTCCTCGCGCATCGGCACCGGGATCGGTGCCGCGCCGGTGAATTCGATCATCGAGCGGTAGATGGGAAAACCGGGATCGGGATAGAGGATCTCGGCGCCGGGCTCGCCGAACATCAGGATCGCGGCGAACATGGTCGGCTTGCCGCCGGGCAGGATCATCACCGTTTCAGGCGATATCTCGACGCCGGTGGTGGTCAGCGTGCGCCGCACCACCGCCTCGCGCGTCGCCAGCAGGCCATTGGCCGGCGTGTAGCCGTGGTGGCCGTCACGCAGCGCCTTGATCGCCGCCTCGACGATGTGCTGCGGCGTCTTGAAGTCGGGCTGGCCGATGCCGAGGTTGACGATGTCGCGGCCTTGGCTCGCAAGTGCTGTCGCTCGCGCGAGCACGGCGAAGGCGTTTTCCTCGCCCAGACGGTCGAAGGCCGAAATCGTGTGGAGCATTTTTCCCGTCCGTGTGGTTCTTACTGTTGGCGTGCGTTTTTGTGAGCCTTGGCCGGCAAAAGTCAAACGGATTGGAGCATTAGGTGTCGGAAAATCTCAAAGATTGGCAACCGCGTCCGCGGCCCGAGCGCAAGGCCATCGACGGCCGCACCGTCCGGCTCGAACCGCTGAGCGCCGCAAAACATGGCGACGGTCTGTATGAAGCGTCTTCCGTGTCCGACGTCGATGGTCGCTTCGCCTGGCTGCCCGATTATCCGCCGGAGACACGTGCCGCCTTCCAGCCATGGCTGGACAAGGTGGAGGCCAGCGAAGATCCGCTGTTCTTCACAGTCATCGACAAGGCCAGCGGCAAGGTCGCCGGACGCCAGACGCTGATGCGTATCGATCCTGCCTATGGCGTCATCGAGATCGGCAACATCTATTGGGGACCGCTCATCTCGCGCAAGCCCGGAGCGACCGAAGCGCAGTTCCTGTTCATGAAATACATCTTCGACGAGCTCGGCTATCGTCGCTACGAATGGAAGTGCAACAACCGCAACGAGCCATCGAAGCGGGCGGCCGAACGGTTCGGCTTCAAGTTCGAGGGCATTTTCCGCCAGCATCTCATCGTCAAGGGTGAAAACCGCGATACGGCATGGTATTCGATCATCGACAAGGAGTGGCCGGCCCTGCGTCAAGCCTATGAAGCGTGGCTCGACCCGGCCAATTTCGATGGCGACGGCCAGCAGAAGCGACGGCTTGAGGATTTTCGCGCCGAGTTTGGCGCGTGAACTGAATTCGGCGCGCAACGGGAGTTGCCATTGGCACATACCCATTCCGACGACCACAGCGGACACGATCACGGCGCCGGCCATGTGCATGGCTCGACCGACAAAAAACGCGTCCTGATCGCCGCCTGCCTGACCGGCGGCTTCATGGTCGCCGAGGCGCTCGGCGGCCTTCTTACCGGGTCGCTGGCACTGCTGGCCGATGCTGGCCACATGCTCGCCGATGCGATCGCGCTCGGCCTTGCCTGGTATGCATTTCATCTTGCCGGCCGGCCGGCAACCGGCCGTCTCACCTATGGCTTCGGCCGGGTCAAGACTCTGGTCGCCTACACCAACGGCATCGCAATCTTCGTCATTGCGCTGTGGATCGTCTACGAGGCGTGGGGCCGCCTGCTGGCGCCGACACCGGTGCTCGGCGGACCGATGCTGGTCGTGGCGGTGCTCGGCCTGCTGGTCAATATCGGTTCCTTCCTCGTGCTGCATGGCGGCGACCGCGAGAGCCTGAACATGCGGGGCGCCATCCTACATGTGCTCGGCGACCTGCTCGGCTCGGCAGCGGCGATCGTTGCAGCGCTGGTGATCCTGGCGACCGGCTGGACGCCGATCGACCCGATCCTGTCGGTCCTGGTCTCGCTGCTGATCCTGTCAACGGCATGGTCGCTGATGCGCGCCGCCGCCCATGTCCTGCTCGAGGGCGTGCCGCCGAGCCTCGACCGCGACCTGATCGCCAGGGATATCGAGGCGACGGTCCAGGGAGTGCGTGAAGTGCACCACATGCATGTCTGGTCGCTCGACGGAACGAGCAACATGGCGACACTGCATGCCTGCCTTACTGAAGGCGTCGATGCCTATCAGGCGGTGAGCACCATCAAGAAGCGGCTTGCCAGCAAGCACGGCATCAGCCATGCCACCGTGGAACCGGAATTCGGACAGTGCGCCGACGATGGCGACGACCACGATCATGATCACGAGCATGGTGCGGCCGCGCTTCACGACCATCATCACCAGGCCTGATCGATTGATATCGATTGGTCCTGCCCCAGGAGTCCCAAAGCCTTGAAAACTAGCTTGATGAAGACCCGCTGCCCGGGTGCAGCATAATGGACCGCGACACCAGGAATGCGGCCATCGCGGCAGCGTGGATCATGCTTCTGTTCGGTATCGCCGCCTTCTATCTGCCGACGGTGATGCTGGCGCTTGGCAGTTTCTCGACCGTGCTGGCCGGTGCCTTTGGCATCATCTTCGTGCTGGCGTTTTTCTCGGTGTTCTGGCTGCGGGCCCGCAACCAGCGCAAAAACCAGGGCAAATAAGGGATTTCGACATGCGTATTCTGATCACTGGCGCCGCAGGCATGGTCGGTCGCAAGCTCATTGCCCGGCTGGCCAAGGACGGCACGCTGCGCGGCCGCAAGATCGCGGCACTCGACCTGCACGACATCGTGCCGCCGCAGGCGCCGGCCATGGACGGCGTCAGCGTCACCATCCACACCGGCGACCTCGCCGAGGCGGGTGCCGCAGAGCGCCTGGTCGCGTCGCGCCCCGATGTCGTCTTCCATCTCGCCGGCATCGTGTCGGGCGAGGCGGAGGCGAATTTCGATCTCGGCTACCGCGTCAATCTCGACGGTACGCGAGCGCTGTTCGATGCCATCCGCCTGGCGGGCTTTGCACCGCGCGTCGTCTTCACCTCGTCGATCGCGGTGTTCGGCGCGCCGTTTCCGGATGTCATCCCGGATGAATTCCATCCGACGCCGCTGACCTCCTACGGCACCCAGAAACAGATGAGCGAAGCGCTGCTCGCCGATTATTCCAGGCGTGGCTTCTTCGACGGCATCGGCATCCGGCTGCCGACCATCTGCGTGCGGCCAGGCAAGCCGAACAAGGCAGCCTCCAGCTTCTTCTCCGGCATCATCCGCGAGCCGTTGAGCGGCCATGAGGCAATCCTGCCAGTGCCGCGCTCGGTCATGCACACCCATGCCAGCCCGCGCTCGGCGGTCAATTTCCTGATCCATGCGGCGGAGATCGACGGCAACGCTGTCGGGCCGCGCCGCAATTTGACGATGCCCGGCGTCGCGGTCACAGTCGGCGAGCAGATCGAGGCACTCGACCGCATCGCCGGATCGAAGGCGGTGAAGCTGATCCGCGAGGAGCCGGACGAGACGATCTGGGCGATCGTCAAGGGCTGGCCGACGCGGTTCGAGGCGCGGCGGTCAAGGGAGCTCGGCTTCAGCGCCGAGAAGAGCTTTGACGAGATCATCCGCGCGCATATCGAGGATGAGCTGGGCAGCAAGATCGCGGGTTAAACCCGGAGCGTCGCCAACCGCAACATCATCCACCCGTCGCCAGACTCGCCGACAGCAGCAGCAGTCCGAACAGGAACACGAACGCGGCGCCACCGATCTCGACGATCGAGTGGATGCGGTTGCCCATACGGCCGTCGCCGGCGAAATACACCGCCCAGTTCTTGGCGGTCACTGCCAGCGTCGCCAGGGCCGAAACGGTGATGGCGGTTCCCAGCGACATGGCCAGCACCGACAGCAGGCCACCGAGCCAGAGCCCGTTGAGAAGTGCAAAGCTCAGGACGATCAGCGCGCCTGAGCAGGGGCGGATGCCGACAGCCGCTACTGCCGACCAGGCCGTGCGCCAGTCGAAGCGGTCGCCAGACAGCAGCGCCGGATCGGGCGCATGCGAATGGCCGCAGGTGTCGCAGACCTCGCCGGCCGCGTGATGAGCATGGTCGTGTGCGACATGATCGTGCGCACCGTGCTCGTGATGATCGTGCGAATGGCCATGCGCATGGTCGTGATCGTCACGCACGTGCAGCGCGTGCGAATGGGCATGCGCCGAATGGTCATGGTCAGCATGCGAATGCACTGCATGCGAATGACCACCATGCGAGTGGCCGGCATGCGAATGGCCGGCGTGCGAATGACCCGCATGGGAATGACCGGCGTGAGCCGCCGACAGGCTATAGGCGGGGCCTCTGCCAAAAAGGCGCAGGACGGAGGGGCCGAGCTTGCGCCACAGCAGCCAGGCACCGAACAGGGTAACGAAAACAAAGCTCATGATTTCCATGAACCAGGCCGCATCGGTCATCGAGACGGCGGTGCCGCGCAGGACGAAATAGGCGACCGCCATCACCGCGACCGCGGTCAGGCCCTGCAGCAGTGCCGAGACGAAGGACAACAGGATGCCGCGCCGCAGCGCCACTTCATTGGCCACCATGTAGGACGAGATCACCGCCTTGCCGTGACCGGGGCCGGCGGCGTGGAAAATGCCGTAGGCGAAGGACAGGCCGATAAGCACCCACAGCTTGCTGCCGTCCTGGCGCATCGCCTTCATCGCCGTCGCCAGCGCGCGGTAAAATTCCTGCTGCCTCAGATTGATCCACATCAGGATGTGGGCGAACGGGCCGGTGGTGGGCGCCATGCCGTCATTGACGCCGATGCCGAGCGAACTCTGGGCATGGGCGGAATTGGCGAAATGCATCATGACAAAGGTGATGGCCAACAGGCCGAATGCCAAACGCAGGGACGGTTTCGTCACCGGCTTCATCCTTCTGGCTGACAGTTCAGTTCGAGCTTGGTGGCGAAGATCTTGCTCATGTCGGTGCCTGTCGGATCGTTGAAGAAGGCATCGGTCAGGGTCTTCTGGTTTTCGGCGATCGCCTCGTCCGGATCGGGACGGATAACCTTGCTGGTGCAATTCGACGGCAGGCCTTCAACGGTGATGTTGCGGTCCTCGGTGAAATCGATCGCCGTGTAGAAGGTCGGATCGTAGACGCCGATGTCGATCTTGCCGTTGAGCTTGATCGGCTCCTTCGGCTCGGACTCGAACAGGATGATCAGCTGGTCATTGTCGAAATTGKCCATCAGATGCGGCGGCGGCGTCATCGCCACGTCCTTGCCGTCGACAGTGACGAGCTGGAAGTAGTTGAACTCGGCCAGCGAGGCGTGGACGGTGTCGGCAACCTCCTTCAGCTCCTTGTCGTCGAGCTTCAGGTCGGAGTTCTTGTCGAACTCCATCATCACCGTCGAGGAAAACAGATCATCGAAGCGCCAGAGATGGCGCAGCGCCTTCACACTTTGGTGATCCGGGGAGAGGATCACGTCAAGGCGAGCCTCGGCGAAGACATGGGGATGCACATAAGCCGGTCCGGTGGCGGCAAAGATCGCCGCCAAGGCCGAAGCCAGCATGATTGCGTGCCGTTTCAGGTGCATTCTCGGTCGCGATTCCATCGGCCTCGGAGAGATGTCGAGAAGTTACCAGAAAGGGGGCGAAATTGGGACCGCTGGTGGGTGTCGCCCAAAGGCGGGCAGCGGCTTGGAACGGTCAGGCAGCCTCACGCGTCCTGAACCACTGCACCAAAAAGTCGACGAAAACGCGGACCTTGGCCGGCAGGTAGCGGCGGTGCGGGTAGACGGCGAAAATACCGCCGCCCGACAGGATGCGGTCATCGAGCACCGTCACCAGCCGCCCGCTTTCGAGATCGGGCGCGGCGATGAAATCCGGCAGGACGGAAAATCCGAGCCCCGCCAGGGCCGCGGCCCGCGCCGTCATCGGGCTGTTGACCTCGATCGGACCCGACACCGCGACGCTCACCGGATCGCCATTCTCGCCCTTGAACGGCCAGTTGTTCAGTCCACGGCCATTGGTGTCGACGATGCAGGGCATGCGGCCAAGATCCTGCGGCCGGGTCGGCATACCGTGCTTGGCGATCAGTTCGGGAGAGGCGCACAGCCTTATCGAAAACGGCGCCAGCCGCCTGGCGATCAGCGACGAGTTCTCCAGCCGCGAGATGCGCACCGCGAGATCGAAGCCTTCCTCGACAAGGTCGACGAAACGGTCGTCGAGCTGGATGTCGAGCACGATGTCGGGATATTGCTTGGCGAAGTCAATTAGCGACTGGCCGATCGGCGCATCGGCGAAGGTGCGCGGCGCTGACAGCTTGATCCGGCCACGCACGTCGCCGGAGGATTCGCGCACTGCATCGGCCAGGCTGTCGACCTCGCGGACGATCTCGGAGGCGCGCCGGTAATAGGTGTGGCCGGCCTCGGTCATCGAGAACTGCCTTGTGGTGCGGTTGAGCAGCAGCGCGCCGAGCTCGTCCTCCAGCTCGCGCACATATTTCGACAGCAATGCCTTGGAACGGCCGATCTTGCGCGCCGCCGCCGAAAAGCCCTCGGCCTCGACCACATCGATGAAGGCACGCATGCGGGTCAGTGTGTCCATGGTCAGGCCTTTCGTGCGGCGTCGAGAAGTTTCCGGCCGAGCCGTATCAGGGCAATGTCGCTGCCGGAAGGGCCAAGCAGCGACAGGCCGAACGGCGCGCCGGCGACCGAGCCGACGGGCAAGGTGATTTGCGGAAAACCCGATAGGCCGGCCAGGCACAGAAGCCGTAGCGCCTGCTCGCGATAGGCCTGGAACTGCTCCGGCGTGCTGTCCACGTAGGGCGCCGGGCCAGGCACCGTCGGCAGGACAAGGAAGCCGTCCTTGCCGAGCAGGGCACTCAGTTCGGCGCTGAAGGTCAGCCGGCGCACCGTCTCGGCCTGTGCCGTGCGGTCGTCGACCGCGCGGCCAAAGCCGAAACGTTCATCGACGCCGGGGCCGAGGTCGCGCTCGCCACTGGTGATCCACGCGCCATGCACCGTCCAGGCTTCCTTGGCCTGGAGCCGGCGAAAGCACCAGTAGAGTTCGTCCGGAGACGAGGCGAAGGGCACCGCCGGGGTCGCAGGCGTGCCGAAAACCTTGCTCGCCAGCGCCTTCATCTCAGCATATTCGGCAAGTGCAGGGCGGGCGACGAGTCCATCCAGCCAGTCCAGCGCCAGCGGGCGCTCCAACGCTTGCTGGTGCGGGTCGCGGCCAAGCAGCAGCTTGCCCACTGTCTCGTAGGTCTCGATATCGTCGGCGAACCAGCCGAACGTGTCGAAGCTCGGCGCCAGCTTCATCGCGCCGTCGAGCGAAATGCGGCCATGCGTGGTGCGCAGCCCAATCAACCCGCAAAAGCTCGCCGGCGCGCGGATCGAGCCGCCGGTGTCGGAGCCGGTGGCGATATCGGCCAGCCTGCCAGCTACAGCCGCAGCCGACCCCGATGACGAGCCGCCGGTAACGCGGTCGGGCGCTGCCGGGTTCACCGGAAACGAAAAATGCGCATTCTGACCAAACAGCGCGAAGGCAAGTTCGTCGGTCTGGGTCTTGCCGACGAAGCGCGCGCCGGCATCGAGAATCATCTGCACGGCCGGCGCGGTGCGCGAGGCGGCGTCGCTTTCAGCGAATTTCTGCAAATTGCCGCAACCGGTGCGGTAGCCGGCGACGTCGTAGATGTCCTTGACGGCCAGCCGCAAGCCGGCCAGCGGTCCTAGCTCGGCATGTGCCACCGGCATCTGGCGAACGTCGAGAAAGGCGTTGAGGGGGCCGTGCGTGCCTGGCATCGTTCGATATCCGGATACGATTGCACCAACATTGTTCGATGCCAGAAATTTTACAACCTTGGATGCGATTTTTATTGATTGTGAAAGCCGACGCTCTTATATCGCGCTTGCCCAAAGTCGCACGTGCCTGTGGGTGTCCGCCGATCCTCGAATGGTGAGGGAAATCGGTAAGGTAACTGGAGCCAACCCCTCCAGTCGGTTTAGCGGCCAACCGCCAGACCGAGGACACCTTGAAGCAACGACGGTGCGGGCCTTTCTGGTGTTCTGCCGGTTGTCCAAAGACCGGGGTTACTGAAGAGGCACACCTTCATTGCCGGCAGTGCGGACGGGTCTCCCATCCAAGCCAAGGCAGACAAAGCGAACCGAGGCCGGGCAAGGCCAAGGTTCACCGCCGCGAGACGGCGTTTCATGGTTCCGGGGTCTCCACCGGCTGGTTCCATGGATTTCCGTCCCGCCTTTGTCCACCGCGTGTTCGCGAGGCCGACAGCCCGCGTCCCGCAGCCTTATTGCGCGCCGAAAGGCGCTGATGGAGAGACCCCGATGGCTACCCAGCGTATCCTTGACTTCCTCGCCACCCGACGTCCGACCGGCCCCTGCCTCGTCGTCGACCTCGATGTCGTGCGCGACAATTTCCGCGCCTTCGAGAAGGCGCTGCCCGATTCCAAGATCTACTATGCGGTGAAAGCAAATCCGGCGCCGGAAATCCTGCGCCTCCTTGCTGCGATGGGCTCGTCCTTCGACACCGCTTCCGTTGCCGAAGTCGAGATGGCGATGGACGCCGGTGCGCCGGCGGACCGCATCTCCTTCGGCAACACCATCAAGAAGGAGCGTGACATCGCACGCGCCTACCAGCTCGGCATCCGCCTGTTCGCGGTCGATTGCGTCGAAGAGGTCGAAAAGATCGCCCGCGTCGCTCCCGGCGCGCGCGTGTTCTGCCGCGTGCTGACCGACGGCGAGGGCGCCGAGTGGCCGCTGTCGCGCAAGTTCGGCTGCGTGCCGGCGATGGCCGTCGACGTGCTGCGCCATGCCAAGGGGCTCGGCCTCGACGCCTATGGCGTGTCGTTCCATGTCGGCTCGCAGCAGACCGACCTGACCGCCTGGGATCGTGCGCTGGCCGACGCCAAGACGGTGTTCGCGACGCTGGCCGAGGAAGGCATCGTGCTCAAGATGGTCAATATGGGCGGCGGCTTCCCGACGCGCTACCTGCGTGACGTGCCGGCGGCCAAGGCCTATGGCCAGGCGATCTTCTCGGCGCTGCGCAAGCATTTCGGCAATGCCATTCCGGAAACCATCATCGAGCCGGGCCGCGGCATGGTCGGCAATGCCGGCGTCATCAAGTCGGAAGTCGTGCTGATCTCGAAGAAGGCCGCCAACGACAATGTGCGCTGGGTGTTCCTCGACATCGGCAAGTTCGGCGGTTTGGCCGAGACGATGGACGAGGCGATCCGCTACCCGATCGTCACCGCGCATGACGGCACGGAGACCGCGCCTTGCGTGCTCGCCGGCCCGACATGCGATTCCGCCGACGTGATGTACGAGAAGACGCCTTATCCGTTGCCCTTGTCGCTGACCATCGGCGACGAGGTGCTGATCGAAGGCACCGGCGCCTACACGACCACCTACTCGGCGGTCGCCTTCAACGGCTTCGAGCCTCTCCGATCCTACGTGATCTGACGGTTCGCAAGAGCCGCTCAGATCATCCCAGGTGGGCGTCTGGCGTCCACCCGGGCTCGCCTGTGGGACAGATCTCCGCTCGCTAGGGATTGCGGAAATGGACATTGCAAATTTCATCGATGAGGGCGTCTGGCCGATCTCCCCCCTTGTGGGGGAGAGTGCCCGCGCCATTGCCATCGTCGCCGAAACCTCAGCCGACGTTGCAGCGCGCGAAGCGCTGCTAGACGACGCCATGGGTCCGATGCGCAGGAAGAAGTCTTCGGAGAAGCTGCGGCGCGGCCGCCGGCCCTCGGAAGGCCTGGCCTTCGTCGCTCGTGATGCATCCGGCGCCGTCGCCGGCACCGTGCGGCTGTGGGATGTCAGGCTGGGCGAGGGCGGTCCGGCAGCGCTGTTGCTTGGTCCGCTCGCCGTCGAACCGTCGCTCAAGAGTGCCGGCATCGGCTCGGCGCTGATGCGTCATGCCATCGCCGAGGCGGCGCGGCTTGGCCATGCGGCGATCCTGCTGGTCGGCGACGCGCCCTATTACGGACGCTTCGGGTTTTCGGCCGTCAGGACCGGTTCGCTCGCCATGCCCGGCCCTTATGAGCGGCACCGCCTTTTGGCGCTGGAACTGGTCGACGGCGCGCTTGACGGCGTACACGGCACGCTGAAGGCGGCGGGGCGCAAGCTGAAGGCGCAGCAGCTGACGTCGGCGGCCTGAGCTGCAAGGGCTGCCCGAAGGGCCACTCGGCTGCGGCTCAAAACAAAAACGCCGCCCATCGGGCGGCGTTTTGTGCGGCTCACAAGCGGTCAGCCGATCAGCTGGCTGAGCGCCATGGCGACGGTCATGTCGCCTTCGACCTTTATCTTGCCGGTCATGAAAGCCATGGTCGGGTTCAGGTCGCCCGATATCAGCGAATCCAGATCGTCGAGCGAGAGCTTGATGGTGCAATCGGCGGGTCCGTCAGTGGTTGAAATGGTTGTGCCATCGATGACGATGACGCCATCGGCGCCGGTGTCGAATTTCACCGAACGATCGAATCCGCTGCTCGCCACGCGCGACTTGATCTTCTCTGCAATCTCCTGAACGCTCACGCTGTTCTCCTTGTCTGTTGCATCTGTCGCGCAGCGGCGCTCGAAGCTCCATGCCGCGCGCTTTCGCGATCACGGTCGCATATAGCTTTGGGTTGACGTTTACGTCAACGCGGATTCCGGTGGCTGGTTCCTATCGCCGCAGCGGATGACGTCTCGGCGAGAGGCGCAACGGCGAGCCGGGCAGCTCAATGTTCCTTGAATGCCTTGGTCATTTCCGCTGCCGTCTCGCTTTTCTTGCGGCGCAGCCAGTTGTCGCGGATTTCGTCCTTGCTCAGGAAATTGACCTGATCGATCAGAACCTCATGCACCAGAGTGGCGCCGACACGGGTGTTGACGGTATCTCGGATCGCGGCGCGGAAGGCATCGAGGTCGATCGTCGCCTTATTGGTGAAGTCGATCTGCGGATTGGAATAGAGGTAGGTATAGACCTGGTCCGTGATGAGCGCTTCCGCTGGAATGGACAGCTTCTTTATCTGCTCGGGCTCGACCGTGTAGACAAGCTTGGTCAGGAAATAGCCGCCGATCTGGGAATCGCGTATCAGCGGTACCGAAATGATGTCGGTCTTGACGTAGTCCAGGCCACCCAGCATCGGCTTCGGTGTCTCGCCGACACCGCGCTCGCCGGCTGCCTGGAACGAATAGAACACGGCGCCGAGCGTGGCGGCGCAGATCCAGACGGCGATAGCGATGACCTTGAGCATCAGGCCTTGTCATTTCCTGGCGATGGGAAAGCGGCACTATCTTTTTGGCTGGGCATAGTGTTCGGCATCATGCCTTCATCCAGCCGAACTCGCCGGCGGAATAGGTGCCGTCGGTTTCCGCGCGCTGGATGGCGTGCCGCAGCAGGCTGGCAACCTCGTTGACCGCGCTGAGGTGAGCCAGGATCGCCGCCTCGTTCTTGGCCAGCTTATGGCGCAGCCGGGTCAGGCCTTCGCGGTGCTGTTCGAGGAATTCGGCTTCGCTGCCGCCCCGCATGGCGCGCGTCAGTTCGTAGAGATAGCGGCTCTTGCGGGCGTTCGACGCCTTGAGATCATAATTGGTCGCGTTGCGGATGCCGGCCGTCTCTTCCTCGACCACTTCCTCGATGCGGCCGATGATGGCGGCAAGGTTGCCCGGGCGCGCGAACGGGATCGGCGCTTCCGACGCGGTCGTGCGTGCTGGCAGGTTGGCGGTGAATTCCGAAAAGTCGGCCATGAGAATCCCGGTCTGGTTAGATTGAACTCGGATACGCACTGTCTCAGTGTTTTGGCATGATCCTTCCCAAAACCGACTGCCGGTTTCGGGGGCATTCCTAGATCTTGATGTCTGTCTTGATGGCTATGTCGTCACCGGTGATCGACCGGGCCGCCTTGCGTTGCAATTCGTGGACCAGCGAGGTCGACAGGCTGTTCTGTTGATCGATCTCGGTCTTTTCCGGCCCGCCCGAAACCGGACCGACCGGCACGACGCGCTTGCCTTCGAGATAGTGGTCGGCGAGCATCGACTTGGCGATGCCGATGCCGCCGCGTTCGGCCATCACGTCGGCCACCCGCTCGGCAAGCTGCGATTTCCACATGTCGCCGGCGAGGCCCTTGCCGTAGACGCCTTCGGTGTCCTTGGGCAGCATGTTCTGGATGAAGGTCTGCAGCACCATCGCCTCGAACTTCTTGAACTTCTTGGCCGGGTCGGTCGTCGCGGCCTTGTCGGCGGTGGCCCGCGACAGGATCGAGCCGGCATCGACCGAAGCGGCGGTGTCGACCGAAAACGTCCCGGTAGCACCACCCGCGCGCTTGGTCAGCGCGGCACGGGCGGCCTCGATGTCCGTCGGGTCGACGGCTCGGGCCACATCCATAACGATGTCGCTGGGTGGAGAAATCGCCAAGAAAGTCCGCCTTTTATCGGTTTTCCTTAGCCAGACCATGCCTCAACAAGCTTGTGGCAGGCTTGCGCGGCGGGCATTGGTGGAACGCAGGCATGCTTCTTGGTCCCGTCGCCAACTGCCGACATCGCCAAGCCACCATTCGGACGTCGCGGTTTTGGCCGAAAGCGGAACGTCGGCTTCCTAAATGGCATGGCTAGAAAGCCTACCGTTGTATGCAGCGTAGTGAACCGACCGCAGGGACGCCGAACGGAGCGACGTCCTACTTCACCGTAATGGCCATACCGCTGAGATCGGCGTTGACCTGCATGCCTACCTGCTTGCCGGTGAGCTCGAGTTGGGCGCCCTTGTCGTTGGTCATGACGATCACCTGGGCCCCTTTGCCGAGCGCACCGCCACCGCCCGCCGCCCCATAGACCCCCGTTACATCCCGGACGCGGCGAATGTGGCGAACGGTACCTTGGAAGTAGGTCTTGGAAACCCCGAAGGCGAGGCCGCCTGAGATGCCGCCGACAGAGACGGGATAGCGGCGGCCATGGAAGGTCAGCGTGCCTTCGCCTCCAGAGCCACCCACAAAGAAGGCAGCCTTGTAGACGGAGAAGCGGATCGTCCCGCTGTCGGCATGCGCGGCGCTGGCAAGGCTTACGCCCGCAGTGGCGATGGCGGCAAACGCGACTGAACGAAACGTGGACGACATGTTCATGATGAGAACTCCTTAAGATCGCCGCTTACCCAGCGGGCACGTCAGCGTCGTATCAGAGGTGAACAGTCTGGCCCGTCATTTGTTCCAAGCACGCGGGCTGAATCCGGCTGCGAGATGGCCGCCACGATCCCGGTCGCGTAGCCAGGTTCCACTAGGAAGCAGGAAGGCCAGCCCTCGACAGCATTTCAAGGAATCTCGCGTGATGATGATCCTTCACATAGCGTGGCACAAAGCCGGGGCAGACATTACCGAGGTTGAGATGAGGAAGCTGTGACAGGCAATGATGGATGGCCCGTGTCGCTTCTTCGTTGTTTCCGGTTGCCGAAGCGGCCGCGGCCCAATAAAGGGCGCCACGAACGAAGCCCGGCTTTGTCCTGACCACCTTGCGGGCGGCTTCGAGCGCCCGCCGGTCGTCTCCGGCGGCGAACAGTGCCACAGCCAGGCCATGGTGACGCCAGAAGTCGATGACGTCATACGTGCCGAGCCGGATTGCCTCGTTGGCCTCACGCACTGCTTCACTAACCTGTCCGCGCAACGCAAAGAGCATCGAAATATCGCCGTGGCCACTCGGATAGCTTGGGTTGAGGCTGATCGCATGTTGGCATTCGGCGATCGCCTCGTCGATTCGGCCGGAACTTTCGAGAGCGAATGACAGGATGCAGCGGGCAATTTCGTCGTCGGGCACTGCCCGTACCGCTGCTTCCGCAAGCTCAACCGCACGCTCGATCTGCCCTGGCTCGCGAGGCAGTGCGCCAAACGCAATGCCCATGGAAATTACGATCGAAAGCGTCCGCTGTGCACGGGCGTTGTCGGGTCCCACCGAAATGGCCTTCTCGGCAAGCTCTATCCCGACCAACAGTGAGTCCCGGGTCATCTCAAAATACTTCATGAGAGCTTCGTTCACCAACCTGCGCACTTCAGGGGCGCCCGGCGGGCTCTTGTCGCGAACCTTCCAGTTGGTCAGTTGAAGTTCGAGGGTCACAGCCAGCACAACCGACTGTGCGATCCGGTCCTGGAATTCGAGCGCGTTCTCCGAGTGGCCGTCGAACTTCTGGGCCCAGACATTGTGGCCGCTGCCAGCATCGACAAGCTGGACGTTCACCCTCAGCCCGTTGCCGGATCGCTGGATGCTGCCGCTGAGCATGTATCGCGCCCGGAGCATTCCCGGCGTTTGGGATTCATCGCCGCTCTTGTCCTTGGACGGAAGCGCGGAGAGCACGACATAGTCGGCCACCTCGGAGAGGGCCGTGGTTATGTCCTGGACGAGCCCCCTGGCGAAAAAGTCGTCGCCTCGCTTTCCGGTCAGGTTGACGAAGTCGGCAACGCTGATGGAGGGGCGCCCGGGGCGCTGGCCGGCCGGAGCACCATTTGCCGGTTGCAGATTTGACGTCGTGTCGGCGGCAGATAGCAGGGATTGCCAAAGCGCCCGCGTCTCAGGGCTGGTTTCAACGCCGAACTCCTTCTTCAGCATGCTCCTGCAAGCCTCATACGTCCTTATCGCCCTGTCGCGCTGGCCACACGCGGCGAGCAATTCCATCTTGAGCCGATAGGACTCCTCCCGCGTCGGTTCCATGGCCAGAACTCGATCCGCCAGGGCGAGTCCGGCCTCTGTGTCCACGAGGCGGGCGAGTTTTTCGAAGGACTCAAGCGCGCGGCCCAGCAGCCTGTCGCGTTCAGCCGCCGCCCAGTCGTCGAAAGCGTTGCTCCCCAGATAAACCCCATCAAGAAATGGTCCGGTGTAGTGCGCCAGAGCCGTCTCGAGTTCCGGCGCGGAACGCGCGGAGAGCCCGGATTCAAACTCCTCGACGTCAACTCGAACCGCATCCGGCCTGAGGCCGATCAACTCCCTCCGGGAATGCACGATATCCACACCCGCCCGTGATAGATCACGGCGTAGAACGCTGAGGGTTTGCCGCAGGCTGTTGCGCGAGTGTTCGCTGTCGCTATCGCCCCATAGCAGATCAGCCAGTCTTTCCCTTGTCGCCGCCATGCCCGGGCAGCGGGCCAGATAGGCAATGATCGCGGGGCCCCGCTTCCCGGTCAACCAGAGTGGACCGACAGTTTCCTTTTCAATCCGGAAGCCGCCGAAGAGTGAGATTTTGCTTGCGGCGACGCTGTCCTCACTTTGCATTTTCTTAAAAGCTTCCCAGCCTGACGAAATCCTAACTCAAAACTAACGCTTCGCAACCGGTAGAACCACGCATTCAAGCGCTCCTGTGACGGCAGATCAATTAAGGCATCGCTTAAGTAGGGGCACCTGAACGAAACACCGGTCGTAGCGGACCGAACCGGGCGCCCTGAAGTGGCTGGAGCCATCGCAAACCGCGACGGGCTTTAGTCCGAGGGATGCGGTGTATGTCCAAGCTTAGGGCCAATTTGCTGCTGCTGTTTGCCGCTGCTCTATGGGGCTTGGGCAATGTCGCGCAAAAGACAGTGCTTGTTCATCTCGACGCGCTGAGTGCCGTCGGCCTGCGTTGCCTGATCGGTGGGCTGCTGGTGCTGCCCTTTGTCTTGACCGAAAGGCGACTGCCTGCCGGGCCGGGCCATTTCTCCAGCCTGGCCAGGGTGGGTGCGCTGTTTGCCATCTCCATCACGCTTCAGCAGCTTTGCTATCTCGGCGCCACTGTCACAAATGCAAGCTTCCTGGTGAGCACCGCAACTGTGATGACACCACTGGCCGCCTGGCTGCTCATCGGCGAACGTCCGACAGCGAGTCTTGCAGCCGCCGCCGGGCTGACCATGGTCGGTGCTCTGCTTTTGTCCGGCGGGTTCGCCAGTCTCAGCAGCGGCGATCTCACCGCCATCCTGTCGGCTGCCTGCTATGCGCTCTGGATGGTCGAGCTCGGCCGGCACATGCAGACCCATGCGCGGCCGTTCACCGCGGCGGCGACACAGTTCCTCGGCGCCGCCGCCTTCGCCCTGCCGCTCGGGGCAATGCAAGGCAACCTTTCACTGGCCGCGGCATTTGCAGCCGGCCCGGAACTGGCGGTCCTCGGCGTGTTCTCCACCGCGATCGCTTTCGGCATACAGATTGCCGCACAGCGCTTTACCTCCGCTAGCCATGCCGCCGTGATCGTCAGTGCCGAAAGCGTCTTCGGGGCTCTAGGCGCGGCGATCTTGCTCGGTGAGCGGAACTCACCCGCAGGCGCACTGGGCGCCGCGATCATTCTCGGTGCGATCCTGTCCGTCGCAATGTCGAACCGAACGCCGCGGGCGCGCGCGCCCCTGCTGACCGGCCCGATTCCGCCCTTCCACGTGGCCCCTGCCTTTGCCGCGGCGCCTGCGGCCTGGGCGGGCCATCGTCCCGCTGCCAATTCAGATCCAATGGAGGAACGTGATGAGCCTAAGCGGTGATGCGAACGTGTTGCCAAGCGGACCGCCGCTCAGCACAGGGCCCATGGTCTCGGTCGGCGGCCGGACCTGTCGCGAGGGCACTGTAATGGTGGCGCTGGCAAGCTTTCTGGCGCGAGTGATACGCAGCGGCATTCTGATGCCGACGGTCAGAGCGCTGGCAAAGCGGGCCAGCTCATATTTGAGACTGGCGGGAACGCTTGTCGCCTCGGTGTTTTGGGGGCTGCAGGCACATGCCGCCAATGTTGATGTTGCTGTCGTATTCGCAGTCGATTACTCGTCTTCGATTGATCCGGAGATTGCTGACCTGCAGCGGGAGGGACATGCCGCAGCGCTCACTTCGCCCGAGATCATCGCGGCCATCACCCGAAATTATGTTGGCTGCATCGGCGTGGCCTACTTTGAATGGTCGAGCCCGGGGCACACACGCATGGTGCTGCCATGGACAAGCATCTGCGGGCTGGAAGATGCCAAGGCGGCTGCGTCGGTGATCAACAAGAGAGGCGATACCGGCAATATTCGCAGAGGACGAAGCGGAACATCCGTTTCCTCGGCCATCGACGTCGGAAGTCTTCTGCTCGACCAGTTTCCTGGAAAGGCGGCCAAGAAAGTAATCGACATCTCTTCCAATGGTGAGAACAACGACGGACTTCCCGTTCAGCCGAGCAGGCTGAACGCCATTGCCAAGGGATACACGATCAACGCGATCGCCATTCCAACGGAAGATGAGAATCCCGACCAACCATTGGCATCCTATTTTGCCAAATTCGTCATTGGCGGATCCCAAGCTTTTGTCATAACGCCGAAGGGGCCAAACGACTACACTATGGCTCTTCGCCGCAAGCTGGTCACTGAAGTTAGCATGAACGTCGACCGGCAATTCCCGCAGCAGGCGGATGGGCGCTCTTCGCAACCGTAATTCCGGACATTGAGAGGATTAGTCTGGCAGATTTGGGCCAACTATCAGCACCCCGGCACTACTCTGCGCTCCGCTTCTGCGCGATCAGGTCGAGGCGCTCGCGGTCGGAGCGTTCGCGCTCGTCGCGGTTGCGCACGTCCTTGTAGGCGCGTTCGACCATGTTGGTGCGGGCGGTTGCCGCGGCGACGAGGCTGGCTTCCTGCCTGGCGCTTTCGAGGCTCGCCTCCTGGCGCCCGACCGCGCTGGCAATGCGGCGATGGTAGAGATCGGGAAACACGCCGGAGAGGGAATCGGCCCGGTCGAAATGCCCGACCAGATCCCGGGCTTCGGTCTCGGCGGCGCCGGCCGCGGCAAGGAAGGTGGCGTGACGGGTTTCGTGCAGCGCCTTCAGCTGCTCCTGCACCTTGACCAGTTTCTTCAGGCGGTCCCTGCGCGTGCTCATGGCTATCGTGCCAATGTCAGGTCGACAAAGCCGGCGACGAACAGCGAGAGCATGGTGCCGACGGCAAAGTAGAAGATGATCATGCCGCCGGCGATGATGAAGGGCTGCGAGATGAAATAGATCGGGATCTGCGGGGTCAGCTTGTTGACGAAGCCGATCGTCAGATTGACGAGAATGGCATAAGCGACAAACGGACTGCCGAGGCGGATGACCAGGAAGAACGTGTCCGATACCGTGTCGGTGACATCGACGAGTGCGGCCTGCGGGTTGAAGAAGATGTTGACCGGCGCGACCGTGTAGGAGGTCACCAGCGCGCGCACTATCTCGTGGTCGAAATCGAAGACGAACAGCATCAACAGGGCCGAGAACGAGATGATGGCGGCAAGCGCTGCCTGCGGTTCCGGCTCCTCGATCGCCGGTCCGCCGGTGCCGCCATAGCCGATCAGCATGGCGATGGCCGAGCCCATGAAGCGCAAGGCTTCCATGTAAAGCCTGGTCATGGCGCCGATCAGCCCGCCGACCAGGAGTTCCGAGATGATCATCGGCACCAGGATCTGCGGTCGCGGATCGACGAAGGGAAAGATGCGGTCCCACAGGAAGGCGAGCAGGCCGCCAGTGGCGGCGACCGCCACGAACAGCCTGACCTGGACCGGGACGCGGGCGCTGGACAGGCCGGGCATCAGCATGAAGCACGCGCCGATGCGGCAGAAGGCGAGGAACGCCGCGATGACGACGCCTTGCGAGAGAACGCTCACGATATGGTCCCGAGCACCCTGATCTCGACGCCCTTGGCGATCTCGACGTGGCTGAGCACCGGCAGCGTGGTGAACAGCCGCTCGATGATCATGCGCACATAGGGGCGGGCGTCGGGCGCGGTGACCAGCACGAAGCGCTCGCCGGCTTCCAGATGTTTCTTGATCGCCTTGGTCGCGTCCTGGCCGAACTCTTCCAGCTGGCGCGGATCGATGTCGAACTCGCGCACCTCGCCCTTGGCGTCGCGCTTGAGGCTCTGGTGAAATGCGAGGTCCCAGCGATTGCCGAGGCGCAGCACCTTGAGCACGCCCCCTTCCGAGAGGTCGCCGCAGATCTGCTGCGCCATGCGGATGCGGACATGCTCGACGATCTGCTCGGTGCGGCGCACATGCGGCGCGATCTCGGCGATAGCCTCGATGATCAGATGCAGATTGCGGATCGAGACCCGTTCGGCAAGCAGCAGCTTCAGCACCGCCTGCAGGCCGGGATAGGAGATGTGCGTGGTGCAGATCTCGTCGGCGAGCTTACGGTATTCCTGGTCCTGCCGCTCGAGCAGCGCCTTCATGTCCTTGTAGGACAGAAGCTGCGGCAGGTTGTTGCGGATGACCTCGGAGAGATGGGTGAGCAGCACCGACATGTTATCGGCGAAGGTGTAGTTCTCGCGCTTCAGGTCTTCGGCGAAGGTTTCGACCACGGAATAGGCGCGCATGCCGAAGGCCGGCTCGCGGATTTCCTCGCCCGGTATTTCGGGAATATCGCGGTTGCCGAGCAGCACCATGATCTCGCCGACGCGCATCTGGTATTCGGCCACCACGGTGCCGTGCACCTTGATCTGGTAGCTCTTCGGCGGGATGGCGAAATCGTCGGCAACCCGCACTTCCGGCACGACGAAGCCGTATTGCGTGGCAAACTTCTTGCGCATCTTGGACATGCGGAAAACCAGTTCCTGATGCGACACCAGCAGCCGCGTCGACAGCTGCTTGCCGATCAGCAGCTCGATCTCGGCGGTGGCGAGCGATGCCTTGACCGAGTTCTTTTCCTCTTCGACCTTGGTCGCCTTCTCCTGGTCCTTGATCGCTTCGGCGRCGGCGACGGCGCGGTTGTGGCGCATCGGAATGATGTAGCCGAGGCCGGCCATGCCAGCGGCCAGCGCAAAGAATGGAAACAGCGGCAGGCCGGGCATCAGGCCGAGCAGCACCAGCAGCGATGCCGCCACATAGAGCGCACGCGGATGGGCGCCGAGCTGGCCGAACACCGCCTGGTTGGTCGAACCGCGCGTGCCGCCCTTGGACACCAGCAAGCCGGCAGCCAATGAGACGATCAGCGCCGGGATCTGGGTGACGAGGCCGTCGCCGACGGACAGCTTGATGAACACGTCGGCGGCTTCGCCCATGCCCATGCCGTGCCTGATATAGCCGATGGCGATGCCGCCGACGATGTTGATGGCGGTGATGATGAGGCCGGCGATGGCGTCGCCGCGGACGAATTTCGAGGCGCCGTCCATCGAACCGAAGAAGGAGGATTCCTCTTCCAGCTCGCGGCGGCGCAGTTGCGCTGTCTTGTCGTTGATCATGCCGGCGGAGAGATCGGCGTCGATCGACATCTGCTTGCCGGGGATGGCGTCGAGGGTGAAGCGGGCGCCGACCTCGGCGATACGGGTGGCGCCCTTGGTGATGACGATGAAGTTCACCACGATGAGGATCATGAAGACGATGAGGCCGATGACGAAGTCGCTGGCCATCACCAGCTTGGAGAAGCCGGCGATGACGTAGCCGGCCGCGTGCGTGCCTTCATTGCCATGCGACAGGATCATGCGCGTGGTGGCGATGTTGAGCGACAGCCGCAGCATGGTGGCGATGAGCAGAACGGTCGGGAACGACGAGAAATCGAGCGGTCGCTGGATCCACAGCGCGACCATCAGGATCAGCACCGAAAGCGCGATCGAGAAGGCGAGGCCGATGTCGATGAGAAAGGCCGGGATCGGCAGGAACAGCACGGCCAGGATGATGACGATGCCGATGGCGAAGAAGACGTCGCGGCCGTTCTTGGCCACTGCGCCGGGCTGGATGCTTTCGCTGATCGCCATGTCGTCCCCAAAATGCCAAGCCTGCCCGCGCGGCAGCCTTGTGAGCCTAACCGGCCAAGCTTGCGCGAGGGTGGGAGACTGGCTACTGGGCTCTCGACCGCCGCTTCCAAAAAGGAAATCCCATGCTCCTGATCATCGGCACCATCCGCTTGCCGCCGGAAAAGCTCGGGGAAGCGAAGCCCGCGATGGAGCGCATGGCCTCAGCCAGCCGCGCCGAGCCCGGTTGCCTCGAATATTCCTATGCGCAGGATGTGTTCGATGCCGGGCTCATCAGTGTCACGGAGGTCTGGAGCGACAGGGCAGCGCTCGACGCGCATTTCCGCTCGCGGCACCTTGCGGACTGGCGCGCGAGCTGGCCGGCACTTGGCATCGGCGAGCGCAATCTGGTGCTCTATGAGGCCGGCGATCCCAAGCCGACCTGATCGATCTGTCAGCCAGCGGCAGCCGTTCGCGTTCCAACAGAGCCAGCCGCGGCCGCAGCCGGTCGCCCCATGCCACAATGGCGCCTTGTCTGTCGCCAATGTGGTTGCCATGCCGTGTCGCCGGGCGTATCAGGCGGGCTTTCCACTGCCTCTTCCGATATCGGCGAGCCGCCCCGGTGCTTTCCAGAAACCACAGCGAAGTCTACGCCCGCCGGCTGCGCTCGGTGCTGATCAGATCGGTGCCGCTGCTCGAGGCGCGCGGCATCGCCGTGGTCGTCCTGGCCGGTGTCGTCGGGGTGATGGCAGGCATCCTTGTCACGGCGATGAGCCAGATCGTGCAGGACCTGCACGGGCTGCTGTTCGGCGTTCAGCCCGGTGGCCGGCTTTCCGGCATGTTCTCGCTCGCCAACCCGATGCAGGCGCTGATACCGGCGATCGGCGGCATCCTGCTCGGGCTGACGGTGATCTGGCTCAGACTGCGCAAATTCCGCACGCCGATCGACCCGATCGAAGCCAACGCGCTCTATGGCGGGCGCATGTCGCTCACCGACACCTTCATCATCGCCGGTCAGACGATGATCTCCAGCGGTTTCGGCGCCTCGGTCGGGCTGGAAGCCGGCTACACGCAGGTCGGGTCCGGCCTGGCGTCGCGGCTGGCAGGCATCTTCCGGCTGCGCCGCAACGATGTCCGCATCCTGGTCGGCTGTGGCGCCGCCGGCGCCATCGCCGCCGCCTTCGATGCGCCACTGACGGGCGCCTTCTATGGTTTCGAACTGGTGATCGGCATCTATTCGGTCGCCAATGTCGCGCCTGTCATGACCGCCGCGATCTCAGCCTCGCTGACGGCGGAAGTGTTCGGCGGCGTGCCGTTTCCGCTCGAGCTTTCGGGCCTGCCGGCGCTGACCGCCAGCCAGTACGTGCCGTTCCTGCTGCTCGGCCTGCTCGGCGGTGCGGCCTCGATCGCCATCATGCATCTGGTGACGCTCATCGAACGCGGTTTTGCCAGGCTGTCGATCGATGCGTCGCTGCGCCCCGTCATTGGCGGTGTCATCGTCGGGCTGCTTGGGCTAATCACGCCGCAAGTCCTGTCCAGCGGCCATGGCGCGCTGCATCGCGAATTCGCGATGAACTACGGTCTGGCTGTGGTGGCCAGCGTCTTCGTTTTGAAACTGGCGGCGTCCGCCATCTCGTTGGGCTCGGGCTTTCGCGGCGGGCTGTTCTTCGCCTCGCTGTTCCTCGGTGCACTGCTTGGCAAGGCGTTTGCCGGTGTGATGGCGCTTGTCTCGCCGGCCACCGGCATTGATCCCGCTGTTGCCGCCGTCGTCGGCATGACGTCGCTCGCCGTCGGCGTCGTCGGCGGCCCGCTGACGATGACCTTCCTGGCGCTGGAATCGACCCGCGACCTGACGCTGACCGGTGTCGTGCTGGCGGCTTCGATCATGTCGGCCATCCTGGTGCGCGAGACGTTTGGCTACTCCTTCTCGACATGGCGCTTCCATCTGCGCGGCGAGACCATCCGCAGCGCCCACGACGTCGGCTGGATGCGCAGCCTCACCGTCGGCTCGATGATGCGCAAGGACATCAAGACCATCCATGCCTCGACGACGCTGGCGGCCTTCCGCAGTCAAGTGCCGCTCGGTTCGGCCCAGCGCATCATTGCCGTCGACGCGGGCGATCACTATGTCGGCGTGCTGATCGTGGCCGAGCTGCACAGCGATCCTTCCGATGGCGAGGTGGCGGTGCGCGATCTTGCCAAGTACAAGGACGCGGTGCTGGTGCCGAGCATGAACGTGCAGTCCGCCGCCGAGACCTTCCAGCGCGCCGGCGCTGAAGAGCTCGCCGTGGTCGAGGATTTCGCTGACCGCATCGTGCTGGGACTGTTGACCGAAGGCCATCTGATGCGGCGCTATGCCGAGGAACTCGACAAGGCGCGCAGGGACCTGTCGGGCGAAGGGTAGTGCATGCCGCCCAAAGGTGGGCCCGGTTAGTGCTCGATCGGTCCCTTGGCCATCACGAGCGCCGTGCCCGCGGTCGTCGGGCGCTCGATCATGCGGCGCACGCGCGGCAGTTCGTCGCCGCTGTGCAGCGCCCGCAAGCGGTCGCCGATGATGGCGTCGGCATGGGTGATGCGTCCATTGTGACGCACATATTCGAGCCAGGTCGGCGTATGATAGTGCTCGATCCAGATCGCCGGATTTTCGAGGTCGCGCGCCAGCGTCCAGTTGCGGGCGCCGTCACGGCGGCGGATGCGGCCGCGTTCGGCCATGGTGGCGAGGAACTCCGGCACGTCCTCGTCGCGGATGATGTATTCGATCATGATGGCGATCGGACCGCTGCGCGGCTTCAGGTCGAGCGCAAGGTGCGGCTCCTTGAAGCGGTTGAGCGGATCGAGGTTGAGCACCTGCTGCTGCGGCAGCGGCAGCAAGAAGCCGATGGCGCCGCCAGCCAGCATGGCGATGCTGGCCGCGATCAGCGCGGTTTCGGCGCCATGCGCATCGGCGACGACGCCCCAGATCCAGCTGCCGAGCGCGATGCCGCCGAAGGTCGCGGTCTGATAGACCGACAGCACCCGGCCGACCACCCAGCGCGGTGTCGCCATCTGCACGGTGACGTTGAAATGCGAAAGGGCGATCACCCAGCAGGCACCGCCGACAAGCAGGCCGAGCGACGTCTGCCAGGCGTGATGGCTGACGGCGGCATTGAAGGCACAGGCGGCAAAGCCGGCGAATGCTGAGCGCACCATCGTCTCGCTGGACAGCAGCTGCCGCAGCCTGACGCTGATCAAGGCGCCACCGACCGCGCCGATGCCGAAAGCGCCGAGCATGATGCCGTAGGTCAGGGCATCGCCCTTGACGACATCGCGCGCCACCAGCGGCAAGAGCGCCAGCACCGCGCCGGCGCTGAAGCCGAAAGCCGCGCCCCTGACCAGCACCTTGCCGATGTTGGGCGACATGGCGACATAGCGCAGGCCGGCGCCCATGGCCGCGCCCAGCGACTCACGCGGCAAGGTCGAGACCGGCAGGTCCGGCTTCCAGCGCGCCAGCACGACGATCAGGCCGATATAGCTCACCGCGTTGGCCGCGAAGGCCGCCGCCGCGCCGGCGGCGGCGACGATGATGCCGCCGATCGCCGGGCCGACGCTGCGGGTCAGGTTGAAGCCCATCGAGTTGAGCGCGACGGCGGCCGGCACCTTGTTGCGGGGCACGATGTCGCCGACGGAGGCCTGCCAGGACGGGCTGTTGAGCGCCGTGCCGCTGTCGATCAGGAAGGTGAAGGCCAGCAGCGTCCACGGCGTCATCAGGCCGGCATAGGTGAACAGGGTCAGAAGCACCGAGACTACCAGCATGAAGGTCTGGGCGACCAGCATCACATTGCGCCGGTCGAAACTGTCGGCGATGGCGCCGGCGACGAGCGCAAACAGCATGATCGGCAAGGTGGTCGAAGCCTGGACCAGGGCCACCTGATAGGACGAGGTGGCGATCGTCGTCATCATCCAGGCGGCGCCGACGCCCTGGATCAGGCCACCGAAATTCGAGACGAGACTTGCGGCCCATACGGCGCGGAAAATGCCGTGCCGGAAGGGCGCCAGCGCCGAAACGCTCTCGCTTTCCGGCTTTTCGTCAATCATCGGTGGGTCCCTGCCATGTCGTGCCTGCTCGTCAGACGATCCGTTTGCTCAGATCATTTGCCGAAAGTAGGGCATGGCGGTTGAAAGGGCGAACACCTTTCGAAAAAGATCATGGTCCAACAATGGGATAGAGGCGGTCCACGTCTCCATTCCGCGCCGGTCAAGGATCCCGATGGTTCGGCACGGACCTGCGCGGCTTTCGTCGGCTTGCTCAGAATCCGTTCTGGATGCGCTCGAAGATGACGTTGGTGAAGGCCGATATCTGGCTGCCGATGAAGGGGCCGGTTAGTGCCACCACCAGCATGATGGCGACGATCTTGGGCACGAAGGTCAAGGTGATCTCCTGGACCTGCGTCAGCGCCTGGATAAGGGCGATGCCGATGCCGACCGCCATCGCGACCAGCACCACCGGAGCGGACGCAGTGAGCACCGTCCACACCGCGTACTGGACGATGTCGAGAGCGTCGGCCTCGTTCATCGGACTGGCCCTGCCGGAAGCGTCAGCTCGCGGCCTTGATCGAGACGCCCGGGCCGACCGCGACCTCGGTGCCGTTCTGCAGCACCGCGATCAGGCCGCTGCTGGCGAGGCGCACCGACGCCACCGTGCCCGTCGTCTTGCCGTCGGCGGAGGTTATCGAGCGCCCGATCAGCGCATCGGCCTGCGACAGCGCCGACGACGACATGATCTGGTCGAGCTTGGTGTTGGTCTGCACCGATTGTTCGACCTGCGAGAAGGTGGCGAGCTGGGCGACGTACTGCGTCGAATCCATCGGCTTGGTCGGGTCCTGGTTCTTCATCTCGGCGATCAGAAGCTTCAGGAACGACTGGTAGTCGACCGCTGTCTTCGAGGTCTGCTGGCTGGCCTGGTTGGCGCCAGTCGGTATCGTCGTCGTCATGTCCACGTTCATCAGTATCGTGCTCCCACAGCCAACGGGCGCGCAGCACCCGGAACATAGTCATTGTCGCCAAGCGCGCGGCGTTCGAGCGGATAGAGCGCGCGGATGGCCTTCAGCGCCTCGTAGATATGATCCTCGCCGACCATGCGGTCGATCTGTTTCAGTCCAGCGCAGATCTGGGCGTCCTCGAAGCTTGCCAGCAGCAGCGGCAGCGAACGCCGGAACATGTCGCGCGCCTCGGCCGCGCCGGCCGGATTCATCAGCATGACCTGCAGGATGAAATACAGCTGCTTGAGCGGCGTCGAGGCGTCTTCGGCCTGGATCACATGGCTTTCGAGCAGGAACTGCACGTCGTTCATCAATTCGACGGTGACCTTGCGGTCGACGCGGATAACGGCGCCGTTGATGTAGATCTTCTCGTTCGGCTTCAGCGATATCTTCAACGTGTTGGTCATTGAATGCCGTCCCTGATGATCTGGGACACCTCGATCAGCCCTTCGAAATTGTTGGTGCGGCCCTGGCGAATGTCCTCTGCCTCGCGCAGCAGCCACAGGCCGATGGAGATGAGGTTGGCGCGCAGTTCCTTGGGCAGGGCGTTGTCGCTGGAGCCGAGATCTTCGACGAAGGCGGTCCAGACGCGGTTGGTGAAATGCAGCGCCTCGACCGCTTCCATCGAGCCGAGGCCGGCGGCGGCCGCCGCCGACAGCATGTCGATCGAACGGGTCAGGAGCTCCCGCTCCCGGTCCTTGGCGTCGGCGACGGAGGTGCTCTGGATATCGGCGTAGGAGAATTGGTACATCGGTGGGGCTCTACCGTTCCGTTAAGCGTTGTCAGGTCAGGTAATTCAACAGGCTGAGCTGCTGCAGGCGCGCGGTCAGTGCGAAGGACGTTTCGATGTGCTGTGTCAGGTCGGCAACTCGGGTCGCGGCCTCGGCCGGATCGACGCCTTCCAGATCGAGAATGTGCCGTTCGAAAAGGTCGACCTGCGTTTTCATGCGGTCGTTCGCATCGGAAACCCGCTTCTGGACGATGCCGGTCTCTGACTGAATCTGGCCAATGCCGCTCAGCGCTTCGCCGACCAGTGCCGTGGAGCGGCTGACGACCTTGTTCTTCGCGGCCTGGCTGATGTTGCTGGACATCAGGCTGGAGACCATGGCCGCCGCCATGGCGAGCTTCTGGATGCCGTCGCTGTTGGCGCTGGTCGAAGTCGGGGTGGTTTCGTTCAGGGCGATGCGGCTGACGATCTGCTGGTCGGTGGCGTTCGACCAGTTGCCTTGCCAGCCCGCGCCCATGAATTGCGGCACGACGTCGTTGGTGATGAAGTCGTCCATCTGGGTGGCGGTGACGTTGGCCGCTGCAGGGTCATCCTGGGTGAAACCGAAATTGGCGACGAAGGCGGCATCGAAGGCCGCCTTCGCGGGCGAGCCGGCCGCGGTGAAGTCGTTGATCGGCTTGACGTCGGTGTTGGTGCCGGCAAACAGGTACTCGCCGTTGACGCTGGTGTTGAGGATCGAGGTCAGCTGCTGGATGGTCGCCTTGCCCGACGCTTGGGTGAGACTGTTGGAAGAATCGCTCGATGACGCGGTGGTCAGGGCGGACAGAAAGGACTGCGCCGCGGTCGAGAGCTGGCTAAGCGAGGTCTGCGTCGAGGACAAGCGGGAGCCGACCAGGCCGTTGGAGTCGATGATGACGTTGAGGCGGTCGAGATCGCGCGAGAAGGTGACGGACTGCGCGGTGCGCGCTCCGAGAGCCAGGCCGACATCGGCGACCCTGCCGGTCGAGGACTCTTTGGTGGCTTTGACAAGCTCGGCCTGCATGCGCATCTGCTGGGAGCGCATGGCGTTCGATATGGCGGCTGACGAGACTGAAGTCATGGATTATCCCACCGCGTTGAGCAAGGCCGTCATCATGTCGTCGACGGTTTTCATCATCCGGGCCGATGCCTGATAGGTGTGTTCGAGGTCGAGCAGCAGCGACATTTCCTGGTCGACATTGACGCCGGTCGCGTTGGACAGCGCCTCGGCGCTACGCGATGCCAGCGCTTCCTTGGCGTCGGAGGCGGTCGATGCCTGCTGGCGCACGCCCTCGAACCAGCCGATCGAGTTGGCCGCGTAGTCGGAAACGCTGGACGTTGCCGAAACCCCGGCGGCCGGGTCGAAGGCCATCGGCTTGTCGAGTCGGTCGCCATAGGCGACCAGAAGGTCGGAATAGGAGGCGCCGCCGCCGGTGTTGGCGACATAAGCGGCACCATTGGCACCGCCATCGCGCAGCAGCGTCGGATTGCCGCCGGCGCTTGGGTCCATCGCCGCATTGACGCTGATCGATCCGGCAAGGCCGTTGACCAGCGTGCCGGCTGCCGGCACCGCCGGCGCACCGGACCAGGTGAACAGGCCGGCTGCATTGGGCAGCGCAGGCGCGGTTTCGGCAAAAGCCGTGATCAGACCGCGCGCGGTTTCGTCGAGCTGGCTCTGCATGGTCGAGGCGACACTGTCGCGCAATTGCAGCAGGCCGGCGAGCTTGCCGCTGGCGCTGGTGTTGCCGCCGGCTCCCGCCGAGATCGGCACATTGTCGATATAGACCGCGTTGCCTGCGGCACCGGCGGTGTAGCCGGCCGACGGCGCGAAGCTGACCGTGCGCGGAATGGTTTCGAACAGGGTCGTGCCGTCGCCAGTGGTGACGACCATGTCATTGTCGCCGCGCGTGAAGGTCGAGACCGGGATATAGTCCGAGATCTTCTTCAAAAGCGCGTCGCGCTGGTCGAGTGCATCGGAGACATCGGTGCCGGAACGGGTTCCGGAAATGACCGCGGTGTTGGCATCCTGGAACTGGCTGAGCAGCGAGTTGAGGTCGTCGACCGCGGTGGCGATCTGGCCGTCGGTCTGGGTGCGGAAATCCTGGATCGCCGTGGAGCCCTCGTTCAGGGATCGCACGACCTGCTTGGCGGCGTCGACGACGCTGGCGCCGAGGTTCTGGTTGGACGGCGAGGTGGCATAGAGCTGCAGCGCTTGCTGCAGATTGCCGATCGCGGTCGAGGGCGAGGACGCATTGTCGACGCCATTGACCGATACGCCCAGCTGATCCATGCCGCTGTAGAGCGCGTTCTGGCCGCTCCAGGCCGACAGCGCGCTGAGGTTCTGGCGGAACAGCAGGTCGTTGGCGGCGCGCCGGATATCAACCGAACGCGCGCCCGGCGCCGTGCTGGGTACGACGGCCTGGCGGCGCGAATAGTCCGGATTGTCGGCGTCGGCGACATTGCGCGAGACGACGCTGGTCTGCCGCGCGGTGTTCATAAGCGCCGATTGGGCGATGCTCAGTGCAGTGGACAACGACATGCGGGTCTTTCACGGGGAGTGCCCGTTTTATCTCTTCAGGTTGACAAGGACGTCCATCAGATCGGAACCGGTCTGGAAGACTTTCGAATTGGCGGTGTAGCTGCGCTGTGCCGCGATCATGTTGGTCAGTTCTTCGGCGATATCGACGTTGGAATTCTCGAGTGCGCCGGAGATGATGGAGCCGGCCTTGCCCTCATTGGCAAAGCCGATACGGACCGCGCCGGATTCGGTGCCCTGTGCGTAGACGTTGCCTGGCAGAGCGTTGAGCTGGTCCGGGCTCTGCACGTCGGCCAGGGGGATCTTGTAGAGCGCCTTGGTGGAGCCGTCCTTGTACTGCGCCGAGATGGTGCCGTCCTTGCTGATCTGGATCTTGTCGATGGTGCTCGGTGCGTTGCCGTTCACCTGGGCATCGGAAACGGTGAATCCAGCGCCGAGCTGGGTCAATGCCGACAGGTCCAGCGAAAAGGCGGCGCCACCGGGCACCGTCAGGCCGACGCTGTTGACGGCGCCGGTGAGCTTGCCGGTGGTGGTGTCGAAGGTCAGGTTGGCCGAGCCCAATGCGCCGCCGGTGTAAGGGAAAGACGTCCCGGCGGTGGCCTTCGACTGATCGAAGACCGCCACCTGCCAGGTGCCGGCGCCGGTGTTGGTGAAATAGACGTCGAGCAGCTTCTTGTTGCCGAGATTGTCGTAGGCGACCATCGAGGATTTCGACGTGTACTGCGCGCCCGCGGCGTTGGTGGTGGGCAGATTGCCGGCGGCGACCGGCGTCGCGCCTGCCGGCAGGTTGCCGCTGTAGGTACCCTGGGTGCTCGGCGTTGCCGTCATCCCCTGGTCGGAGATGAGCACCGGGGTCAGTCCCTCGAAGCCGTTCACCGTCGCCGCCGGCACGCCGTTGGCGTAGCTGTAGGCCATCAGCTGGAAGCCGGCCGCGTTGACCAGTCTGCCCTCCGCATCCGGTACGAAGGCGCCGGCTCGGGTCAGGAAAGGTGTTCCGCTTGGATCTTGAACGACGAAGAAACCGTCGCCGTTGACGGCAAGGTCGGAGACCGAGGTCGTGTATTGAAGCACGCCCGGATCACTGACCGCCTGCCGGATCGTCGTGGTGACGCCGCCGGAATTGTAGGCGCCGCCCGTGCTCGGCATGACCAGCGACGAAAATTCGGCGGAGGACCGCTTGTAGCCGGTGGTGTCGGAATTGGCGATGTTGTCGGCCGTGGTGGACAGCCGGTTTGCCTGTGCATTCATGCCGGAAACGCCGGTCCGCATCATTCCGTAGAGGCTCATCGAAACGTCTCCCCAATGTGGATGCCGCTGGCTCCAATGCGGATGCCACTGGCTACGAGGCTACGCATCCTGTCTTGCGCGAGGCTGGCGCGGGGCTGCATCAGAAGACGAGCCGGTAGCCAAGGAAGCGCTTGGAATCGATCGGGTCGGTGCCCAGCTTCTCGCGCAGCTTCTTGCGCAATTTGCTGATGTGGCTTTCGACCACGTTCTCCTCGACCTCTTCGTCGAAGATGCCGTAGATGGCGTTGAAAACCTGGGTCTTTGTGACCCGGCGGCCGCGATTGCTGGCCAAATATTCGAGGATGCGTCGCTCGCGGCGCGGCAAGGGCAAAGGCTGGCCGTCGATCTCGGGATCGCGGCCATCCATGAAGATGCGCATGGCGCCAATCTCGGTGTAGGCGACATCTTCCTGGGCGCGGCGGCGGATGGCGGTGATGCGGGCGAGGATCTCGCGGATGTGGACGGGCTTGCGAATGACGTCGTCCACGCCGCTCTCGAACAACCGCAGCGTGTTTTCCAGCGAGTGCTGTTCGCTCAAGGCGATGACCGGTGCGCCGGTGCGGTCGCGGATCTGACGGGGAGAGATCGAGCCTTCGCGGCAGTCGCCGATCAGGAAGGCTCGAACCGACCTCAGGTCGGTATCCGCCGCCGAGCTTACCCACTCGCCGAACTCGCCCGGCGCGAAGCCCGCGCAGGCGACACCCTCACGGTCGAAAAGTGAATTGTATCCCTCTGTTACGAGCTCGCGCTCGTCAACGATTACAATCATCGGCCCGCCTCCGAATCAAATCATTTGCCCCGTGAGAAAAGGCGTATCCGCTGGCGAGAATCCTGAACAACCGTCATTTCTTGTAGCTAGTTTCTTGGGAGTCTGGAATCGCGCCGGTTGCATTAGCCTGCAACCAGATATGCTTTCGGCGGCAAGTTCCGGCCAAGTCAAAGCGACAACCCGGGACGGCGCGAACGGCGTATTGGATGCCGAAGATACGCCTACGGGTTGCAGAAGCCGCGGGCGTTCGCGGTCCATTTTCCAAAGCCGGTGGCGACCATGTTGGCAATGACGCGGCAGACATAGATCTTCTGCGCCGGATCGTTGTCGGGACCGGCATGATAGCGGGCGACTGCCATCGACCAGGTCTCGTGACGGGCATGGAGGCTGGCCAGGAAGCGCGCCGCATAGTCGACGTTCTGACGCGGATCGAGCATGTCCTCGACGCTGCGGAAATGCGACGCGTGGTAGTGATGGTTGATCTGCATGCAGCCCAGATCGATGAGCGTCTTGCCTTCGCGCCGGGCATTGGCGAAGGCGGCAAGGGCCTCGGCCCGGCTTCTCGGAAAGACCGCTTTTCCTTCTATATTCAAAGCGTTGGGCTGAAGGCTGCCCTTGTTTCCGGTCTCCGTCAGGCCCACGGCATAGAGGATGCCGGCGGGCACGCCATAGCGATCGGCGGCACGCAGGATCTCGGGCTCGCAAGGGTTGGTGGCGGCAGCGGCAGCGCCTGCTGCGCTAGATAAACATATCGCCGCCAGCGCGCTCGCGAGAAGGTGAAGTGCCGCGGCCGTAGTCCTGCGCGTCATCATTGCGGTTTCCTGCGGATTGCTGACCCGATTGCTGACCACCCGCTCCACTGTTGCCGCTGCCCGGGTTTCTAGGTTGGAAGGATGACGGATCGCGGCCCGACGCGCTCGGCAAAGGGGCGGTCGCATCGGTGCGGGTTGCAGCAGGAACCGCTACCGAAGGTTGCAGGATCGTAACCTTGTCAACCTCGAAGCCGAGCCCGCGCAGCGATTTGGCGATGGCCTCGCTGTCGGCGGACAAACGACGATAAGCGTCGTGTGTTGCGGGCTTCAATTCAATCGAAAGTTGTTCTCCCGAGAGGCGAAGGTTGGCCGTCAACATGCCGAGTTCGGCGGGGTGAAGTTCGATCTTCAACACATGTGTCGGAACGGCAACAGGGCTGCCCAGCTGGGTGGCCGCGGATGAGGCTGGAAGGGCCTTTTGCGGGCCGCCATCGGCGGCTATGGCGTTGACCACATTGAGGGCTGCCTGGCTGATGGGACTTTGCGGTGGCGCCGGGAAGCTCTGTTGCGACACGACGTCGATGCGTGTGGCGGACAGGGATTGTTTTCCGGCTTCGGGCCGTAACGAGGACTGGACATCCTCGATGCTTTTCATCGCCGGCGCGGCGTGTTTCGATTGCACGCCGGGCACATCGGCGGTTGTGGCGTCCGGCAGCTTCTGGGCCGCTACGACGGTGTCGCGTTTCGGCGCGCCGGAGGCAACGCCGGCAGCGCTCGGCGGCTGGCCATCAAGCTCTGTCAAAGGCCCGTCGACGATCGACACCTGCTCCGGCTTCGACTTGGTTTCGACGATTTCGTTTCCGGCCGTGGACTTCGACCGATAGGTTTTTGGGAGCGGAGCCTGCGCGTTGAGCGCCGGGTCCGGTGGGCTCTCGCCGTTAGCCGTGTCGCGCCCGCTTGCCTTGGTCGATGTCGAGAAATGGCGCAGGTCATGGAACGCGATAAGCAGCGGCAGATGGTCCTGAAGCGGGACCGCATCCGCGTCAGGCGCCGTCTCTTCGGCGTCGGCATCGTCCTTGTGCGACTTCGCTTCCAAATCGTCCTTGGCTTCCAAATCGTCCTCGCCGCTCTTCACGGCCGGCAACTTGGCCGAGACGATCTTTCCGGGATCGGCCGATGTCGGGCCGGCCTTGCCGCCATGCCCGGCAAGGTTGGCGGCGAGCTTGCCCCAGCGCTGCTCGCGCGATCCCGCCTCGGTCGTCGGATGCCGTTCCGGGCGGGCCGGACTGGCCTCGCCATGCAGGATTTTGCCAAAGCCTGCGTTGTCCTTCTTGCCGTTCGCCGCCGGTTGCTCCGATGTTGCGCGCGCGGTGGCAAATCCTGGCAAGGCCGAGCCGAGGCTGGTGGTCATTTGGGGGCGGCTCCAAGCATCTGGTCGATCAGGTCGAGCTGTCGACGTGTTTTGTTCATGGCGGCATCGGTCGGGTCGGTGGGCTCGGGACTGGCCGCGGGCGATGGCGCCGACGCCTGCACGACGGTCGCCGCATCGGCAGGTGCAACCGCAGCCGCCGGCGTCTCCGGAACACTGGCGACCGGTCCGCCGGAGGCGGCAGCGACGGCGGGTTGCTCGGCGATGGCGCCTTCGACGGGGGGTAGCCCGCTGGCGTCGGCGCCTTGCGCCGCGACGGTTTCGGGCGCTGGCGGCCGCTCGGCCGCGACAACTGGCTTTTCCTCGGGGAGGGGGGCGGGCGGGGCGACGACTTCGCCGGCGATGGCCTGGGCGGCGTCAAGCAAGGCGCGGTCGCCTTCCGACAGCTTGCTGCGGTCGATCTTGCCGAGATTGGCGCGGACGTCTTCGATGGTGCCCGAGGTCACGGTGGAAAGACTGGCGTAAAGCAGGGCGCGCGGATCGTCCTGGTTGGTGTTGCCGTCGCGACCCTGCTCGGCTCGCGCCGAAGCGAAGGCCGACAGGTCGTTCAGACCGTCGATTGCGGCACGGCGGGCGATGCGCAGGTAGATCACCTTCTCACGCTCGGGATCCATCATCGAGGTGATGTCGGCCAGCTTGTCCTGGCTGATCGACATGTGCAGCGCGATGACGCCGGAGACGAAGGAGTCGGCGAACTGGCTGGCGTAGGGCGAATAGAGGTAGCGCTCGACATACTGGGTCGACGCGCGTGCGAAGCGTGCCGCGTCACCCTGCGCGCCCGCAATGCCGACCGAACGGCGTAGTGCTGCTTCCTCGACCAGCGTGCCGGGGCTGAGCAATCTTGCCTCGTCGAGCAAACCGAGCGCCGCAGCCGGCTGGTCGCCGGCAAGCAGCGAGCCTTTGACCAGGGCAAGGAAGGCGCCTAGGTCGGGAGGCAGCGTCATCGGATCGATCGGCTTCAACGCTTCGATCGCCTCGCCGGGCCGGCCATTGAGATAGTCGATAACCCCTTTGGCCACGGCAAGGCTTTGTGGGTCCGTCGTGGCGCGCGACGTGGCGGCCTCGACAGTCACCGGATTGCCGCCGCTCATGCCGTAGACAAGCAGGGCGCGAAAGTTCTTGGGATCCTTGAAATCCTCGGCATCCGCCGTGCGCAGCCGCGCATCCACCATCTCGAGCAGCTTGGCCTGCATCGGCAGGGCGGCATGATCGCCAGCGGCGATACGGTCCTGGATGAGCTGCAGCGAGCGCACCAGCTGATACGGCTGCAACGCGTCCTGGGCGAAGCCGGCTGACGGATATCCGCCGGCCAGCAGCAACAGGCCAATCAACCGGCTGGTGACGGCCGCCCGCCTCATCCGCCGGCCGCCATCAGGATTTCGATGCGGCGGTTCACTGCCGCCAATGGATTCGCCGGGTCCTTGGGCTGGCGGTCGGCGAAACCGGCGACTTCGGTGATGCGGCGTTCGTCGACTCCACCGCGCACAAGCATGTAGTAGGCGGAATGCGCGCGCGCCGTCGACAGCCGCCAATTGTCGTAGCTGTCGCTGCGGAATGGCCGTGCGTCGGTGTGGCCGTTGATGCTGATGGTGCCCTTCTGGCTGTTGACGATGCGGCCGATCTTTTCCATCGCCAGCACCAGTTCGCGGCGCGGCAGCGCCGAACCGACCTCGAACATGCCGAAGTCGAGTTGGTCGGTGATCGAGATGACGACGCCCTTGTCGGTGGCTTCCACCGAGACGCCGTCATGCAGCTTGTCACCGGGCTTGAAGGCATCGGCCAACTGCCGCTTGACGTCGGCCGCAGCCTTGACGGCGGCGGCGGTCGGCGCCTTCTCTCCGGTGTCGGGCTGGGCTTCCTCTTGCGCCTTGGCCTCGGCCTTGGCTGCGTCCGTGGCTTTGGTGTCGTCTGGTTTGGTCTCGCCCGGCTTCGCGTCGCTTGGCTTCGCGTCGCTAGGCTTCGTGCCTGTTAGCTTGGTGTCGCCGGCCTTCGTCGTTGCCGCGTCGGTGCTCGCAGCTTGCTTGCCGGTCGCGTCCTCTGCCGGCGGTTCGAGCGGTGCGGCCGCGACTGGTGGCACGGCCTTGACCTTGGGCACTTGCGTTTCGGCAACCTTGTCACCGGGCTTGACCGCATCGCCCTCGATTTTGGCTCGCTGGGCACTGGCTTCGGCGCCGGGCGCCGCCACCTGCTGCGACCAGAAATCAGGCTCGAAGGGATCGCGATAGGAGGCGCCGCCGGAAGCGCCGGTCGCCGGGCCGGCAGCTTGGGCGCCGCCATCGCCCTTCTGGCTGACATTCTGCATGACGCCGGTATCGGTGGCGATTTCCGAAAGCACCGCGTAGGGGTCCGCGAACAGATGCTCGTCGGAGTGTTCCGCCTGCGGGAGTTCCTGCTTCTCCTGTTTGCGGTCCGCGGAGCCATCGCCGTCCTGGCCCGCCTTGTTGGTCGCCTTCTGCGGGTTGTCGGCCGTCGTCCCCATCGCGCGCGGACCGTCGCCGAGATCCTCCAGACCCTTGCGGCTCGAATTGCGGTCGACCAGCTTGACCGGGTTGAAATAGCTGGCGACGGCTGCCTTGGTCTGCTCGTTGGCGGCATTGATCAGCCACATGACCAGGAAGAAGCACATCATCGCCGTCATGAAGTCGGCGAAGGCTATCTTCCAGACGCCGCCATGGTGGGCATCGTCATGGTCGTCGTGACCTCGACGAACGATGATGATCTCCTGGTGAACCTGTCCGGCATCGGCGACGCTCATGCCAGGACCTCGGAAAGGGTCGTCGACCATTCGGCCATGCGCGTCTCGAACACCGCCTCGTCGATGGCGACCGTGAGATCGAAGCCTGGTGTCTCGGTGAAGTCGAGATTGGCGGCGCGGGGCCCGAGCGATGCCTTCAGCGTTTCGAACAGCGAGAGCGGGCCGCGCACGGCGATGCGCACGGCTTCGGCATCGCCGACCGCTTCGCCTATGGCGCCGGCAAGCGCCTCGATCGAGCGTTTCTGCAGATCGTCGCTGACGATGCCGCCGATCATGCGGGCGACGGTGGCGGCGACCAGCCCGGTCACGCGCGCCTCCATGGCATCGATGCGCAACGAGACCGCCTTGCCGACATCGTCGCCGAGGCTTTCGAGAAATACCCTTGCTTCCTCGGCATTGGCCTGGCGTTCGGCTTCGAGCGCGGCTTCATGGGCAATCGACAGGCGTGCCTCGAGTGCCGCCTCAGCCTGGACAACCGCTTCCGCGATCAGCGTGCCGATATCGGCTTGCGGCGCCGGCGCGTCGGGCTTGTGTTCGGGATCCGCCACGGCCCGGGGCTGGCCGGCACGTTGCGTGCGGCTACCGAAATCAGGCAGAAGGTCGAAAAGGGCTACGGAGGGCATGGTTTAAGCCGCGACTTCCTGAGCGGCCCATTTGCGCAGGATCTGCGCGGTGCGCTCCTCGTTGAGGTCGACCATTCGGGCAAGCCGTTCCTGCGGCGCCGGCCTGATCTTCTGGCGAAGATCGTCGAGCGGCGTGGGACCGGGGCGCGCACCGGGCAAGGCGCCGATGGCAGCGCTTTCGGCGTTTGCGCTTGCTTCGGGTGTCGGCAGCGAGCGCTGGACGTCTTCGTAGCTGGGGCCTGCCAGGGCCGGCGTCGCCTTTGCCGTCAGCGCCGCCGCCATCGGCCTCAGGCCGAAGAAGGCGACCAGGAACACCACGACGATGAAGGCGCCGGCATTGATCAGCGTGCCGGCATGCTGGCCGATGGAATCGAGCATCCCAGCCTGCGGGATCGCCTCGCCGTCCAGCCCGTCGATGAACTCGACCGCAGAGACGTCGATGACGTCGCCACGCTTGTCGTCGAAGCCGGTGGCCGAGGTCACCATCTTCTGGATCTCGGCGACGCGCTTGGCAATCTGCTCCGGCGTGGCGTCCTTGCCGAGGATGGTCACCAGGCGTTGCTGGTTGACGACGACGGCGATCGACATCTTGGTGACGGTGTAGCCGTTGGAGACGGTGGCGATCTTCTTCGAGTTGATCTCGTAGTTGGTGATCTCTTCCTTGCGGTCGTTCTGCGAGGAGGATTGCGGACCGTCGGTGGCGGTTGCCTGGGTCTCGGGCAGGTTCTGCTCGACGCTGGCTGGGGTCGAGGCCTGCTTCTGGTTGTTGTTTTCGTTGGCGCGCACCGACTGCACCGAGCGCTCGACGCGTGAATTCGGATCGAAAATGGTTTCTTCCGTCTGGCGGGTGTCGGTGTTGACCTCGGCCTTGACGCTGGCGCGGAAGTTGTCGGGGCCGAGATAGGCCGTCAGCGCACGGCGGATGTTGTCGCCGATCTGCGCCTCGACGGTCTGCTCGACACCGAGCGTGCGGGCGGCGCTGGTGTTGGAAGGATCATCGCCCGCTGCCAGCAGATTGCCGCTGGAATCGAGCACGGTCACCTTGTCGGCCGACAGGCCAGGGACAGCGGCGGCGACGAGATGGCGGATCGACATGGCGCTCTTCTCGGCGTCGATGCCGGCGTAGCGGATGACCACCGATGCCGAAGGCTGCTGTTCGTCGCGGCGGAAATTGGCGCGTTCGGACATGACGATGTGGACGCGCGCCGCCTTGATGCCTGAAATCGACTGGATGGTGCGGGCGATCTCGCCCTCCAGCGCGCGCACGCGGGTGATCTGCTGCATGAAGGAGGTGAGGCCGAGCGAGCCGACATTGTCGAACAGTTCGTAGCCGGCATTGGCGCTGGTCGGCAGGCCCTTTTCGGCAAGCAGCATGCGCGCCTGCGCGGTTGTGCCGGCCGGCACCAGCACCGAGGTTCCGTCGGCGCCCACATCGAAGCCGATGCCGGCTTCGCCCAGCACCAGGCCGATCTGGTTCACGTCGGCGCGGTCGAGCCCGACATAGAGCGTGTCGTAGGCGGGACGGTTGAGATAGACCGAGGCGATGCCGATGACGCCCATCACCAGAACGGCGATGCCAGCCAGCATGGCAAGGCGCTTGACGCCAAAGCCGCGAAGATTCGAGATGATGCTCTGGATCTGTTCCGGCACGGTTCGACGACTCCCAGCATGACTGTCCGCCGGAACAGTAGTCTTCGAAGCTTGTGCGAAAATGAAATCGGGCCGCGCTTGTGGCGCGGCCCGTCAATCGGAGTGTGAAAAGGACGGTGCCGGTGGCGCCCGCGACTAGTTCTTGAACAGCGACAGGATGCTCTGCGAAGCGCTGTTGGCGATCGACAGCGACTGGATGCCGAGCTGCTGCTGAACCTGCAGCGCCTGGAGCCGGGTCGATTCCTTGTTCATGTCGGCATCGACGAGCTGGCCGACACCACGGTCGATGGAGTCCATCAGGCTCTGGGTGAAGGTCTTCTGCAGGTCGATGCTGCTCTTGGCCGAACCGAGGATGGTTGCGGAATCGGTCAACTGCGCCATGACCTTGTCGATCCTGGTCACCATCTGGGTGATGATGTCGTCGGTTACGCCGGCCGCGGTGATGTCGAGGTTGTAGGCGGAGATATTGTCGACCTTGGGGACGACCGCTCCCGCCGCCGCCTGGCCAGCAGTATTTGCCGCGATGTCCGTTGCTCCGCCAGCGAGTGCGGTCGCATAGGCGTTGTCATACAGGGTCTGGGCGGCTCCCGTGGCATAAATCGAAGTCTGGCGATCGAGGGTGCCGCGATTTTTGACCTCGGTGGCAAGGCCGTAGTCGAAAAGCTTGGTGCCCTCGACATCGATGTCGATCGTTCCGATCGAGACGGCGCCCGACGAGGAGCGATTGAACGAGGACACGATCTGGGAGTCGGCCTGGACGCCATCATTGGGGACGGCAGTCTGCTTGGAGGTTACCGCAAGGAAGTTCGAGCCTGAGAAGGTCGCCGCATCGGCAAAGGACTTCATCTGCGCCTGAAGCGCATTGATCTCGGTCTGGGTTTTCGCCTTGGCGGCATCCGTCTGGCCGACGGTCGAAAGCAGCTTGGTCTTGATCTGGCCGATCGTGGTCAGCACATTGTTCATGCCGGTGTAGGCGGTGTCGACTTTCGAGGCGCCGAGGCCGAGTGCATCCTGCACCGTCGACAGGGCCGAGTTGTCCGAGCGCATCGTGGTGGCGATCGACCAGTAGGCGGCGTTGTCCGAGGCCTGCGAGACCCGATAGCCCGTCGAGATGCGAGCCTGCGTCTGTTCGAGTGACTTGTTGGTGGCGCTGAGGCTTTGAAGTGCGGTTAACGCCGCAGCGTTTGTCATGATGCTCGCCAAGAAAGTCGCTCCTTCTCAAAAACCGACATGCTCAGACATGCCGGACAGGCCTGTTCAACGGGTGGCATCGTGCCGGTCGGACCGATTCGCCAACGGTCGTAAGCTATTGGTTAACCATAACTAGCGCGGCATGGTTAACAGCCTGTTAAAAGCTGGCCTTTGAGAGTTAAGGAACGAGCATTGTGCGAGGCTTGCAAGGGCAAGTCGAGCAAACGCAAATCGGGCCGCGCTTTTGGCGCGGCCCGATGTTTAGTGCGAACTGTGATCAGGCGAAGGTGATTAGCCGCGGAAGAGCGACAGGATCGACTGCGACGAACCGTTGGCGATCGACAGCGCCTGGACGCCGAGCTGCTGCTGGACCTGCAGGGCCTGCAGACGGGTCGATTCCTTGTTCATGTCGGCATCGACGAGCTGGCCGACACCGCGATCGATGGAGTCCATCAGGTCGGAGGTGAAGGTCTTCTGCAGGTCGATACTGCTCTTGGCGGCGCCGAGCGTGGTGGCGGCGTTGGTCATGTCGGCGAGCGCGGAGTCGATGACGGTCATCATCTGCTTGATCTGATCGTCGCCCGCGGCTTTGCCCGTTGCGGTGTCGAAGATCTTCAGGCTGGCGGCTGAGTAGGTGTCGGTGGCCGTTGCGGCGGCGCCCAGGGTCACGGCAACGGCCGTGAGGGTGGCCACACCGGTGGAGCCCGTGCGCTGCGAGTCCAGGATGCCCTTGTTGAGTGTCGCGGTGGTACCAGCTTCATAGAGCTTGATGTTTTCCACCTTGACGTCGATCGTCGAGATCGAAGACGCACCGGCGGCGTCACGGTTGAAGGCCGAAAGGATCTTCACATCGGCCGCTGTCGTGGCTGTTGCGCCGCTGTCTACGGACAGCATGTTGGTGCCTGAGAAGGTGGCGCCGGTGGCAAAGGACTTCATCTGGTCCTGAAGGGCGGCGATTTCGACCTGGGTCTTTTCCTTCGAGGCGTCCGTCTGGCCGTAGGATGCCAGCAGCTTGGCCTTGATCTGGTTGATGGTGGAGATCGCGCTGTTCATGCCGGTGTAGGCGGTGTCGACCTTCGAAGCGCCGAGGCCGAGTGCGTCCGAAACCGTGGACATTGCCTGGTTGTCAGAGCGCATCGTGGTGGCGATCGACCAATAGGCGGCGTTGTCCGAGGCCTGCGAAACGCGGTAACCGGTCGAGATGCGGGCCTGGGTGTCCTGGAGGGATTTGCTGGTGGCGTTAAGGCTCTGCAGAGCCGTCAACGCGGCGGAGTTCGTCATGATGCTGGACATGGTACTCGTACCTTGATTTTACAGGTTTTTTTTGACATACCGGGTCTCCCGGTATGACGGTGCGGCATCATGCCAATGATCTTCGAAATCGATCACCCGCCATCTGCGAGCGAATATGCGGGCAAGTCCCTACCAAAGGGCTAAACCGGACGGTTAATCGAAAATATATTGCTTGAATTCTGCGCTGGGGAACCGCGATAGCGACCAGCCGCCAGGGATTAGCTGCAAGCGCTCAGTTGAAGGAGCGCACCAGGCTGCCGACAAGCAGGTTCCAGCCGTCGATCAGGACGAAGAACAGGATCTTGAACGGCAGCGACACCACTGTCGGCGGCAGCATCATCATGCCCATTGCCATGGTGATGGTGGCGACGATCAGGTCGATGACCAGGAATGGCAGCACGATCAGGAAGCCGATCTCGAAGCCGCGCCGGATTTCCGAGATCATGAAGGCGGGCACCAGGATGCGCAGGTCGACGGTGTCGCGCGAAACGGTCTGGCCGCGCTCGCGGGCGAGATCGGCGAAGAGGTCGAAATCCTTGTCGCGCACATTGCGCAACATGAAGGTGCGGAATGGATCCGAAATCTTGTCGAAGGCTACGGTCTGGGTGATCTGGTTGTCCATCAGCGGTTTGACGCCGGTGTTCCAGGCCTGATCGAAGGTCGGCGCCATGACATAGAAGGTCATGAACAGCGACAGTGAAATGAGAATGAGGTTGGCGGGCGTCGACTGCAGGCCGATGCCGGCGCGCAGGATCGAGAAGGCGATGACGAAACGGGTGAAGCTCGTCACCATGATCAGCAAGCCCGGCGCCACCGACAGCACCGTCAGCAAGCCGAACATCTGGATGATGTAGCCGACGGTGGTGCCATCGGCCTTGCCGATGCCACCGAGGTCGAGTTGCTGCGCCGCCGCGACGGAGGTGGCGGCGGCGATCATCGCCGTGGCGAGAAGGAACTTTCTCATTCGAGCAGCAATGTCCTGATAAGAATCTGCTTGGCGTGACCCTGGCTGCGGATCGAGGCGCGTTCCTCGAGATCGGCCTTCAGGTGCTGGTAACCGCTGGCACCCTCGATCTGATGCATCTTCAAGGTGCGCACCAGGGCCAGAAGGTCCTGGTGGATGTCATCCGTCATGGACTGGGGCTGCGGCCCGTCATAGACGACGGACGCTTCCATTCTGATCCAGGTATCGGCAGGCGAGGCGATGTTGGTGGTGATCGGCGCCAGCACGACGAGCGTCGGCCCCACGCCTGGCTCACCGGCCGCGGCGGGCTGTGCGGTCTTGCCTTCGTTCTCGGGCGCGACCGGCACCGACGCCGGTGCCCCGACGCCCTTGAGATAGCCGCCGGACATCCAGCCCATGCCGATGGCGGCTGCGGTCACAACAAGCAGCATGACGGCCTGGATGGCAAAGGAGGGACCCTTGCGCGGCTGGACCTGTTCGACGTTTGCCACGGTGCCGTGTTCCCCAATCCTAGAACGGAAGGACCTGGTCGAGAATCTGCTGGCCGTAGGCAGGTTGCTGGACCTCGGTGATACGGCCGCGCCCGCCGTAGGAGATGCGTGCTTCGGCAATGCGTTCGTAGGGAATGGTGTTCTCCGCGCCGATATCGGCCGGCCGCACGATACCGGCGAGGGTCAACACCCTGAGCTCGGCATTGACGCGCACTTCCTGCGATCCCGTGATCATCAAATTGCCGTTCGGCAGGACATCGGTGACGATGGCCGCGACATTGAGTTCAAGCGTTTCCGAGCGCTTGATCTCGCCGTCGGCCGTCGTGTCCGTGGTGGAGCTGAGAGCGCCGGCGCCCTTGCCGGCGGTGCTCCAGTTGTCCCATTGCGCGCTGAGGTCGTAGCCGAGCTTGCGGTTGGCGGTGCGGCTCCGGTCGTTCTGGTTCTTGAAGTTGGCCCTGTCGTTGATCTTGATCTTGACGGTCAGGATGTCGCCCTGCGACAGCGCCCGCGGGTCGGTGAACAGCCGGCTCTGGCGGTCATCCCACAAGGAGAATTTCTTGACCGGCGTGGGCGGCGTTTGCGGATAGCGATAGAGGGACGAGGTGTTGCCGCCGTCGATGCCGGAGCCGACCGGGGACAAGGCCGGCTCCTTGCCGACCTCCTTCAGGTTGGTCCCGCAACCGGACAGCCCGGCGACCGCGCACACGACGAGCAACTTGCGGATCATGACGGATCTACCCTTCGGGCTGCGCTGGCCATGATGCCGGTGAGCGTTGCCGCCGCCTTCTGGTCCATTTCGTTGAGGATGACGCTCGCCTTGCGTGAATCGAGCTTCATCAATATGGCCGCCGCCAGGTCGGCATTGACGATGGCCAGCCGCTCGGCGGCGGCGTCGGGCTTCATGCCGGCATAGATCTGGACGACGCCGTCCTCGGCGCGGGCCAGGAAAACCTCGCGCCGCTTCAACCAGGTCTCGTATTCGGCCCGCTTCTCCTCCAGCGCCTTCATGCGCTGGTCGATGCCGGCCTGCAGCTGCTTCATCTCTTCCGCCTGCAAGGCATAGCGGCGGTCGCGGGCAGCGTCGGCGATGTTGGAGCAGAAGCGCTCGATCTCGCTTTGATCAGGCGCCTTTTCCCGTGTCAATTGCTGCGGTGGCTCGGCCGCCGGCGCGCCCGGCAGGACCTGGCGAACCGTTTCTTCGCCGCGCGCCGTGCCGGCGGCTAAGGACATGGCGACAACACTGGCCGCGAACAGGATTGCGGCGGCGCGGCGTCTTTCTTGGCGTGAGAGGGAGCGCGTCATCGGCATCGCCTATTGCAGAACCAGGTCGGCCTGCAGGGCGCCGGCCGACTTGATGCCCTGCAGAATGGCAATGATTCCGTCCGGCTTGACGCCGAGACGGTTGAGGCCGGAAACGAGCGTTTCGAGATCGGGTCCGTCAAGCACGGCGACGCGGGCATCGGGCCGGCTGGCGTCGATCGCGGTGAACGGCTCGACGGCCGTCTCGCCCCTGGAGAAAGGCTCGGGCTGGACGATGCGCGGCGCTTCGGTGATGCGCACGGTGAGCGTGCCGTGGCTGATGGCAACCCGCGAGATCTTGACGTCGTTGCCGATGACGATGGTGCCGGTGCGCTCGTCGATGACGACGCGGGCAGGGGTGTCGGATTCGACCACCAGGTTTTCGATCTCGGCATAGAAGCGGGCCGCCGAAACACCCTTCGGCCTCCTGATCTGCACGGTGCGGGAATCGCGCTCGGCCGCAACTCGCGCGCCGAAGCGCTGGCTGGTGTAGTCGTTGATGGCGTCGGCGATGCGAATGGCGGTCGAGAAATCGGGGTTGCGCAATTGCAGGGTCAGCGTCGCCTGATCGTCGAACTCGGCCTGGACCGCGCGCTCGACGATGGCGCCGTTCGGCACACGGCCGGAAGTCGGCACGCCTTGCGTCAGCTGCTCGGCCTGTCCCTTGGCGGTGAAGCCGGAAACGATGACCGAGCCCTGGCCGACGGCATAGATCTCGCCGTCAGCCGCCTTCAAAGGCGTCATGATCAGCGTGCCGCCGGCGAGCGAGGTGGCGTCGCCCATCGAGGAGACGTCGATGTCGATGCGGGCGCCCGACTGCACGTAGGGCGGCATGTTGGCGGTGACGATGACGGCGGCGACATTTTTGGCGCGTGCGCTGCCGCCCTCGGTGGCGATGCCGAGATTTTCGAGCATGGCGCGGATCGATTGTTCGGTGAACGGAGAGTTGCGCAGGCTGTCGCCCGACCCGGCAAGCCCGATGACCAGGCCGTAGCCGACCAGTTGGTTGTCGCGCGAACTCTGCAGCTGGGCGATGTCCTTGATGCGCGAGGCGACCTGGCCCGGCGGCAGCGAACTCGGCCCCGACGAAACCCGGAACATGCGGCTGGTGGTGGCCGGATTGTATTCGGGATCGTCGTAGACGCCGCCATTCTTGGCGGCGAGTTCGCGCTTGGCCTTGGGCGTCAGGCCGTCGGCCAGCGCCGGCTGCAGGCCGAGCACGGCTGCCAGGATCAGAGCAAGTCCGCGCGTCATGAAGCGCTGACCTGGATGGTCCCATCCGCCATCACCGTGCCGGACAGGATCTTGCCGCTGTCGACGTTGCGGACCTTGACAAGGTCGCCGGCGGAACCCGGCTGCAACGTCACCGCGGTGGCCGAGATCGTCAATCCGCCGGCGATGAAGAAGACCTGCACGGACGCACCCTGTTCGACCAGCCAGGCCTCACGGACGGCGGCGGAGGGGATGTAGCGGCCGGGAAGAAGCGTGCGCTTGGCGACCTTGCCGTCGAGTTCCTCGGCCCGGGTGGCGACCGCGTCCGGCTTGTGCTTGCCGGCGATCAGGGTCACGCGCTTGAGCGCGCCAAGCTCGATGGTCTCGCCGGGATAGATGACCCGGTTGGGGATCAACACAACCTCGCCGGCAGGTTGGTTGCTGGCGATCTGAGTGGCCGACTGGTCCGCCGATTGATCTGCCGATTCCTGGGCGAAAGCCGGCATGCAGCCGGCCACCAGCGTAAGGACAAGCGCGGTGCGGCGGAATGCGGAGCAGGAGATCGGCATGGCCATCATCCCTACCTGATGTTCTTGGAAACGACCGAGGCCATGTCGTCGGCGGCCTGGATGACCTTGGAGTTCATTTCATAGGCGCGCTGCGCTGAGATCAGCTCGGTGATTTCCTTGACCGGGTCGACGTTGGAGGCCTCGAGATAGCCCTGCTGGATGGTGGCAAAGCCGGGATCGCCCGGCACGCCGACATTCGCCGGCCCGGAAGCCGTGGTTTCCTGGAACAGATTGTCGCCGAGCGGGGCGAGACCCGCTTCGTTGGCGAAATTGGCGATCTGGATCTGGCCGAGGTTCTGCAGGTCAGCCTGGCCATCGATGCGGGCGAAGACCTGGCCGGTCTTGTTGACGATAACCTCAACGGCGTCGGTGGGAACGGTGATTGCCGGAATGACACTGGCGCCGTCCACCGTCACCAGCTGTCCGGTGGCGTTGGTGTTGAGGGCGCCGGCGCGGCTGTAGAGCGTGCCGCCGTCGGCGCCTTCGATCTGGAACCAGCCCCTGCCGGTCAGCGCCAGGTCGAAACTGTTTCCGGTGCTGGTCAGTTCGCCCTGGGTGTGGACGTTGCGCACGGCCGTCGTCTTGACGCCGAGGCCGATCGAGACGCCCTCCGGCACCAGCGAGGTATTGGAGCGGTTGGGCACGCCCTGCGTGCGGTCGACCTGGTACAGCAGGTCGGAGAATTCGGCGCGTGCGCGCTTGTAGCCGGTGGTGTTGATGTTGGCGATGTTGTTGGCGATGACTTCCAGGTTTGTCTGCTGGGCATTCATGCCAGTGGCGGCGATGGCGAGTGCTTTCATGGCGGAGTTCCTCAGATGCCCATTCGACTGACTTCGAGATAGGCGGAAACCACCTTGTCGCGGATGGCGACGGCAGTCTGCAGCGCCTGCTGCGCGCTCATCACGGCGTCGACCACCTGACGGGTGTCGGCGTCGCCCTTGAGCGCCTGCACCGATACCTGCTCGGCATTCTCCATCGTGCTGACGGTCTTGGAGGCCGCCTGGCTCAGCGCCTCGGCGAAGGAGGTGCCGATATTGCCGCCGGCCGAGGGTGTCGCGCCGCCCTGGAGCAGGCTTGTCACCGTGTCGTCGCCGCCGACCGAGGATTTGAACTGAAGGGCTCCGATACCGCTGATCATTACTGGTTCCTCATCAGGTCGATGGTCATGGAAATCAGGTCGCGCGCCTGCTTGACGACCTGGAGATTGGCTTCGTAGGAACGGTTGGCCTCGGTCATGTCGGCCATTTCGATCAGCACGTTGACGTTGGGCATCTTGACATAGCCCTTGTCGTCGGCGGCCTCGTTGCCGGGTTGGAACTCGACAGGAAAGTCGCTTGGATCGCGATCGATCGAGTTCACTTCGACCGTCGAGCTGCCGGAGGTCCGGTCGAGCTCGGAGACGAAGCTGATGGTCTTGCGGCGATAGGGATCGGACCCTGGCGTCGTGCCGGTCGACTGGGCGTTGGCCAGGTTTTCCGAAACCACACGCAAGCGCTCCGATTGGGCGCCGAGGCCGGATGCTGCGACTTTGAGGGCTGAGATCAGCGCGTCCATGGTCAGCTCTTCACCGCCATCATCATCATCGAATGGAACGCCTTGACGATCGCCGTGTTGAGCTCGAAGGAGCGGCGCACTTCGCCGGCCTTCATCAGCTGATCTTCCAGCACGACCGAGTTCTTGGACGGCATCATAACGCCGTCATCTTCCTGCGGCTTGACGGTGAAGCCGGCATTGGTCGCGGCGTTGCCGAGATGGCCGGCCTGCGTGGCCTGCAGCGACACCGCGGTGCGGTCGAGCACTTTTTCGAACGGCTCGACATCGTTTGCCGTGTAGCCCGGCGTGTTGGCGTTGGCGATGTTGCCGGCAATAGCGGACTGGCGCACGGCAAGCCATTGCGCTTGCTTGGCGGCGAGATCGAAAAGGGAAACGGGCTCCATGGGAATCTCCGGGCGGGTTCCCGAAGACTAGGCCGCCAGTCTTGCGCGGACCTTGCGGATGACCGGACGCCCGAGACGGGGCGTTACCTGGAGAGTTCGATCACCTGGTCGGTGCTGGTGACCATGACCCATTTGCCGTTGCGCTGCTCGATGGAAGACACCTGGCTGGAGTCGGGCAATATCGAGCCCCGCTGGACGATCCATAGTCCGGCATCGTCCTCGATCATGGCGCGGCCGTTGGCGACATGAACCATGCGGAATTTCGCGGCGTCGGCCGGGAAGGGTTGCTCGTCGGGCGCAGGCGCGGGATTGGCGTCATCCTGCACCGTTCCCGTGGCAAACAGATCGAGATTGGCCGCCGGAACGTCCTTTACCGTCAGCGGCGCGCTGCGTTCGGCGACCACGCCGCCGCCCGCCCGTCCCGAATTGGTGCCGGTGCCGCCGAACTTGATCGCCTGGACGCCAAACTGTTCCTGGTTGAAGAAGATGTACCAGGGAAACAGGGCGCAGATCAGCCCTAGTGTAAGGCCGAGCGCGGCAACGACGAAATCGCTGCGGCGGTCAGACTGTTTTTTCAGCCTTGGAAACTGTGCCTTTGGCGGCTGTGGCCATTCGGTGCGGGGGAACAGGCCGTCGATCAGCGACTCGCGGCTGGCTTGGGTCATCTCGCCAGCCTCCGCCTGGGGATCCCTGGGCAGGGCGAGCTCAGCAGCCTTGGACCGAACAGGCTCGGCTTTGGCAGCCCTGGGCAGAATTGGCTTAGCAGCCCTGGGCAGGATTGGCTTGGCGGCCCGGGCTAGAACAGCCTCGGCTTTCGCTGCTATGGCGCGGGCAGCCTTTGCCTTGGCAAATCTGGCTTCGTCAGCCCTGGCTTGTTCCGCAGCGTTGGCCTCCGCGATCATTTCGCGCAGGATACGCTCGGTGTACTGGCGTTCAGTCTCCTGCATCGGCATTCAGCTTACCCTTCAGGTGACGGGCGAGATCGGAGAACGGTTCGGCGGACGGACGATCCTTGGGCGATTGCGTCAGCGCCTCGTAGATCAGCGGCACCTGGCGCACGGCAATGTCGAGCTCGGCGTCGACGCCGCCCTGATAGGCGCCCAGCAAACGGATGTCGCGCGTGTCCTCGAAGCGGGCGATCATCGACTTCAGCCTTGTCACCAGCGCGCGCTGTTCGGCGCTCCAGGCCTTGCCGGCAAGACGCGATATGGACGACAGCGGATTGACCGGCGGATAGCGGCCCTGTTCGGCGATCGCACGGTCGAGCACAACATGGCCGTCAAGGATGCCGCGCACGGAGTCGGCGACCGGGTCGTTGTGGTCGTCGCCGTCGACCAGCACGGAAATGATGGCGGTGATCGATCCCCTGCCTTCAACCCCGGGGCCTTCGGCGCCCGGTCCGGCGCGCTCGAGCAGCTTGGGCAGTTCGGTGAACACCGAAGCGGGATAGCCGCGGGCGACCGGCGGCTCGCCCGTTCCTGTCGCCACCTCGCGCAAGGCATGGGCGAAGCGGGTGATCGAATCCAGCACCAGAAGCACGCGGTGGCCCTGGTCGCGAAAATGCTCGGCGACGCGCATGGCGGTGTCCGGTGCACGCCGGCGCATCATGGCGCTCTCGTCGCTGGTGGCGACGACGGCGACGGTCTTGGCCATGCTGTCGCCGATCGTGTCCTCGAGGAATTCACGGACTTCACGGCCGCGTTCGCCGATCAGAGCCACGACCACGGTGTCGAAGGCGTCGGCGCCGGCAAGCATGGCGAGCAGCGTCGACTTGCCGACGCCGGAGCCGGCAAAGACACCGAGGCGCTGACCGAAACAAAGCGGCGTGAAGATGTCGATGACCTTGACGCCGGTCATGAAGGCGGTACCGACGCGCTGCCGCGCCATGGCGCCGGGCGTGGTCCGTGTGCCGATCGGCGTGTCGTCACCCCTGACGAGGGAGGGGCCGGCATCGATCGCCCTGGTGAGCGCGTCGATGGTGCGGCCGCGCCATGAGGCGTGCGGCGCCACCGCCAGCGGACCGCGGCGGAACACTGCATCGCCGATGCCGGCATCGGCGCTGCGTTCGAAGGGTGCCACGACGACCTCGTCACGGCTGATCTTGACGATCTCGCCACGGCGTGCGCCGGCATGGCCGCGCTGTTCGACGATGTCGCCGAGCCTGGCGAAGTCGGAAAGGCCGCGCACCTTGTAGTGCGTGGACGTGACTTCGACGACGCGTCCGCCGCGCTTGAGCAGCGCTTCGGTGCCGGCGAATCGTCGCCATACCCGTTCCAGCGCGGCAAGCCGGTCTTCCGGAGCCGGCTGGAGCTGTCTTTCGGGTGCGCGCAGGGATGGCTGGTCGAGCGACATGGACTATTTCGAGCCGAGCGTCTTGATCGCCTCGTCGGTGGAGGAGTCGGTCTGCCGCATCAGGGCCGCGGTGTTTTCGAACGCGCGCTGCACCTGGATCAGCCGGGTGATCTCCAGCACCGGATTGACGTTGGATTCTTCGAGAAAACCCTGGGCGATGCCGGTATCGGAGCGATCGGTGACCGGCTCCGGCGTGCGCGCCGGAATGATGCCGGAATTGCCGTAGCGGACGAAATTCTCGCCGGGATCGAAATTGTAGAGGCCGATGGAGCCGACAAGCTGATCGTTCTGACGCAGCGAACCGTCGGCCCCGGCCTTGGGCGGACCGTTGCGGGGGTCGAGCTGTATCGGCGCACCGCCGGCATCGAGCACCGGGTGGCCCTCGATCGACATCAGCTCGCCATTCTCGTTCATCGAAAAGCGCCCGTCGCGGGTCATGACGGTGCCGACCGGCGTATCGATGGCGAACCAGGCATCGCCCTGGATGGCGAAATCGAACGGATTTCCGGTCTCGGTCAAGGCGCCGTGCGCGCCGGAAAGATAGGTCTTGCCCGAAGACGCGAAGGATACCGACTTCGGCCCGGTGCCGGAGACGACATCCTCGAATTTCACGCCGGTGGCGCGAAAGCCGATCGTCGAGGCATTGGCGACGTTGTCGGCGATCGTGTCGAGGCGACGCTCGAGCGCGATCTGCGAGGAAAGGGCGACGTACAGGCTGTCCCGCATGATGGTCTCAGAACCTCAATTTCTGCATGGCCATCATCAGGTCGGTGGAGATGCCGACCGTGATCGGCTGGGCAAACAGCACGCTGGCCGAGCTGACCGCCGATGAGGTCGGGTTGTTTATCTCGTACATGCTGGTGAAGCGGGTCAGGAACTTGCCGAGCTTCTCGGGATCGGTGAAGTCCGAGATGTCGAGTTTCTGCTCGAACAGCTGCGCCTGCTTGTCGATGTTGGCGGTGGCGAAGGAATCGGGCAGCCCGAGCGCGGTGCGCACGACGCTGGCAAGGGCTGTGTCGGCCAGCACGTCATACCAGCTGGTGATGGTCGGCGCCTTGCGATCGAAATAAAGCGCCAGCCGCACACCCTGGTTGGTGTTGCCGGCATCCTCTTCCAGCGTCTGGCGCATGTACTTGTCGACGGTCGGCTGCTGCGCCGAAACGATGGTGGTGGCATTCTCACCATTGGCTTCGAAATTGAAGGCCGAGGCGAGTGCTGCGTAGGTCTTGTCCGTCATCTTGTTGGCGACGCTGTCGGGGTCGCGGACGCCGCCCTGCAGAACCCGCTTGATGAGATCCTTGTCCTGCGTCGCCGCATCGAGGCCGAATGACGCGAGCGCGTAGGTGTAGAGCCGGTTGTTCGACATCAGGTCGTCGATCGACTTCACCTTGGTGATGTTGGCGAGATAATATGTCGTCTCACCCTTCACATAGGCGGAGTTCGGATCGAGGCCGGCGATTGCCGCCTGCGTGGCGTAATTCTTGGTCACCATCTGCTGCGTCTTGTTGTAGATGGTCGCATCGGCGCCGTTGGCGGCGAAGTTGAAGGCGCTGACGAACTCGGCGTAGCGCTTGTCGGTCAACTTGTTGGCAAAGCTGTTGGGATCGGAGACGCCTTCCTTCAACGCCTTGACCATGAAGGCCTTGGCGTAGTCCATGTTCTCGAGCCCGTAGGCCTTCATGGCATATTTGAACAACCGATCATTGTTGACGAAATCGTCGATCGATTTCACCTTGGTGATGTTGGCGAGATAATATTTGGTATCGCGGTCGACCACGGGCTGCTGCTCGATCCTGTCGAGCGACTTCGAAATGTCCTTGGTGATGAGCTGGTAGCTGGTAAAGGTATTAAGCAAAGACGTGCCTCCGGCCGAAGCTATGCCGGCACAATACCCCCACTTCCTTGCGCGAAACTGAATCGAATCCAGCGGCCTGGATTCAAGCCTCACACAAGGCACGAGGGCTATCCCTTGCTTCCGAAGTGAAATGCGGAAGGACCTGTTGTGGGCATTCTGATTGGACTGGTGGTAACGCTCGGCTGCGTGCTTGGCGGCTTCATGGCCATGGGTGGCCATCTTCATGTTCTGGTCCAGCCGTGGGAAGCCGTGGTCATCTGCGGCGCCGCGTTCGGCACGTTTCTGGTCGCCAATCCGATGAAGACGGTCAAGGATACCGGCAAGGCCATCCTCGAGGCGTTCAAGCAGGCGGTGCCGAAGGAGCAGAACTACCTCGAAACGCTCGGCGTGCTGCACAGCCTGATGCGCGAGCTGCGCTCAAAATCGCGCAGCGAGGTCGAGGCGCATATCGACAATCCGGAGGAATCGGCGATCTTCCAGGCCTTTCCGACCGTGCTCAAGAACCACGATTTGATGAATTTCATTTGCGATTACTGCCGCATCATCATCATCGGCAATGCCCGCTCGCACGAGATCGAGGCGCTGATGGACGAGGAAATCCAGACCATCAAGTCCGACAAGATGAAGGCTTATCACGCGATGGTGGCGGTCGGCGACGGCCTGCCCGCGCTCGGCATCGTCGCCGCCGTGCTTGGCGTGGTCAAGGCGATGGGCGCGCTCGACCAGTCGCCGGAAATCCTCGGCGGCCTGATTGGCGCGGCCCTGGTCGGCACCTTCCTTGGCATCTTCCTGTCCTATGCGGTGGTCGGGCCGGTCGCCACCAAGATCAAGACCGTGCGCGAGAAGAACAACCGCCTCTACATCATCGTCAAGCAGACGCTGCTGGCCTACATGAACGGCGCACTGCCGCAGGTGGCGATCGAGTTTGGCCGCAAGACCATCTCGTCCTATGAGCGGCCGACGATCGACGCCGTCGAGCAGAGCACGATGAACACCGGCACCGCCGAGAAGAAGGCTGCCTGAACGATGCGCCAGAGATCGGTCCCAGCATTGTCATGACAAGCCCGGGAAGCCCCTCGGAAGCCCGCTCGCTGATCATCGAGCGCCTGGTCGGCGACAGCGGCGAGGCCGCCCAGGTCATCGGCACCGGCCGGGGCATGGCCGAGCGCGCCGCGCCGCTGCTGCAGAAGAGCCTGACCAGTGAGCTTGGCGTTCCGGTAACCGTCGATCTCAGGGCCGTCGAGATCAGCCGCGTCGCGGAGGCGCGCTCGCATGCCGGCGATACGTTTGCCATGACCATCGTCGCATCAGCCACGTCGTCCGATGCCATGACCCTGGTGATCGATGCGTCGGCGATCGCGATCACGGTCTGTACGTTGTTCGGCGGCGACCCGGAGATGCCGGCATCGCCGATCGAGCGCGATCTGTCGCAGATCGAGGTCGATGTCTCGACTATGGTGTTCCAGCAGGTCGCACAGGCCTTGAACGGATCCGGACGGCGCTCGCTCGATCTGCGCCTGCCCGTGTCGCGGGCGATGTCGGGCACCGAAGCAAAACGGCACGTGCTGCGCGACGGCGCTGCAGTCCGCATCGTCTTTGGCATCTCGACGCCGGCCGATAGCGGCACCGTCACGGTGACGATGCCGCAGCGTATCGTGCTGGCCAGCCGCGATAGCGCCGCCGGTGTCAGCCAGGACGATCACAGCGCCAGCTGGCGCGCGCGCTTTTCGGAAGAAGTGATGCGATCCACGGTGGCACTAGAGGCCACCATGCCGCTTGCACGACTGACGCTCGGCGACCTTGCCGATTTCGAAATCGGCCAGGTCATCGAATTCGAGGAAACGGCACAGTCGCAGGCGCGTCTCAGCGCGCGCGGCAAGACCCTGTTCGTATGCGAGTTCGGCAAACTGGGTCAGAATTACACCGTCCGAATCAGGCATCCCTACGATGCCGGGCAGGATTTTATCGACGGGCTGATGCCGGCTGCCGCCGGACGCGCCTGAGCATTTGGAGACGATTCATGGCCCAGACCAAGGCGGAAGCCGACCTCGACCAGCCCGACGAGCAGCTCGACCGCGCCATCGAAGAATTGCGCGGGGTCCTGCATGAAGAGGAGCAGCGCCCGGATGCGGCGTTCCGGGCCGCTTCCGGTGCCAATTCGAGCGTCATCATGAACATCCCCGTCGATGTCCAGATCATCCTCGGCAGCACCGAGATGCCGGTCTCCGACCTGATGGCGCTGCAGAAAGGTTCGACGGTGGCGCTCAACCGGCGCATCGGCGAACCTGTCGACGTCGTGGTCAACGGCCGCAAGATCGCACGCGGCGAGATCACCGTGCTGGAAAGCGATCCGTCGCGCTTCGGCATCAGGCTGACCGAAATCATCGCCGGCACGAAGGGCGCCTAGACATGGATTGCGGGGCTTGCCGGTGGCAGCGGAGGCGAGAGGCATGACGACGCCGGTGACCTTGACCCGCGCGCAGAAGGCGGCCGCCATACTGGTGGCGATGGGCAAGCCGTCGGCCAGCCGTCTCTTGAAATTCTTCAAGCAGGAAGAATTGAAGGCGCTGATCGAGGGCGCCCGGCTGCTGCGGACCATTCCGCAAAGCGATCTCGAGCGCATCGTCGCCGAGTTCGAAGCCGAGTTCACCGAAGGGGCGGGACTGCTCGATTCGGCCGACAGGATGGACACCATCCTCAATGAATCGCTCTCGCCCGAAGAGATGAGCGCGATCATGGGCGACAAGAAATTCGAAGTCGCGCCTGAAGCCCCGCTGCCGATCTGGCCCGAGCTCGAAAAGCTCGAACCGGCGCGGCTTGGCGCCTTCCTGGCCGGCGAACATCCGCAGACCGCGGCCATGGTGCTGTCGAAGCTGGCGCCGCAAGCGGCGGCGAGTGTGCTTCTGACGCTGACCAAGCCGACGCGCGGCGAAATCATCAAGCGCATGGTGACGATGGCCAATGTTCCGGACGCCGCCACCAGGATCGTCGAAAACCGGCTACGCAGCAGCGTGCTGACGGAAACCTCGACCAAGGACACGTCGGCCGGGCAGGCGCGCGTCGCCAGCGTTCTCAACGAACTGGACAAGCCGCTGCTCGAGGAGGTCATGCAGGACCTGGAAGCCGCCGGCACGCCCGATCTCGACGGCGTCCGCGCTCGCCTGTTCGCCTTCGACGATTTGCCGCTGCTGACCCAGAAAGCGCGGGTGCTGCTGTTCGACGGGCTGTCGACCGAACTGGTCACGCTGGCCTTGCGCGGCACTTCGGCCGCGCTTGCCGAGGCGGCGCTGTCGGCGATCGGCGCGCGGTCGCGGCGCATGATCGAAGCCGAGCTCGGACAAGGGTCGGAGGGCGTTGCCCTTGCCGACATCATGGCAGCGCGCAAGTCGATCGTGTCGACGACGATCCGGCTGTCGCGCGAAGGCGCCTTCGAACTTCCCTCGACCCAGAACGCCGCCTAAGACCGCGACATGGCTGACGCGGTCGACAAGGATTCTAAAACCGAAGAGGCGACGGAAAAGAAGATCCGCGACACCATCGAACAGGGCAAGCTGCCCCATTCGCGGGAAACGGCGCTGCTGGCATCCTTCGTCGCCATACTGGTGTTCACTGTCTTCTACGCCAAGGACGCCATCATCGATCTCGGCATGTTTCTGTCGATGTTCCTGGAGAAGCCGGAAGCCTGGCCGATGGACACCGAGACCGACGTCATCGCGCTCTACAAGATCGTCCTCCTGGAGGTGGGCCGCGCCATCGTCAGCCTGCTGGTGCTGTTGAGCGTTGCCGGTGTCGGAGCCTCGGTGTTCCAGAACATGCCGCAATTCGTCGGCGAGCGGATCCGGCCGCAACTCTCGCGCATCTCGATTGCCAAGGGCTGGAACAGGCTGTTCGGCATTCAGGGTTGGGTCGAGTTCATGAAGGCTCTCGGCAAGGTCGGTTTCGCCATCGTCGTGCTGAGCTTCACGCTGTCGGAAGACCACCGCAAGCTGCTCGCCGGCATGATCACCAATCCGGTCGCCTTCGGGCTCGTCATCCGTGGCATCGCCGTCGACATCCTGGTGGCGATCGTCTTCGTCATGGGGCTGATCGCGGCGGTCGACATCGTTTGGTCGCGCTTCCACTGGAAGCAGGACCTGCGCATGAGCAAGCAGGAGGTCAAGGACGAGTTCAAGCAGTCCGAGGGCGACCCGATCGTCAAGTCGCGGCTGCGCTCGCTGGCGCGCGACCGGGCGCGCAAACGGATGATGACGGCGGTGCCGCGCGCGACGCTGATCATCGCCAACCCGACCCACTTCTCGATTGCGCTGAAATATGTGCGCGACGAGGATTCGGCGCCGATCGTGCTGGCCAAGGGACAGGACCTGGTGGCGCTGAAAATCCGCGAGATCGCGCGGGAACACAACATCCCGATCTTCGAGGACGTGGCGCTCGCCCGCTCCATGTACAAGCAAGTTTCGGTCGATAATGTGATCCCGTCGCAATTCTATCAGGCCGTCGCCGAACTGGTGCGGGTCGTCTACTCGAAAAAGGCTGAGCGCAGACAGATTTCATGAACCGGCAACCGCACGCAAACTCCCGCGAGATCATCGTCGCCAGCGCCATCGAGCAAGTGGTGGGGGAACTCCGGCTGATCGATGTCGCCGACTACATCGCCTTCATCCGGCTGGAGCATTTCGCGTGCCTGTCGGATCTGGTCGATTCGGCGGTGGAGCTGTTCTTCATGCCAGGTACGCTGCGGCTCGGCCATGGCGGCGAGGCGCATGTCGACTGGACGGGCAGCCCGCGCATCGTGCTCGATCTGGAGTTGAGGCCGCCGGGTGTCACCGTCTATTTCCAGCTGACGCTGAGCGAGCACGGTGCCTCCGTGGTGGTCAACTATGTCTCGTTCGAGAAGCCGGGCGAAGACCCTGAGCACAACACGGCCCTGCTCGAGGCGGTGATCGAACAGGCGCGCATCCGCAGGGTCGAGCCGCTGGCCTTTCGCTGAACATCGGCCGCTTCCGAGCCTTAAAGCGCGTCTCGTCCAAACGGACTCATGCGAGCCGCTTTAAGCCTTTGTTTCCATGCATGTCGTTTTCCCAAAACCGGGCCACTTTTGAGCGGCATGCATTAGCCGCAAGATCCTCGAATTGCCCTATTCGATAAGTCCCAGCCGCAACGCCTTGGCCACCGCCTGGTTGCGGTTGACCGCGTTGAGCTTCTGGGTGGATTGCGTCAGGTACTGGTTGGCGGTGTGCACCGAAAGCTTCAGCAGCCGTGCGATCTCCTCGCTGGTGTTGCCATTGGCGGTCAGCTTCAGGCATTCGAGCTCGCGCTTGGAGATCGCGCGCATGCGGCCGGTATCGCTTGGGCGCATGAGGGCGACAGCGGCGAACAGTGAAAAGCAGCGGGCATGGATCTCGTAGAGCGCGTCCTGCGGCAGGACGATCTCGGACCCCAGGAAGACGACAAGGCCGCATTGCCCACGCTCGGCATGGACGGGGAAGGCGATGCCGCTCGTGCCAGGCGCCAGCGGTGCCATCTGCTCGGTCCAGGCGAGATTGCCGAACGTCTCCGCCATGGCGGCGATGCCGTCGTCGGTCCACCAGCGCGGTTCCGTCGAGTTGCGGGTGTGGCGCACGATCTCCTCGCCATTGGCGCCTGAAATGAACTTGGTCGCCACCGAAATGCCGGGATAGTCGGAATCGAGGCAAGGCACGAGCCGTGCCCGTTCGGCCGACGGGCTGACGAAGAACAGGCCGAAGGCCGAGGCGTTGATGTCGACGGCGATCCAGCGGCAGCGGCGCACGGCGTCTGGAATGGTGACGGCGTGATGGGTCTCGGAGCCGAGCGTGAAGGCGCCGAACGGGTTGCGCTGCTCGTTGAAAAGGGCTTCGGCAGCCTCCTTGATATCGGCCTGTTTCAAATGATGCCGCTCCTGATCGCCGTGGCGATGGCCATCGCGCGGTTGCTGGCCGCGAATTTCTGGATGGCGTGGGTGATGTAGCTGTTGACGGTGTTGGAGGAGACGCCAAGGATGACGGCGACCTCGTCGGTGGTCTTGCCTTCGGAGACCCAGAACAGGCATTCGCGCTCGCGGTCCGACAGCGGATCCTGCATGGCGGCGGCGGCAATCAGCTGCGGGATGTGCGAAAGCGCGTAGCAGCATTTCAGCTGCGCCCTCATCAGCGCCGGCTGGTCGATGCTGCCAACAGTCGCTGCCGAGAACAGAGCGAACAGGCGCTGGCGGCCGACATTCAGCTTGAGTGAATAGACCTCGGCATGACCGAGCACATCGAGAAGGCGGGCCTCCTCGCCGGTGATCAACCCGTTCGTCTCGGGCGCCTGCGATGCCACCAGCGGTCTCGGGCGGATGCCGGGCGCAACGGTGAGCGCGCCTTGTGCAAGCCCGGCGATCAGCCGCTTGCCGATCAGCTCGATGGCGTCGAAAATCCAGTTGGACGAAACGATGCGAGCATCGTTGCGGTCCTGGTCGTGGACAATGGCAACCAGCATGTAGCTGTCGGCGCCGATCTCGGCGGTCAGCTGCATGAAAAAGCTTGTGAGATCACCGCGCGACGTCAGGCGCGAGCCCAATGTATCGGATTGAAGAAGCGCGGCGGGACTGCTCATTCTTGTTGCTTTTGGCCGGAATCGTTTCTGCTGTCCGGATGCTGGGTGCCAGCCGCCGAACCTGAATACGCATTACTTTGACGAAGACACACGCTTGGCGCAGGGCTGCGCCAACCAGATCCGAATCCATTCAGGGAACGCGAAGCCGTCCGCGTCTGGTGCCGGAAAACTCCGGAACAAGAGACTTTGGGTGGTTGCCGCGCCCCCCTAGGACCGGCTGATTCGGGTCTAATCTACCCGCAGTTGAATCTGACATCAAACGCGATTTGACAAAATCGAATCCGATGGACTCGCATGCGACTCAGAGGCGGACTCCCAAGCCCTTTCACCACCCTTGGGTCATGGAAACGCCGACACGAAAAAGCCAGACGCTGTTGTTAAGTTGGCATATCGAGGGCCGATCGATTCCGATAGGTTTCCGCTGACCGGCAGGGATGGGCGTCCCTTCGGTCGGACTGGGCGAGATGGGCAGCGCTTGTTCGCGGCCATCGGCATTGGGGGGGTGATCATGAAGCGGGTTTTCCTGGCGTTCACGGTGATGCTTGCGATCTTGATCGGTGCGTGGGCGGTAGCTCCCGCACAGGCCGAGCCTGTTGTCACCTATGCGCTCGACAACGGGCTGCAGGTGGTGCTGGTGCCTGACCATCGGGCGCCGAAGGTGGTGATGAACCTGCGCTACCGCGTCGGTTCGATGAATGAACCCGCCGGCCGCTCGGGTTTCGCGCATCTGTTCGAGCACCTGATGTTTTCCGGCACGCCGGCCTGGCCGAACGTGTTCGGCGCCCATGCCGCGCTCGGAAACGAAATCAATGCCTGGACCACCGAGGACGGCACCGTGTTCTATGTCGACGGGCTGTCGTCGTCGCTGCCCATGATCCTGTCGCTGGAAGCCGACCGCATGGCCAATCTCGGCCGTTCGGTAACGCAGGCCAAGCTCGACCTGCAGCGCTCGGTGGTCAAGAACGAGATGCGCCAGAACGTGCTGGACAAGGCCGGCGCATCCGGCTGGGAGGCCTTCTGGTCAGGGCTGTTCCCGAAACCGCATCCCTACAGCCGCATGGTCATCGGCTCGGTCGCCGACCTCGACGCGGCGACGCTGGACGACGTGCGCGGTTTCTTCAACACCTATTATTTGCCCAACAATGCGGTGCTGGTGCTGGTCGGCGACCTCAAGGTCGATGACACCAAGGCGCTGATTGCCGACACGTTCGGCCGGGTGCCGAGCGGCGCCGATGTGGCTCGGCCAGCAGTGCCCGAGCCGACGCAGGCGCGACTCAAGCTGGTGCTCGAGGACCGTGTGCCGAGCCCCGTCATCGTGGTCGGCTTCAGCGGCCCGGCGGCGCAATCGCCAGACAATGGCGCGCTCAGCATCGCTGCCGAAGTGCTCGGCAATGGCGAATACGGCTTCCTGCGCAATCGCCTCGTCTCGGAACAGGGCGTCGCCACCTATGCCAACGCGAGCTGGACCGGCGGATTGCTTGGCGGCCGCTTCACCTTCGAGGCCGGCGCGGCGGCAGGCGTGACGCCCGAAGCGCTCGAAGGCGCGATGAAAGCCGCTTTCGCGGATTTCCAGAAGATGCCGCTTGATGCGGCCGATGTCGAACGCGCGCGCAACGGGATATTGCTGGCCACGCGGCTCGGCAGCGAAGCGCTGAAGGATCGCGCCGGCACGGTTTCCTACAACGCCGACATTCTCGGCGACGCGCAAAGCGCGCTGGTCGACGATCCGCACGTCAGGAATGCCAGCGTCGCTGATGTCGAAGCAACGATGAAGCGGCTGCTGAGGCCGGAAGATGCAAGCGTGCTGGTGTTGAAGCCGGGTCCGCGCGGCGGCTACCCCGACGCGCTGATCGGATCGTCCGGCACGCCGTTGCCGTTCACGGCGCCGGAGCGGGCAGCGATCGATATTCCGAAGCACCAGGCCGGCGAGGCACCTTCGGCGGCGTTGCCCGCCATGGAAACGGCGACGCTGTCGAACGGCATCAAGCTCGTCCACTACACCATGCCGGAAGCGCCGATGGTCTATGTGGCGGCCAGCGCCGACGGCGGCTGGAACAGTGTGCCGGAAGGCAAGGAAGGGCTGCTCGAGCTTGCCGCAAGCATGGCAACGCGTGGCGCCGGCGAGCGCGGCTCGGCCGACTTCGCCAAGGCGACCAGCGATATCGGTGCCAGCGTCGGCTATCAGGCCGGATACCTGACCACCGCGATGACGCTCGGCGTGCCGCCGGAAAAACTGGACCAAGGTGTCGGTCTGCTTGCCGATGCGGTGCTGAAGCCGCGTTTCGACAACGCCGACTGGAGCGTGCTGATGGCGCAGACCGTCGACTGGCTCAATGGCCGCGAGGCGGACCTGCCGGGCGTTGCCGGCCGCGCGGCCAAGGCGGCGCTGATTCCACAGGTGCCTGACAAGGCCGCGATCGACTGGTCGGCCAAGGCGCTGGCCTCGATCTCGCTCGACGATGCCAGGTCCGCCTTCAAAATGGAGTTCACGCCGAAGGCAGTGACGTTCTACAGCGTCGGTCCGATGCCTGTCGCGACGGTTGCAGCAAGCCTCGAAAAGGCGTTCGGCACGTGGGCGGATGACGCCGCCGGCTATGCGGTCGAGCCATCGCCTGGGGCGCATTTCAATGGCGGCCAGAAAGTGCTGCTGGTGCCCGAGCCCGGCGCCAGCCAGTCGGCGCTGTTCGTGGCGCGGCCGGCGCCCGGCACCGACGAGGGCGAGCGCGCGGAATCGACCGCGGTCGCCAATCTGCTCGGCGACGATTTCTCCAGCCGGCTGAACTCGGTGATCCGCGAGGAGAAAGGCTATTCCTATGGCGTGTCGAGCTATCTGCTGAGCCCGATGAAAGCTGGTTCCGGGTTGGTGGTGGCAACCACCGTCGAGCGGGCCAACACCGGTCCGGCGATCACCGAGATCCTGAAAGGCTTTGCCGGCCTGACCACCTTGCCAGTGGCGCAGGACGAGGTCGACCGTACGGTGACGGTCTATCGCCGGGCGTTGGCCGGATCGGCGGAGACTTCGGCAGGGCTGTTCGGTTCGCTGATCGGTGCCGTCGGCTCCGGTTCGACGCTGGAGGACCAGCAGAGCCGGATGACGGCGCGCACCCAACTGACGCTCGGTGCGGTGCAGAAGCAGGCGCTGGCACTGTCTTCGCTCGATCCGTCGCTGATCGTGGTGGCAGGCGACCCGGATGTGGTGATGCCGCAGCTTGCCACGATCGGCCTTAGGAATGTCGAGATCGTCAAGCGCGACGCGGAAGGCGAGCAGACGGCGATGCGGGCGCTTGACCTTTTCGGCGGCAAGCAGCAAGCGCCGCTGTCCGCCTCGCCATGGCGGGTCGGCGACGGCGGCACGACGCGGGCGGTGCATTCCTGTGCTTCGGCCAAGGATTGCGGTGCGCAAATCCACGCCGATTGATCGGTTCAATGCGCGGCCACCGGCCGCGCGCAAATCTTGGCACTGTTGGTTTCGGGGGAAACGATGAGCGATTCATTTCGGGAAGTTACATCCGTCTCGTGGTTCGGTCGGATCAAGCGCGCGGTCGGTGGTGTCATCTTCGGCCTGCTTTTGATCGTGCTGATGGTGATCGGCCTGTTCTGGAACGAGGGCCGCGCGGTGCAGACGGCACGCTCGCTCGCCGAAGGGGCTGGCGCCGTGGTCTCTGTCAGCGCCGACAGCGTCGACGCCGCCAATGACGGCAGGCTGGTGCATGTCAGCGGGCCGGTGACGGCGGACAGCGGCCTGTCCGATCCGGATTTCGGTATCGCGGCGCAAGGGCTGCGCCTGTCGCGCGACGTCGAGATGTACCAGTGGAAGGAAGAGTCCAAATCCGAGACCACCAAGAAACTTGGCGGCGGCGAAGAGACGGTCACGACCTACAGCTATTCGAAGGTGTGGGACGACAGCCAGATCGACTCCTCGGATTTCAAGAAGCCGGACGGCCACCAGAATCCGCCGATGGCGATCCACAGCCGGACCTTCCAGATTCCGGAAGGCAAGCTCAGTGCTTTCACGCTCGATCAGCCGGTGCTCGATCGCATCGAGGGTGACAAGGACTATTCGCTGTCGGCCAGTCAGTCAGCCGCGATCAAGGCCGCCTATACCGGCGCCAGGCCGCTCAACATCGTCGACGGCAAGATCTATCTCGGCGTCGACACGACGACGCCGGCGCTGGGCGACTACCGCATCGGCTACGAACTGGCGCCGCTCGGCGTGGTCAGCATCGTGGCACGTCAGGCCGGCAGCCGGTTCGTACCCTACCAGACGGTGGCCGGCGACGAATTGCTGATGGTCGACACCGGCACTGTCCCGGCCGACAAGATGTTTGCCGAAGCCGTCAGCGCAAACACGCTGATCACCTGGCTGCTGCGCGCTGCCGGCCTGCTGTTGCTGACCATCGGCTTTGCCCTGTTCCTCAGCCCGATCGGGGTGATCCTCGACGTCATTCCGTTCCTTGGCAGCATGGCGCGGATGGGCACCGGCATCATCGCCTTCTTCCTGGCGATCCTGGTCGGCACGACGACGATCGCCATCGCCTGGTTCTGGTATCGGCCGGTTCTGGCGGCGGGCATCCTGGCCGCCGGCGTCATCGCGGCGGCGGCGGTCTATTATTTCGGCCGCTCACGCAAGGCAGCCGCACCGGCGGTCGTGCCGAGCACCGGCACCGCAACCTGATCGCGAGAACCCCGGCAGCGCCGCCGCCCGGTCCCTCGCTTTGCTTCTGCTGTCGGTGCCCCAAAATCGCTGACGCCTTTGGGGCGACGGCATTTACCTGCCCTCGAAACCGGTCAGCACGCCGACGGCGTTGACGCCGATCTCCTCGACGGCATAGCCGCCTTCCATGACGAACAGCGTCGGCAGGCCGAGCCTGGCGATGCGGCGGCCGATCTTGGGATAGTCCGATGTCTTCAGCTTGAACTGGCTGATCGGGTCCTTCTCGAAAGTGTCGACGCCGAGCGAGACGACGACGACGTCCGGCGCGTAAGCGGCAAGCCTGGCGCAGGCATCTTCAAGCGAGGCATTCCAGGCGTCCCAGCCGGTGCCGAACGGCATCGGATAGTTGATGTTGAAGCCTTCACCGGCGCCCGAACCACGTTCATCGGCATGGCCGAGGAAAAAGGGATATTCTACCATCGGATCGCCGTGCAGATTGAGGACCTGCACGTCGGCGCGGTCATAGAAGATCTCCTGCGTGCCGTTGCCATGATGGTAGTCGACATCGAGGATGGACACACGGCTGGCGCCCTGGTCGAGGAACCATTGCGCGGCGACAGCGGCGTTGTTGATGAAGCAATAGCCGCCCATGAATCCGGCTCCCGCATGATGGCCCGGCGGGCGGCAGAGCGCGAAAGCGGATAGCTCGCCGCCCTTGACCAGGCCGGCGGCGGTCAGCGCCACGTCATAGGACGACTTGATCGCGGCCCATGTGCCTTCCACGAAGGTGGCGCCGGCATCGAAGGAATAATAACCGAGCAGGGCGTCGATGCGCTTTGGCGGCACGTCGCCGCGCAGGCCGCGGGTCGGCCATGTGAAGGGCATCGCCGAGCCCTTGAAGCCGGCTTCCACCCATTGCGGCCAGACCGTCGGCAGGAAGTCGATGTAGTCAGCCCTGTGGATACGCTTGGCGGCGACAAGATCGTGCTCGAGCGGCAGGACGATCGGACCCAGTTTCTCGCTTTCGACCCGCGCCTTGATGAATTCGGCCCGCGAGGGCATTTCGAAACCCGGCACGATCGCGGCGGTGACCAGTTCCATCTGGCCGGCATGGCCAGCATGAAGCGGCGAATAGACAGTCTTCATGAAATTCCTCTCGAAGTGCGAAATCAGTCAAGGTTGAGATAGGGGCTCACCAGAGCGAGCCACATGGTTTCCACATCGTCCTCGATGAGGTTGTATGTCCTGCGATCCCTCTTCAGTCCGACCAGCCGGCAGGCGTGCCCGACCTCCATCATCACAAGGCCGAGCCGTTTGGCGATCTTGTCTTCGAGAACAGGATTCACATGCCGCAGCCAGGCGGCGTAAAGCGCAATGATCTGCTCGTCATATTCGTCCTGGATAGGCCTGAGATCGGCATTGCCTGAAATGGCCTCGATCACCGGCATCAGGGTCGCGTTCTCGAGATAGATACTGGACGTGTCGATAAAGAGCTTGCGCACTTCGCGCCGGAATTCTTCGCGGTTGGTGGGCCGGGGGACCTTGATGCGCTTCTCGATCACTTCGGGAAAGGAGGACAGCCAGCGCCGGGCGAGGTCCAGAAGAATGGCTTCCTTGTTGGGGAAGTATTGGTAGACCGAACCGACCGACAGGCCTGCGCGCTGCGCAATGGCGAGCGTCGTCGGCGTCTTGGTTCCTTGCTCCCGCGTCAGGATCAGCGCTGCGTCGAGAATCCTGTCGACCACCTTGCTCGACCGTTGTTGGCGCGGCTGCTTGCGCGGTTCGAGCGCTATCCTGGTTTTGCGGTCGAGACTGCGCTTCACTGCCTGATGCCCCCGTTCCCCGCCCGGTCCCAACACACGGGGAGGGTGCTGTCCACAATACATTCCAAATTCCGCATGTTGACAAACGCGAATAAACAGTCGCATTCTTTATCCACGCTGTCTTCAGGGATAACAAGGGGAATTTCGAAGACAGCATGCTGGCATCGTTTTTTGTCCGTAGCGCCGCTCCAGTGGAGTGGCCGCTCGTGGGCACAGGGTTGTCGGTCTCAGTCAGTCGTCAAAAGCGCGGAGTCGCGATGTCTGTCACGGGTGCGGGTCATAATGCTGATCTGATCGCCATCAACGGTCGCGTGCTGACCATGGACCATGACAATCCCGTCACAGAGGCTGTTGCCGTCAAGGACGGCGCCATCATCGCCATCGGCAGCCGCGCCTCCATCGAAGAGCTCAAGGGACCGGCCACCAAGGTCATCGACGCCAAGGGCGGTTCGGTGATCCCGGGCTTCATCGAAGCCCATATGCATCTGTTTTCAGGCGGGGCTGAACTTGCCCACCTCCAGCTCACCGGTATTCACGGGTTCGAGGCGCTGCAAAAGGCGATCCGCGACTATGCGCCGACCCAGCCGGATGCGAAAATGCTGGTCGGGCAGGGCGTCGACTACACGGTGCTCGGCAGCGAGCGGGTGACACGACACCATCTCGACGCCATTTTGCCCGATCGCCCCTTCTGCATGGCGGCGCCCGATCATCACACCATGTGGGCCAACACCAGGGCGCTGGAAATGGCCGGCATCCTGCATGGGCGCACGCTCGGCCCGGGCAACGAGATCGTCATGGGCGATGATGGCCTGGCCGGCGGCGAATTGCGCGAGGGCGAAGCCTTCGGTCCGGTGCTTGACCTTGCCGGCGAAAGCCGGGTGCGGCTGGGCCTGGCCACAGGCGGCGAGCCGGATCCGATGCCGACCGCGGCCGAGCGGGCCGCCGACCGCGATATCATGCGGCGCGGGCTTGCCTGGTGCGCGCGCCACGGCATCACCTCGATCCAGAACATGGACGGCAATCTCTATCAGCTCGAGCTGCTGGCCGAGATCGAAGCCGAGGAAGGGCTGCCCTGCCGCGTGCAGATACCGTTCCACTACAAGAATTTCATGACGCTCGACATGCTCGACAAGGCGTCCGACATGGCCGAGCGCTACAACAGCGAGTGGCTGTCGTCAGGCATGGTCAAGGTGTTCTACGACGGCGTGCTGGATTCCTGGACAGCGGTCATGGTCGAGCCCTATGCCGACCGTCAGGACTGGGTCGGCGAGCCGCTGTTCACGCCGCAACAATTCATCGACCTGGCTGTCGCCGTCGACAAACGCGGGCTGCAGATCGCCGTGCATTCGATCGGCGACGGCGCCGTGCGCGCGGTGCTCGACGGTTACGAAGCGGCGCAGAAGGCCAATGGCAAGCGCGACAGCCGCCACCGGATTGAGCACATCGAGGTCACCACCGCCGCCGACGTTCCGCGCTTTGCCGAACTCGGCGTCATCGCTTCCATGCAGCCGCCGCACCCGCCTGGCGCCATGGATTTTCCGCTGGAGCCGACCGTATCGCGCATCGGGCCGGCGCGGTGGCCGTTGAGCTATGCCTGGCGGACCTTGAAGGATGCCGGCGCGCGCGTGGTCTTCGCGTCGGACTGGCCGGTGTCGCCGATCGATCCGATCCTGGGCATCCAGGCGGCAGTGTTGCGCAAACCGTGGGCAGAAGGCGACCCGGACCAGAGTTTCTCGCTGCATGAATCCCTCGCCGGCTACACTGTCGAAGGCGCCTATGCCGAATTCGCCGAGCACCACAAGGGCATGCTGAAGTCTGGCTATATGGCGGATCTGGTGGTGCTCTCGGCCGATATCGAGGCGACCGCGCCGGAGGCTTTGCACAAGGTGCATCCGGTAACGACGATCTGCGGTGGCAAGATCACCTATCAGGCCTGACTGTGGCATGAGGCTTGCTAGCCAAATTACGAATTGAACTGTGATTCAGTGCCGGGCTTGCCAACATACCGGCCTTGTGTTCACATCGAACAGGGGAAAATTCCGCCAGCAAGAGCGGGGTCAACAGTGAGGCGTAATCGTGCCGGACAAACCGGATCGGAATGCGATTGAAGTTGTCAAAGTAAGCAAAATTTTCGGATCAGGAGAAGGGCAAGTCGCTGCCCTCGATACGGTCTCGGTATCCATCCGCGAAAACGAGTTCTTTACGCTGCTCGGCCCGTCGGGCTGCGGAAAGACGACGTTGCTGCGGCTGATTGCCGGCTTCGACTTTCCAACCGCCGGCGAAATTCTGCTTTACGGTCAGGACATCGCGCCGCTGCCGCCGTTCAAGCGGCCGGTCAACACCGTCTTCCAGTCCTATGCGCTGTTTCCGCACATGACCGTGGCCGAGAATATCGGCTTTGGCCTGGAGATGCTGGGCAAGCCGAAGGCTGAGATCAAGGCGCGCGTCGACGCGATGTTGAAGCTGGTCAAGATGGAAGCGCTCAGCGCGCGCCGCACCAGCCAGATCTCCGGCGGCCAGCAGCAGCGTGTGGCGCTGGCAAGGGCGCTCGCTCCGCAGCCGAAAGTGCTGCTGCTCGATGAGCCGTTGTCGGCGCTCGACTACAAGCTGCGCAAGGAAATGCAGATCGAGCTGAAGCGGCTACAGCACGAGACCGGCATCACCTTCATCTTCGTCACCCATGACCAGGAGGAAGCGCTGACCATGTCGGACCGCATCGCGGTGATGTCGTCAGGCAAGATCCTGCAGGTCGGCTCGCCGCGCGACATCTACGACCGGCCGTCGGAACGCTTCGTCGCCGATTTCATCGGCGAGTCGAACTTCCTCAAGGCCGAGGTGGTTGGTGTCTCGGCAGGCCGCGCGACGGTAAAACTGTCGTCGGGCACGGAAATCCCGGCCTCGCTGCCGGAGGGCCTGGTTCCCAAGGGCAAGGTTACCATCGTCGTGCGCCCCGAACATGCGCAGTTGAGCGCCGCAAGCCCCAGCGCTTCGCTGTCAGGCACGGTCGAGAACATCGTCTATCTCGGCACCGACACGCATTTCCATCTGCGCCTCGCCGATGGTGAGCCCTTCATCGTGCGGCGCCAGAACAGCCGTGGCACCGGCGACGGTATCGTCCAGGGTGGCAAGGTCGGCATCCTGATTGGCGGCGACGCCGCCCAGGTCTTGAAGGACTGACGATGGCGACCGCAGAGGAAGTCGCCAAGGCAGCAGAGCGGCGCGATATCCGCGACCGCTGGCTTTTGTCAGCCCCAGCACTGCTGGTCATTTTTCTCGCCGCGACCGGCCCGTTGCTGATCGTGCTTGTCTATTCGTTCCTGACGCCCGGCGCCTATGGCGACGTGAAGTGGCAGTTTTCATCCGATGCCTGGTTGTCGGTGTTCATGGAACGCGACATTTTTGACGATACGCTTTCTCTCGCGGCAGCGCATGTCACCATCTTCTGGCGCTCGATCAAGCTTGCCGTGGTGACCACGCTCGCCACATTGGCGCTCGGTTTCCCGACCGCCTATTTCATGGCGACACGCAGCGAAAAGACCAGGGATCTCTGGCTCTTCCTGATCACCATTCCGTTCTGGACCAACCTTCTGATCCGCACTTTTGCCGTGCTGCAGATCATCCGCAACGAAGGCATCGTCAACACGATCCTGCTCAAGCTCGGCATCATCTCTGCACCGATCCAGATCCTCTTCACCGATACGGCGATCCTGATCGGCATGGCCTATGTCTATCTACCGCTGATGGTGCTGCCGATCTACGCCAGCATGGAGAAGCTCGATTTCCGGCTGGTCGAGGCGGGCTACGATCTCTACGCGACACGCTTCAAGGTGCTGCGGAAGATCATTTTCCCGCTGGTCAAACCCGGCGTCATCGCCGGCTCCATCCTGGTCTTCATTCCAGCACTCGGCGCCTATGTGACACCAAGCGTGCTTGGCGGCGGCAAGAATATGATGCTGTCCAACCTTATCGAATTGCAGTTCGGCCAAGGCCGCAACTGGCCGCTCGGTTCAGCGCTGTCGATCGCCGTCATGATCATCGTGATGGTGGCACTGCTTGCCTATGTGCGCAATGCCGGAACGTCAGGGGTGCGTCATGGCTAGCAATTTCTCCATCAAGCATCAGCCGGGCTTTACCGCGATCGCGGCGACCTGCTTCGTCTTGCTCTACCTGCCCATCATCGTGCTGGTCGTCTATGCCTTCAATGCGGCGAACTCGACATCGGAATGGGGCGGCTTCTCGCTCAGATGGTTCCAGTCGGCGTGGCAGAACACGCAGGTCATCGATGCGACCCTGCGTTCGTTCCAGATCGGCGCCACCGCCGCGGTGTTCTCGACCATCTTCGCCACCATGGCCGCGCTCGCCACGACGCGGACGGCGCCCTATCCGGGTCTGACGTTCAAATATGCGGCGATCAACCAGCCGCTGATGGTGCCCGAGATCGTCACCGGCGTGGCGTTGCTGATCTTCTTCTCGCGCATCAAGATCTTCACCGGCTATTCCGGCCTCGGCTACCTGATCGCCGCGCATACGGCGTTCTGCATTCCCTTCGCCTATCTGCCGATCCGGGCGCGGCTGGAGAACATGGATCTGACGCTGGAGCGCGCCGCGGCCGATCTCTACGCGACGCCGTGGAAGACCTTTCGCCGCATCACGCTACCGCTTTTGTGGCCCGGCATGCTGGCCGGACTGATGCTGGCCTTCGTCATCTCGCTCGACGACGTCGTCATCACCGAGTTCGTCAAATCCGGTGGCCAGGACACGCTGCCCACTTACATGCTCGGCCAGATCCGCCGTGGCGTAACACCCGAGATCAACGCGATATCGACCGCTTTCCTGCTGCTCTCGGTCGCGATCGTCACGTTGTTTTTCTTCGTCAGCAGGAAACGAAACTGAAACCAACAATGGGAGTTAGAACGATGAACTGGAAGACAACAGCGACCGCCATGGGGTTGGCGTTGCTCGCTTCGACGGGCCTGGCTCGCGCCGATGGCGAACTGAACATCTACAATTGGGGCAACTACACCAGCCCCGATGTGATCAAGAAGTTCGAGGATAAATACAAGATCAAGGTGACCATCACCGACTACGATTCCAACGACACCGCGCTCGCCAAGATCCGGCAGGGCGGCACCGGCTTCGACATCGCCGTGCCATCGCAGACCTACGTGCCGATCTGGATCAAGGAAGGCCTCCTGCTCGAAACCGATCCGGGCAAGATGGAGAACTTCAAGAACGTGGCGCCGGAATGGGCCAATCCTGAATTCGATCCGGGCCGCAAATATTCGGTGCCGTGGGCGTGGGGAACGATCGGCGTCGTCGTCAACACCGATGCCTACAAGGGGCCGGCCGATACGTGGGGCATCGTCTTCAACACGCCCGACGAGCTGAAGGGCAAGGTCAACGTCGTTCCTGAAATGAACGATGTCATCTTCGCGGCGATCAAATATGTCGGCGGCCAGCAATGCACCGACGACAAGACGGTGCTGAAGAAGGTGCGCGACCTGCTGGTGGCGGCCAAGCCGAACTGGATCGCGATGGAATACAACACCATCGAAAAGATGGTACCCGGCGACTTCAAGGCGACCAGCGACTGGAACGGCTCGGCGCTGCGCCAGCGTCTGGCCAACCCGGCCATCCATTACAACTATCCGAAGGAAGGCTTTGGCCTGTGGAGCGACAATGTCGTCGTCCTGAAGGACGCCAAGAACGTCGAGAACGCCAAGCTGTTCCAGAACTTCATCATGGATCCGGAAAACGCGGCTGGCCTCTCGGCCTTCCACCGCTACGCCAACGCCATCACCGGCTCGGACAAATACATGCCGGCTGACATGAAGGACGCGCCGGAAGTCGTCATTCCGGCCGACGCCAAGCCGAAAGGCGAATTCCAGAAGATGTGCGCGCCGGAAACGCAGGAACTCTACACGAAGATCTGGACCGAACTGCAGAAGTAATCGCTGCATGACGGACCCGGCGGCACGCCGCCGGGTCTTTTCTTTTCCGGGAATAGCTTTTCATGGACTCCTATCGCAACAGCGATCCGCGACCGCCGATCATGCAGGGCTCGCCGCCCGCCATGATGCCACCGAAGCTCGACTGGGACCGGCCGCCATGGAACCGCTGGGCGTTCCAGCACATCAGGGAAATTCTGCCGACCGCCGAAGTCTGGCGCGGCAATGGCCATCGCCATCGCTTCGAACGCGCCGAAGTCGATCTCGACGGACAGGCGGTCGAGGACAGCACGGGCCAGCCGACGACGCTCGCCGGATTGCTCGACGAGACCTATACGGACGGCTTCCTGGTGCTGAAGGACGGCAGGATAGCCTATGAGCGCTATTTCAACGGCATGGGCGAGCGGTCGCTGCACCTGTCGCAGTCGATGGCCAAGTCGGTCACCGGCTCGGTTTTCGGCATACTGGTCGGGCGCGGCCTGATCGATCCGGCCAGGCCGGTGACGGACTACCTGCCGGAACTGAGCGTCACCGGCTGGGCGGGAGCCAGTGTCCAGCATGTACTCGACATGACCAGCGGGGTGCGTTTTTCCGAGGAATATACCGACCGCTATTCGGACATCGGCCAGGTCGATGTCGCGACCGGCTGGAAACCGGTGCCGCCGGACAGCGATCCGGCCTTTCGCTGGCCCTCGCATATGTTCGAGCTGATCCTCGGCCTCACGGAAACGATCCGCCCGCATGGCGCGGCCTTCGAATATCGCTCGATCGAGACCGATGTGCTCGCCTTCATCATGGAGCGGATGACAGGCAAGCGTCTGCCGCAACTGGTTTCGGAAGAACTCTGGCAAAAGCTCGGCGCTGATGAAAGCGCCTGTTTCACCGTCGACAGTGCCGGCTATGCGGTCGCCGATGGCGGCTTCAACGCGACGCTGCGCGACTATGGCCGGTTCGGCCAACTGATCCTCGACAATGGCGGCGGCGTGGTGCCGGCCGACTGGATCGAGGCGACGCGCAACGGCAGGCACGGGCCGGACTTCAATCCCAGTCTGCCCGAAGGCAGCTACCGCAATCAGTTCTGGATCGAGGATCCGCGCTCGCGCGCGCTGATGTGCCGGGGGGTGTTCGGCCAGATGATCCACATCGACTGGAACACAAGCATGGTCGTGGTGAAGCTTTCGACCTATCCGGATTTCAGCAATGTCGCCTATTCGGTGGCGACCGTGAAGGCCGTGCACGCCATCGCCGCGGCACTCGACTGAGAAGCTGTTTGGAAACCCACTCCAGCGGCCATCGCCGAGCGACTTTCGAAACAGCCCCTAGAAACCCAAAGAAATCCGGAAGGAAACGCCATGGCCGGCAAGACCGCGTTCGAGATCCGCTACGGCTTCCGCCGCAATGAGGTGCTGCTCGCCAACTGGCGCGAGAACCCGTTCAACCGCTGGTCGTTCCAGAATCTCGGCGAGTTGGTACCGACTGCGCCCGTGGCCGCCGCCCCGGGTGGTGTCGAGGCGCCGGTGCGGGATATCAGCGGCCTGCTGGGCAACAAGGTCACGATCGCCGGCGCGCCCGAGACGGTGGCTGATTTTCTCGCACGCTCGAACACCGACGCGCTGACGGTGATGAAGGGCGGCACGGTCGTCGGCGACTGGTTCGCGCCGCATATGGATTTCGGCGCCCGCCACATCATCTTTTCGATCAGCAAGTCGCTGACCGCCATTGTCGCCGGCATATTGGAAGGCGAGGGCTTGTTCGATCCGGAAGCGCCGGTGACGCATTACATTCGGGAGGCCGCCGGCTCGGCCTATGCCGACGCGAGCGTTCGGCATGTGCTCGACATGAGCGTCAGCCTCGACTTCGAAGAGGCCTATCTCGATCCGGAAAGCGCCTTTGCCCGCTATCGCCGGGCGACGCTGTGGAATCCGGGCGGCGGCACGGAAAGCCTGCGCGAATTCATCCTGACCTTGCAGCGCCTTGCCGAGCCGCATGGCCAGACCTTCCGCTACCGCTCGCCCAATTCCGACCTGCTCGGCATCCTGCTCGAACGTGCCTCGGGCCAGCGCTTCACCGACCTGATGCGCGAGAAACTGTGGCTGCCGCTCGGCGCCGTCAACGAAGCCTCGATCGGTGTCGACATGGAAGGCACGGCGCGCACTGCCGGCGGCATTTCGGTGACGCCGCGCGACCTGGCGCGCGTCGGCGAGATGATGCGGCAAGGCGGCACGGCCAATGGCCGCCGCGTCGTGCCGGAGGCATGGGTGCGCGATACGATTGCCACCGGCGGCAGTTCGGAAGCCTGGCAGCGTGGCGCGATGCTGCCGCTGTTCCCCAAGGGCCGGTATCGCAACAAATGGTACCAGACGGACCTGCCGGGCGGCGCCTATTGCGGCATCGGCATCCACGGCCAGTGGCTCTATGTCGATCCCAGGACCGAAGTGGTGATCGCCAAGATGTCGTCGCAGCCGGTGCCGGTCGACGATCCGCTCGATATCGAGATCGTTGCCTTCTTCGAGGCGATGAGCCGGATGGTCTAATCTCCTACCCGCCAATTGCCGCGCGCTTTCCTGTGGACCCGCCGGGCTGATGAAAACGCGGCGGTTGGCGGACTGAACGTCTGCGCCTATGGTCGCCGCTCTTTTCGACGAGAGCAGGAACGACATGGCATCCGACATCAAGCGTATCGCAGCCATCATCGCGGCCGAGATCACCGCGCGGCCCGAACAGGCCGCCGCGGCGATCGAACTGCTCGACGAGGGCGCGACGGTGCCATTCGTGGCCCGCTATCGCAAGGAGGTGACAGGCGGGCTGGACGACACGCAGCTGCGCCTGCTTTCGGAGCGTCTCGCCTATCTGCGCGAGCTCGACGCGCGCCGCGACACGATCCTTGGTTCCATCCGCGAGCAGGGCAAGCTGACCGACGAGCTTGAAGGCAAGATCGTCGCCGCCACCACCAAGGCGGAGCTGGAAGACATCTACCTTCCCTACAAGCCGAAGCGCCGGACCAAGGCCGAAATCGCCAGGGAGCGCGGGCTGGGGCCGCTGGCCGAAGCCGTCCTCGCCGACCGGTCGCTGGTCCCGGCCGAACTGGCGCTGACCTATTTGACCGATGAGGTGGCCGACGCCAAGGCGGCACTCGAGGGCGCGCGCGACATCCTGTCGGAACAGTTCGCCGAGAATGCCGACCTGGTCGGCAAATTACGGACCTACATGAAGGAACGCGCCTTCATGCGCGCCCGGGTGGTCGACGGCAAGCAGGAGGCCGGCGCGAAATTCTCGGACTATTTCGACCATGTCGAGCGCTGGTCGACCGTGCCAAGCCATCGCGCGCTGGCGATGCTGCGCGGCCGCAATGAAGAGGTGCTGTCGCTCGACATCGAGGTCGATGCCGATGACACGTCGCCGGTGAAGCCGGTCGAGCGCATGATCGCCAACGCCTATGCCATCGGCGGCAGCCTGCCGGGCGACCGTTGGCTGATGGAGGTGGCGGGCTGGACTTGGCGGATAAAACTGTCGCTGCACCTGACGCTCGACCTGATGCGCGACCTGCGCGAGCGGGCGGAAGAGGAAGCGATCCATGTCTTTGCCCGCAACCTGAAGGATCTGCTGCTTGCCGCCCCCGCCGGCTCGCGCGCCACGATGGGGCTCGACCCCGGCATCCGCACCGGCGTCAAGGTGGCGGTGGTCGACGGCACCGGCAAGGTGCTGGCGACGGCGACCGTCTATCCGTTTCCACCCCGGAACGATGTGCGCGGCACGCAGGCGGAGCTGGCCAAACTCGTTCGCCTGCACAAGGTCGAGCTGATCTCGATCGGCAATGGCACCGGCAGCCGCGAAACCGAAAAGCTGGTGGCCGACATGCTGTCCGATATGCCGGCGGATGGCGGGCCTAAGCCGCTCAAGGTGATCGTCAGCGAGGCGGGCGCCTCGGTGTATTCGGCATCGGCGACGGCGGCGGCGGAATTTCCCGGTCTCGACGTGTCGCTGCGCGGTGCCGTCTCGATCGCCCGGCGCCTGCAGGATCCACTGGCCGAACTGGTCAAGATCGAGCCCAAGTCGATCGGCGTCGGCCAGTACCAGCACGATGTCGACCAGTACCGGCTTGGCCGCTCGCTGGAAGCGGTGGTCGAGGATGCGGTCAACGCCGTAGGCGTCGATCTCAACACCGCTTCGGCGCCGCTGCTGGCGCGCGTTTCGGGCCTTGGCGCATCGCTGGCCGACGCTATCGTCGCGCATCGCGATGCGACCGGACCCTTTGCCAGCCGCAAGGATCTGCTCAAGGTGCCCCGCCTTGGACCTCGCGCGTTCGAACAATCCGCCGGTTTCCTGCGCATCGCCAATGGCAGCGAGCCGCTCGATGCCTCGTCAGTCCATCCGGAAGCCTATGGCGTGGCCAAGAAGATCGTCGCCGCCTGCGGCCGCGACGTGCGCTCGCTGATGGGCGACAGTGCCGTGCTCAAGGCACTCGATCCGCGTGTCTTCGTCGATGAGCGTTTCGGCTTGCCGACGGTGCGCGACATCCTGGCGGAGCTGGAAAAGCCTGGCCGCGATCCGCGCCCCGGTTTCAAGACCGCGACCTTCGCCGACGGCATCGACGATATCAAGGATTTGAAGCCCGGTATGCTGCTGGAAGGCACCGTCACCAATGTCGCCGCCTTCGGTGCGTTCGTCGATATCGGCGTGCATCAGGACGGGCTGGTGCATGTCTCGCAGCTGGCCGACCGTTTCATCAAGGACGCGCATGAGGTGGTCAAGGCTGGTGATGTGGTCAAGGTGCGCGTCGTCGATGTCGACATCAAGCGCAAGCGCATCGCCCTTTCCATGCGCAGGGATGGCGGAGAAGGTGGTGCATCGCGCAGCGGGCCGCGCGACACTGGCGGCGGCAGGCCAGCGCCGCGTTCGCCTGCGCCGCAGCGCCAGCCGGAACGGCCCGCGCAGCAAGGGGCGTTCGGCGCAGCGTTGGCCGATGCGCTGAAGCGGAAGTAATTACCTGGTCAGGTGATTGAGCAGCCAGTCGCGAAAGCTGGCGACCGGCGGGTGGCCGCGCTTGTCGTGCGGGACGACGAGATGGTAGGCGCTGCGGCTTTGCATCGGCTGGCCGGGCGCCGGCACCAGCTGGCCGCGCTGCAATTCGCCGGCGATGAGGATCAGCGGTAGCAACGCTACGCCGAGCCCCGCCATGCAGGCTTGGGCGGCGGTGCCGAACTGTTCGAACTGCATGCCCGGTCCGGTCGGCGCGCTCAGGCCCTGGTGTTCGAACCATTCGGTCCAGGCGCCGGGGCGCGTCGCCATGTGCAGCAGCGGCAAGCGGCCGATATCGGCCGGTGCGGCGATGGCGCGGCCGGCGAGGAACTCGGGCGACACGACCGGTGCCACCGTTTCGCGTACCAAGAGCGTCGAGTCAGCCTCCGGCCAGTCCGGCAGGCCGTAGTGGATGGCGGCATCCAGCCGCTCGCGGGCGAAGTCGAAGCGGCCGACGCGGGTGACGAAGTTGATGGTGATATCGGGATTTTTTTCGACGAAATCGGGGATCATCGGCATCAGCCAGCGCGTGCCGAAGGTCGGCAAGATGGCAAGGTTCAGGATGCCACTATGCCGATTGCTCATCAATCCAAGGGCGGCGTCACGCAATTGGCCAAGCGCCGACCGTACCGCGTCGGCATAGATTTCGCCTGCCGTCGACAGCCTGACATTGCGGCTGTCGCGTTCGAACAGCCGGCGGCCGAACTGATCTTCCAGCAGCCTGATCTGCCGGCTGACCGCGCCCTGGGTCAGGTCGAGTTCCTGGGCGGCGGCGGTGAAACTGCCGAGGCGGGCCACCGCCTCGAAGGCGGCAAGGGCACTTGTGTTGGGTAGAAGGCGGCGCTGGACACTCATGATCCATTACTAACGCTCATTGATCGGTGAAGCAATTTCGTTTGATTTTTTCAGGCCGCGGGTCGATAAGCCGGGCCAAGATTTTGCTTCATGCATGTCGTCATGCCAAAACCGCTGACACTTTTGGGCGACCTGCATCAGTTGGGAGAGAGCCATGGCCGCCGACAAGAATGCATTCGTCTGGGAAGACCCGTTCCTGATCGAGGACCAGCTTTCGGAAGACGAGCGCATGGTGCGCGATGGTGCCGCGGCCTTCGCCGCTGACAAGCTCGCGCCGCGGATCGAGGACGCCTATCTCAACGAGACGTTCGACACGGCGATCTTTCGCGAAATGGGCGACGCCGGCCTGCTCGGCATCACCATTCCCGAGGAGTTTGGCGGGCTTGGCGCCAACTACGTGACCTACGGGCTGGTGGCGCGGGAAGTCGAACGTGTCGACTCGGGTTACCGCTCGATGATGAGCGTGCAGTCCTCGCTGGTGATGTATCCGATCTACGCCTATGGCTCGGATGAGCAGCGCAAGAAGTACCTGCCCAAGCTTGCCAGCGGAGAATGGATCGGCTGTTTCGGCCTGACCGAGCCGGATGCCGGCTCCGATCCGGGCGGCATGAAGACGCGCGCCGAGAAGACCGCCAATGGCTACAGGCTCTCCGGCTCGAAGATGTGGATTTCCAACTCGCCGGTCGCCGATGTGTTCGTTGTCTGGGCGAAATCATCGGCGCATGACAACCAGATCCGCGGCTTCGTGCTGGAAAAGGGCATGAAGGGGCTTTCGGCGCCGAAGATCGGCGGCAAGCTGTCGCTGCGGGCTTCGATCACCGGCGAGGTGGTGATGGAAGGCGTCGAGGTCGGCGAGGACGCGCTGCTGCCCAATGTTTCCGGACTGAAAGGCCCGTTCGGCTGCCTCAATCGCGCCCGCTTCGGCATTTCCTGGGGCTCGATGGGTGCCGCAGAAGATTGCTGGCATCGCGCCCGCCAGTACGGCCTCGACCGCAAGCAGTTCGGCAAGCCGCTGGCCGGCACGCAGCTTTACCAGAAGAAGCTCGCCGACATGCAGACCGAGATCGCGCTTGGATTGCAGGCCAGCCTGCGCGTCGGACGGTTGCTGGATGAAGGCAAGATGGCTCCGGAAATGATCTCGATCGTCAAGCGCAACAATTGCGGCAAGGCGCTCGACATCGCCCGCCAGGCCCGCGACATGCATGGCGGCAACGGCATCCAGATCGGCTACCACGTCATGCGCCACGCGCAGAACCTGGAGACGGTCAACACCTATGAAGGCACGCATGACGTGCATGCATTGATCCTGGGAAGGGCGCAGACGGGCCTGCAGGCGTTTTTCTAAGCCGGCACACCTGCTTAAATTAGGTGCACCGCAACATCTCTGCTTGGAGAATGGCCGCCATTTGTGTCAGGGTTCAGCGAATTCGTTTGAAACGCTGAATTCCGGGGCCCCATGGCAATTCTGGCAGCTGTCTACCATCTTACCCATTACAAATATGACCGGCCGGTGGTTCTCGGGCCGCAGATCATCAGGCTGCAGCCGGCGCCGCATTCCCGCACCAAGGTGTTGAGCCATTCGCTGAAGGTCGAACCGGCGAACCACTTCGTCAATCTGCAGCAGGACCCCTACGGCAACTTCCTCGCCCGTTTCGTTTTTCCCGAGCCGGTGACGGAACTGAAGATCGAGGTCGATCTCGTCGCCGACATGACTGTCTACAATCCGTTCGATTTCTTCGTCGAGCCATCGGCCGAGGCGTTTCCGTTCGAGTACCCGGAAGAGATCCGCGACGATCTCGCCATCTACCGCACGCCGGAGCCGGCAGGTCCGCTGCTTTCGGCCTTGCTTGGGACCATCGACCGCAGCGCAAAGAACACCGTCAATTTCCTCGTCGATCTCAATGCCCGGCTGCAGCGCGAAATCGCCTATATCGTGCGCATGGAGACCGGTGTGTTCTCGCCGGAAGAGACGCTGGCCGCGAAAAAAGGCTCGTGCCGCGATTCAAGCTGGCTGCTGGTGCAGATCTTGCGCAATCTCGGCATCGCCGCTCGCTTTGTCTCCGGCTATCTGATCCAGCTCAAGCCGGATCTCGTCGCATTGGACGGACCGCCGGGAACGGCGATAGACTTCACCGATCTGCATGCCTGGTGCGAGGTCTATCTTCCCGGCGCCGGCTGGATCGGCTTCGATCCGACCTCCGGCCTGCTCACCGGCGAGAGCCATGTGCCGCTGGCCGCCACGCCGCATTTCCGCAATGCAGCGCCGATTTCCGGCATGGCGAGCTTTGCCAATGTCGACTTCGGCTTCGAGATGCGGGTCGACCGCATCGCCGAACATCCGCGCATCACCAAGCCGTTCTCGGATGAAAGCTGGCAGGCGCTCGATGCACTTGGCAACAAGGTCGATGCAGCACTTGCGGAAGGTGACGTGCGGCTGACGATGGGCGGCGAGCCGACCTTCGTCTCGATCGACGATTTCGAATCCGCAGAGTGGAACACCGCCGCCGTCGGACCGACCAAGCGTGAGAAGGCCGATGCGCTGATCCGACGGTTGCGCGAGCGCTTCGCGCCGGGCGGCTTTCTCCACTACGGCCAAGGCAAATGGTATCCGGGCGAGAGCCTGCCGCGCTGGACCTTCTCGCTGTACTGGCGCGCCGATGGTGAGCCGGTGTGGAGCGACCCGTCGCTGATCGCGCGCGAAAAGAGCGCGGCCGATGTCGGGCCCAAACAGGCCGAAAGCCTGCTGACCGCGATTGCCGGCGAACTCGGCATCGAAAAATCCATGGTCAGCGAAGCCTATGAGGATCCGGCCGAGTGGTTGCTCAAGGAAGGCAAGCTGCCGGACAATGTCGATCCCTCCAACTCCAAGCTGGAGGATCCGGAAGAGCGCAGCCGCATGGCGAAAGTCTTCGAACGCGGGCTGACCAAGCCGTCCGGCTATGTACTGCCGGTGCAGCGCTGGAACAGCCAGGCGTCGGGACCGCGCTGGCGTTCGGAAAAGTGGAAGACGCGGCGCGGCCGGCTGTTCCTGGTGCCGGGCGATTCACCCGTCGGCTATCGCTTGCCGCTCGGTACGCTTCCCTATGTGCCGCCGGCACAGTTCCCCTACATCGTGCCGGTCGATCCGTCGCTGCCGCGCGGGCCGCTGCCGGCGCGCGAGGCGATCCTGCCGGTAGCGGCTCCGGCCGAACTCGAAGGCGCCGATGAAATGGCGCGCCGCCAGCAGGCGGTGTCGTTCACCGCGGCAAGCGGCCAACAGGACCGGGTCGAGCAGGAAATCACCGAGATCGGCGGCGCGGTGCGCACCGCACTCTCGGTCGAGCCGCGCGACGGTCGGCTCTGCGTGTTCATGCCGCCGGTCGAGGCGCTCGAAGACTATCTTGAACTGGTGGCGGCTGCCGAGAATGCAGCGCGGACCATCGGCCTGCCGGTGCATATCGAAGGCTATGGCCCGCCGCACGATCCGCGCCTCAACGTCATCCGCGTCGCACCCGATCCCGGCGTCATCGAAGTCAACATCCATCCTGCCGCCAACTGGCAGGAATGCGTGGCGACGACGACAGCGATCTACGAGGAAGCGCGGCAGACCCGGCTTGGCGCCGACAAGTTCATGATCGACGGACGCCACACCGGCACCGGCGGCGGCAATCATGTCGTGGTCGGCGGCGCGACACCCAATGACAGCCCGTTCCTGCGCCGGCCCGATTTGTTGAAGAGCCTCGTGCTGCAGTGGCAGCGGCATCCGTCGCTGTCCTACCTGTTCTCCGGCCTGTTCATCGGCCCGACCAGCCAGGCGCCGCGCTTCGACGAGGCGCGTCACGACTCGCTCTATGAGCTCGAGATCGCAATGGCGCAGGTACCGCATCCCGACCGGGGCGCCGCACCTTTGCCGTGGCTGGTCGACCGGCTGTTCCGCAACCTGTTGACCGATGTCACCGGCAATACGCACCGCTCGGAAATCTGCATCGACAAGCTGTTTTCGCCGGACGGGCCGACCGGTCGGCTCGGCCTGGTCGAGTTCCGTGGCTTCGAGATGCCGCCCAATGCGCGCATGAGCCTGGCGCAGCAGCTCTTGGTCCGTGCCATTATTGCCCGCGCGTGGAAAAACCCGCTCGACGGCCGCTTCGTGCGCTGGGGCACCTCGCTGCATGATCGTTTCATGCTGCCGCACCATGTCTGGGCGGATTTTCTCGACGTGCTCGACGATCTCAAGCTCAGCGGCTTCGAGTTCCGTCCGGAATGGTTCGATGCCCAGCTCGAATTCCGCTTCCCGTTCTGCGGCGAGGTCCAGCATGCCGGCATCAAGCTGGAGCTGCGGCAGGCGCTCGAGCCTTGGCACGTAATGGGCGAGCAAGGGGCGATCGGCGGCACCGTGCGCTTCGTCGATTCCTCTGTCGAACGGCTGCAGGTCAAGACCGAGGGGCTGAACCCCGAGCGTCATGCGGTGGTCTGCAACGGCCGCATCGTGCCGATGAAGGTCACCGACAACCGCGAAGTGGCGGTGGCGGGCGTCCGCTTCAAGGCGTGGCAGCCGGCTTCGGGACTGCATCCGGCGCTGCCGGTCAACACGCCGCTGGTGTTCGACATCTATGACCGCTGGTCGGGCCGCGCGGTCGGCGGCTGCGTCTACCATGTCGCGCATCCGGGCGGGCGCAACTACGACACCTTCCCGGTCAACGGCAACGAGGCGGAGGCACGGCGGCTCGCCCGCTTCGAACCGCGCGGCCATACGCCGTCCTTCTATGTGCTGCGTGAGGAACAACCGGCGGAAGATTTCCCGATGACGCTTGACCTTCGGCGGCCGGCAAGACTCTGATCAACGATGGCAAAGGGGAATCACAAAAGGGTACGCGGCAAGCCGCAGATCCACAGCCTGCTGGAGCACTACCAGCCGATCGACGGCGTCGTCGACGAGATGGTCGATGCGTCAGGCACTCCCCGTCCGGTCTGGAAGCACTTCATCGAGGCGCTCGACGAACTTGGGGCTGAAAAGCTTGGCCAGCGCTTCGCGCGCGCCGACCAGTATCTGCGCGACGCCGGCGTCTATTACCGCGTCTATGACAAGGCCGGCGCCAATGAGCGCGAATGGCCGCTGGCGCATATTCCCCTGCTTATCGAGGACAGCGAGTGGGCCGCGATCAGCGCCGGCCTGGTGCAGCGCGCCGAACTGTTCGAAGAGACGATTGCGGACATCTACGGGCCGAACCGGCTGGTCGAAAAGGGCATCCTGCCGGCGGGGCTGATCGCCGCCAGCCCGGAATATTTGCGGCCAGTGGTCGGCACCAGGCCGGCTGGCGGGCATTTCCTGCATTTCTGCGCGTTCGAACTCGGCCGCGGGCCCGATGGCCAATGGTGGGTGCTGGGCGACCGCACCCAGGCGCCATCTGGCGCCGGCTTTGCGCTGGAGAACCGTGTCGCCACCACACGCGCGCTGTCCGATATCTACGGCGAGATGCATGTGCACCGCCTTGCCGGCTTCTTCCGCCGTTTTCGCGATGCGTTGATCGGCATGGCCAAGGAAACCGACGGCCGTGTCGCCATCCTGACGCCGGGGCCGCTCAACGAAACCTATTACGAACACGCCTATATCGCCCGCTATCTCGGTATCATGCTGCTCGAAGGCGAGGATCTGACCGTCTCCGGCGGCAGGCTGATGGTGCGCACGGTCTCCGGCCTGATGCCGATCAGCGTGCTGTGGCGGCGGCTCGACGCTGCCTTCGCCGATCCGCTCGAACTGCGCCCGGATTCGCAGATCGGCACGCCAGGCCTTGTCGAGGCGATCCGCCAGGGCGCGGTTGCGACCGTCAACGCGCTTGGCTCCGGCCTGATGGAAACACGCGCGCTGCTCGCCTTCCTGCCCAAGATCTCGCGCGCCTTGCGGGGCGAGGAATTGCTGCTGCCGAGCGTCGCGACGTGGTGGTGCGGGCAGGCGACGGAACGCGCGCATGTGCTGGCCAATATCGACCGCATGGTGATCGGTCCGGCGCTATCGACACGGCTTGCCTTCGAGGATGACAACCAGACGAAGCTCGGCTCGGCGCTTTCCGCCGGGGAGCGGGCTGAGCTGGTGGCGCGCATCGAAGGTGAAGGCGGCGCCTTCGTCGGCCAGGAAGCGGTGACGCTTTCGACGACACCGGTCTTTGTCGGCGGCTGGCTGGAGCCACGGCCGGCGAGCCTGCGCGTCTATCTGGCGCGCACGCCCGAGGGCTGGACGGTGATGCCGGGCGGTTTTGCCCGCGTCGGCCTGTCGCTCGATCCGACGGCGATCGCCATGCAGCGTGGCGGCCAGGCGGCGGACGTCTGGGTGGTCAGCGACAGACCGGTGGAGCGCGAGACGCTGCTGCCGCAAGAAGGCGACAGCTTCATCCGCACCAGGCCGGGCAGCCTGCCCAGCCGGGCAGCGGAAAACCTGACCTGGCTCGGCCGCTACATCGAACGCTCGGAAGACACGGTGCGCATCCTGCGCGCCTATCATGTGCGGCTCGCCGAGACCTCCGATCCGGACATGCCGCTGCTTGCCGACATCAGGGATTATCTCGAACCTTTCGGCATCGACGTCGAGACGGCGATCCCGTCGGGACTGATCGGCACGCTGGATAGCGCCGTCTACAGCGCCGGGCAGATCCGCGACCGGTTCTCACCCGATGGCTGGCTGGCGCTCAAGGATCTGTCGAAGACCATCCATCAGTTCGCAACCACGGTGGCGCCCGGCGACGACGCGACACGGGCCATGACGGTCATCCTGCGCAAGCTCGCCGGCTTCTCCGGCCTGCTGCATGAGAACATGTACCGCTTCGCCGGTTGGCGTTTCCTCGAGATCGGCCGGCGGCTGGAGCGCGGCATCCAGATCGCCCGCACGCTGTCCCGGCTGACCGGCGCCAAGGCGCCGGACGGCGCGCTCGACATGATGCTGGAGATCGGCGACAGCGTGATGACCCACCGCCGGCAATATCCGGTGCAGGCCGGCCGGCGCACGGTGGTCGATCTCCTGGCGCTCGACCCGCTCAATCCGCGCTCCATCCTGTTCCAGCTCGAAAGGCTGAAGGCAGAGATCGGCCTGTTGCCGTCGCTCGGCGGCGAGGGGCACATGTCGCCGGCGGCCAAGGAGATCCTGCAACTCAACACCCAGATCGCCATCAAGGAGCCTTCGGACATGACGGCCAAGGCGCTGGACGATCTCGCCTATGAAATCGGCGGCCTCTACAACAGCCTCGCCAAAGCCTATTTCGGCTAGGCAGGTTCCGCAAAAGGGTCACATGGTTTTGCGACAAGACCCTGCGCCAAGACAAGAAAAGTAGCGCATGCTTTACGACATCCGGCTCCATCTCCATTACGACTATGCCGCGGCGGCGGGCGGCGGCCGCCACCAGATACGCGTGCTGCCATCGACGATTTCCGGCGTGCAGCGAGTCATCGCCGCGTCATTGTCCTTCGCACCGGCGCCCAACGAGCGTTCGGATTTTTCGGACTTCTTCGGCAACAACGTCACCTCGATCGCCTTTCGCGACGCGCATGACGCGCTCGACATCCGGATGAGCGCACGCGTATCGGTGTCGCGGCCCGAGCCCGGGCTCGACGTGTCGCCCGATATCGGCCGGCTCAGGCAGGAGCTCGCAGCGGTGCGGTCGCTGGCGTCGGATGCACCGCATCATTTCCTGACGGGCAGCACCCATGCCGGCCTCGATGGTGCGATCACCCTCTATGCGCAAGGCAGCGTCGGCGGCTCCGCCGCCGGCACGGCGATGGACCTGTGCAATCGCATCCATCGCGATTTCACCTATGACGGCGAGGCGACGACGGTGCGGACCCGGGCCAGCGACGCCTTCAGGCTGAAGCGCGGCGTCTGCCAGGATTTTTCGCACATCATGATCGCCGGCCTGCGCGGACTCGGTATTCCGGCCGGCTATGTCAGCGGCTTCCTGCGCACCATCCCGCCGAAGGGCAAGCCTCGGCTGGAAGGCGCCGATGCCATGCATGCCTGGGTCAAGGTCTGGTGTGGGCGAGACGCCGGCTGGCAGGAATTCGATCCGACCAACGGCATGCGGGCCAGCAACGACCACATCACCGTCGGCTACGGCCGCGACTATTCGGACGTGGCGCCGATCGTCGGCGTGCTCAAGACCACCGGCGGACAGGTCGGCGAACAGGCTGTCGACGTCATTCCGGTCGTGCTCGAAAAAGCCTGAAAGCAGGCTCGGCGCCAGCGCTGTCGCCGGCTTTTCGCACGACCTTTGGAACCAGCAATCGGCCCGCAGCTTATCTACGGATATTTGCGTGGAGCAGACATGCTGCAAAAATCCGGATCGTCGCACGGCCGGCCGGCTGACGAAGATGCTGTGCCGAAGAACGGGGCGCAAACCTCGGCCGATCATGCATCGCTTACCTATGTCAGCGATGCCGAGCCCGGCATAAGGCGGCTGAAGGCAGGCAAGGGTTTTTCCTACAAGGGACCGGACGGGCGGCCAGTTCCCGACGTCACGCGGGCGCGCATCGAGGCAATCGTCATTCCGCCGGCCTGGACGGATGTGTGGATTTCGCCGGACGCCGACGGCCATATCCTGGCGACCGGCAGGGACCAGCGCGGACGCAAGCAGTACCGCTACCATCCGCATTGGGCCGAAGAACGCGACGGCGCCAAATATTCTAGCCTTGTCGCCTTTGCCGAAAGTCTGCCGGCCCTGCGGCGCCGGATCGACAGCGATCTGCGCCGTCGCGGCCTGCCGCTCGAGCGTGTCGTCGCCGCCGTCGTCTGGCTGCTCGACAACACGATGATCCGCGTCGGCAACGCCGCCTATGCCCGCGACAACAACAGTTTCGGGCTGACCACATTGCGCGACCGCCACGTCGACATCGTCGGTTCAAGCCTGCGCTTCGCCTTCAAGGGAAAGTCCGGCAAGGAGTGGAAGCTCAAACTGGTCGATCGCCGCATCGCTAGGATCGTGCGCGGCGCGCAGGACTTGCCCGGCCAAAAACTGTTCCAGTATCTCGACGAAGACGGCAACAGGCGGCCGGTCCGTTCAGAGGACGTCAACTGCTATATCAGGGAGGCCGTTGGCGATGCGTTCAGCTCCAAGCACTTCCGCACCTGGGGCGGCACCATCCACGCCGCGTCACTGTTTGCGCAGACGGAATTGCCGGAAAGCCAGGCGCAGCAAAAGCGGGTGATGAACAGCGTCGTCGACAAGGTCGCCGAGCGGCTGGGCAATACGCGCGCCGTCTGCCGCAAATGCTATATCCATCCGCAGGTGTTCGAGGCCTGGTCGCAAGGACGATTGCTCGACGAAATGGGGCAAGCCAATAAGCATAAGAGCTCGATAGACGGCCTCGATGGCGAGGAAGCTCTCGTGCTGAGATGGCTGAAGGTGTGCGAAAGCTGACCGGCGGCAAGGGCGGTTGCCAAATGCGCGGCACCCAGATTTTTTTATCGACGTCGTGTCGGGATCGGTCCTAGTGTTTCGTCCTTTGACAGAGAAAAGGACCAACCATGCTCTACGCAATCCTCTGCTATGCCTCCGAAGACGTCGTCAGCTCGTGGAGCAAGGCGCAGGACGATGAAGTCATAGGCAAGCTTCTCAACGTTCAGGAAAAGTACGTCCAGGCCGGACGACTTGGCCCAGTGGCGCGGCTGTTGCCGACCACGGCGGCAACGACGCTGAGAAAGGTCAAGGGCGAAGCCGTCGTCATCGACGGGCCTTTCGCGGAGACCAAGGAGCAATTCCTCGGCTTCTACACGCTCGAATGCGCAGATCTCGACGAGGCTGTCGAGTTCGCCCGTGAACTGTCCGACGTCAACCCGAGCGGCGGCTCCTACGAGATTCGGCCGGTTCAGATGTTTCACACCAACAAGATTCCCGCATGACCGAACTCGCCTGGATAAGCTCGACAATCAACACCGCCCGTCCGCAGGCGATGGGCGCGCTGCTGCGTTATTTCCGCGATCTCGATACGGCGGAGGAAGCTTTCCAGGATGCGTGTCTCAGAGCCCTGAAGAACTGGCCGCAGAACGGGCCACCGCGTGATCCGGCGGCCTGGCTGATCTTTGTCGGCCGCAACAGCGGCATCGATGCGGTACGCAAGCGTGCCAAGCAGGCGCCGATGCCGGAGGAAGACCAGATCTCCGACCTGGAAGATGCCGAGAGCGATATGGCCGAGCGGCTGGACGGCGCGCATTACCGCGACGACATCTTGCGGCTGCTGTTCATTTGCTGTCATCCCGATCTGTCGCCGACGCAGCAGATCGCGGTGGCGCTGCGCATCGTCTCGGGCATCACCGTCAAGCAGATCGCGCGCGCCTTCCTGGTCGGCGAAAGCGCCATGGAACAGCGCATCACCCGCGCCAAGGCGCGCATTGCCGACGCCGGCGTGCCGTTCGAGACGCCGGGCGCGGTCGAGCGCTCGGAACGGCTCGCCGCTGTCGCCGCCATGGTCTACCTGATCTTCAACGAGGGCTACTCGACCAACAGCGGCGAGGCGCCGGCGCGCGCACCGCTGTGCGAGGAGGCGATCCGGTTGGCGCGGCTTTTGCTCAGGCTGTTCCAGACCGAGCCGGAGATCATGGGGCTGACGGCGCTGTTGCTGCTGCAGCATGCGCGCGCGCCGGCCCGTTTCGATGAAGACGGAGAGATCGTGCTGCTCGAGGATCAGGATCGCAGCCTGTGGAGCCGCAAGATGATCGACGAGGGGCTGGCGCTGGTCGACAAGGCGCTGCGCCATCGCCAACCCGGCCCCTACCAGGTGCAGGCCGCTATTGCCGCGCTGCACGCCCGGGCCGAGAAGTCCGAGGACACCGACTGGGTGGAGATCGACCTGCTCTATGGCCTGCTCGAACAGATGCAGCCGTCGCCGGTGATCACGCTCAACCGCGCGGTCGCGGTCTCAAAGGTGCGCGGACCGGCGGAAGCGCTTGCCATGATCGAGCCGCTCGAACAGAGGCTTTCCGGCTATTTCCACTTCTTCGGCCTCAAGGGTGGCCTTTTGATGCAGCTTGACCGGGGCGAAGAGGCGCGTGTCGCCTTCGACCGCGCCATCGCGCTCGCCAACACGGCCGCGGAAGCCGCCCATATCCGCATGCATATCGACCGGCTGATGAAAGACGGTGCGGTACGGGGACCTGCCCGCACGGCGAAATGACTGACTTTTGGTCTGGTTCAACGGTCTGCTCTCGGCTTGGACCATGCCGGGGTGGCGATTTTCCCCTGGAACGAGTAATGCCACGCCATGACAGTGCCTGAGGTGTCTTTTCGGCACGCAGGCGACATGGCGCAAGGCTTGATCCGGCGCCATATGATGGCGACGGGATCTGAAAGGGACAAAAAATGACCATAGCGAAGGAAACGGCCGAGCTGCTGGCGAAACTGGGTGTGGCCAAGGACGCGCTTGTTGGCGGCGACCTGATCGTGCGCAGCCCGGTGACGGGTGAGCAGATCGCGGCGCTGAAGACGATCTCGCCGGCCGACGCGGCCAAGACCATCGATGCCGCGCACAAGGCGTTCCAGGCGTGGCGGATGGTGCCGGGCCCGCGGCGCGGCGAGCTGGTGCGGCTGCTCGGCGAGGAGCTGCGCACGCACAAGGCCGAGCTTGGCCGGCTGGTCTCGATCGAGGTCGGCAAGATCCCGTCCGAGGGACTTGGCGAAGTGCAGGAGATGATCGACATCTGCGATTTCGCCGTCGGTCTGTCCCGGCAATTGTACGGCCTGACCATCGCCACCGAGCGCCCGGGCCATCGCATGATGGAAACCTGGCATCCGCTCGGCGTCGTCGGCGTCATTTCCGCCTTCAACTTCCCGGTCGCGGTGTGGTCGTGGAACGCAGCGCTGGCGCTGGTCTGCGGCGACGCGGTGGTGTGGAAGCCGTCGGAGAAGACACCGCTGACGGCGCTCGCCTGCGAAGCGATTTTTGCCCGCGCGGTAAAGCGTTTCGGCACCGACGCGCCACAGGGCCTGGCGCCGGTGCTGATCGGTGACCGCGCGGTCGGCGAGATCCTGGTCGATCATCCCAAGGTGCCACTGGTATCGGCCACCGGCTCGACGCGCATGGGCCGCGACGTTGGCCCGCGGCTGGCCAAGCGCTTTGCCCGCGCGGTGCTCGAACTCGGCGGCAACAATGCCGGCATCGTCTGCCCGACCGCCGATCTCGACATGGCGCTGCGCGCGATTGCCTTCGGCGCGATGGGCACGGCGGGACAGCGCTGCACGACGCTGCGGCGCTTGTTCGTGCATGACAGTGTCTATGACGCCCTGGTTCCACGTCTCAAGAAGGCTTACGAAAGTGTCTCGGTCGGCAATCCGCTGGAGACCTCTTCACTGGTCGGGCCGCTGATCGACAAGGCTGCCTTCGACGCCATGCAGAAGGCGCTGAAGGAGGCAGGTTCACATGGCGGCAAGGTGACCGGCGGCGCCCGGGTCGAGAACGGCCATCCGGATGCCTATTACGTGCATCCGGCGCTGGTAGAAATGCCGAAACAGGTTTCGCCGGTGACGGAGGAGACCTTCGCGCCGATCCTCTATGTGATGAAATATTCGGATTTCGACGCCGTGCTCGATGAGCACAACGCGGTCGGCGCCGGCCTGTCGTCGTCGATCTTCACCCGCGACCTGCAGGAATCCGAGCGCTTCCTCGGTGTCGACGGCTCGGACTGCGGCATTGCTAACGTCAATATCGGCACGTCGGGCGCCGAGATCGGCGGTGCCTTTGGCGGCGAAAAGGAAACCGGCGGCGGTCGCGAGAGCGGCTCCGATGCGTGGAAGGCCTATATGCGGCGCGCCACCAACACGGTGAACTATTCCAAGGCACTGCCGCTGGCGCAGGGCGTTTCGTTCGACATCGATTAAGGACGCCGGGGCTCCCATGCATCCCCCGCACGGGGGATGCTGCACCGATCATCTGCCAGCCGGCAAGCCGAAGGCATCGACGAAGGCGGCATCGATGATGGCCAGCTTCACGGCCTGGGCGGTCATGTATTCGCGGTAGAAATCGGCCGACACCCACATCACCGAATTGCCGCGTTGGCCGAGCCAGCCGACGCTGCCGAGGTCCTCGGCATCACGCAGCTTGCGCCCCAGATGGGTTCGCGACAGTTTGAGCCATTTGGCGAAATCGCCGATCGAGACGATGCCGGTCGGGATTTGATCAAGTCCGGCATGATCGGGATCGACGCTCGATATCAGCCAGTCCATGACGACGCCGCCATTGTTGAGCCAGGTGAACAGGGAAAAGGTCTGCCTGGGCTCGCGGACGGGGTTGGAGGAGACCAGGCCGTCGGCCACCAGCGGCTGCACCCTGGCGAGCGCGTCGGGCCGTTCGAGGAACGTCGCAAGACGGTTCGCGCCGTCGAGGCTGTCCAGCGTGTGCAGATGCGCCATCATCCAGCCGGCGACCGTCTCCAGCGTGTTTACTGTGGGCTGTATCGGGCGGATGCGGCCGTCCTGTGCCGTCGGCAGAAGCTCGACGAAATTGTAATGCAGCATCTCCTTGATGAAGGCGTCAGCGGTGTTGCGGCTGGCGACGGCGTTCTGGCGGATCACGTCGATGAAACGTGCCGCCGTCAGTTGCTTGCGGTAGTCATCGGGCTTCCGCCTGAAATGCAAGGCGAGGCCGATATGCGCCATCAGCCAACGCTGCTGGGTGGCGAACACCGACGAGAGCCGAGGGCTCATTCCGTAGGCCTGGATCAGCGCCTGCGCCTGGGCACGGACACAGCGATACAATGCCGGGTGGCCGGCAATAAGCTCCGAGGTCAGCGCCATTCTCCCCCTGCTCCGATTCGGCCTGACGGCTGCGAAGACCCAACCACATTTTCAGCCTTCCGCTTCTGTGTCCAGAAGCAGTCCGCCGGTGCCGGTTCATAGCATCGTGGGTTTGGTGCATGATCTACGATTTCCCTGGGCAGGCCTAAAGCGCGTCGCGTTTTTGAACGGATTCAAGCGACGCGCTTTAGGTCTTTGATTTTATGCATGTCGTTGTCCCAAAAACCGGGGCCACTTTTGGGCAATATGCATTGGGTCACGGCAATGGTCGGCGGGCCTCGCTTGGCGGAAAACAGGCGTTGAAAGCGGCATCCACAATGGCCAGCTTGGCGGCCTGGACGGTCATGTACTCCTGGAAGAACGTCTTCGACACCCACATCACCGAATGGCCGCGCGGGCCGAGCCAGCCGATGCTGCCGAGATTCTCGGCCGCGCGCAGCTTGCGCGCAAGATGGGTCCTCGAGAGCTTGAGCCATCTGGCGAACTCGCCGATCGAAACCACGCTGGTCGGAATGCGGTCCAGGCCGGCATGATCGGGATCGATGCCGGACATCAGCCAGTCCATGACGATGCCGCCATTGTTGAGCCAGATGAACAGGGAAAAGGTCTGGTTGGGTTCGCGCACCGGCTTGGAGGAAAGCAGGCCGTCCGCCACAAGAGGCTGCAGCCTGGCAACCATCTCGGGCCGCCCCAGGAACCTCGTCAGGCGATCCCCGCCGTCGAGCTGATCCAGCGTCTGCAGATGGGCAAGGACCCAGCCGGTAAAGGTTTGCACGGTGGCCGCCGTCGGCTGCAGGGGGTGCGTGCGCCCGTCGCCGCCCGACACATATTCGGCGATGTTGTAGTGCAGCATCTCCTTGATGAAAGCGTCAGCGGTGTTGCGGCTGGCCACCGCGTGCTGGTGCACGACCTCGATGAAACGCGACACCGTCAGTTCCTTGCTGCGATCGTGCGGGTCACGCCTGAAATGCATGGCAAGTCCGACATGGCCCATCAGCCAACGCTGCTGCGTGGCGAAAATGGAAGCCAGCCGCGGGCTCTCTTCATAGATGTGGATCAGCGCCAGCGACTGTGCCTGAACATGGCGATGCAGGGCCGGATGGCCGGCAATGTCTTCCAGATTCAGCGCCATCCTCCTTGTGTTCCGAGCGAGCCTCTGCAACCCAGACGACGTAACCACATTTTCAGCGTTCGCCGCTTGTGTCCAGACGTTCCATCCCGGTCCACAGGCATGGAGAACAGGCCGAGGCGGGCCAGGTTACAGGCCGTTGATCGCAGAGAGGAGTTTGGGCGGCGGCCGGTTTCTCATTCTCCCGGCTGTGCACCGGGCTGCCAGGGGCGCCACTTTGGCGACCGCAGCCTCTGGCACCAGCAGCCGAAGCGGTCGACATAGATGTAGATGACCGGCGTCGTGTAGAGGGTCAGGGTCTGGCTCAACACCAGGCCGCCGACGATGGCGATGCCGAGCGGCTGGCGCAGTTCGCTGCCTTCGCCAAGGCCGATGGCCAGCGGCACGGCGCCGAACAGTGCCGCCATGGTCGTCATCATGATCGGGCGAAAGCGCAGCAGGCACGCCTGGTAGATGGCATCATGCGCCGACTTGTTCCCGTTGCGCTCGGCGGCCAGCGCGAAGTCGATCATCATGATCGCATTCTTCTTGACGATGCCGATCAGGAGGATGATGCCGATCAGCGCCATGATGCTGAATTCGATGTCGAAGGCCGACAGGGCCAGCAGCGCGCCGACGCCGGCCGAAGGCAGCGTGGAGAGAATGGTCAGCGGGTGGACGTAGCTCTCGTAGAGGATGCCGAGCACGACATAGACGGCGATGAGCGCAGCAAGGATGAGCAGCGGCTGGTCGGAGAGCGAATCCTGGAACACCCGGGCCGTGCCCTGGAAACTGCCGTGGATGGTGGCCGGCATGCCGATGCGGTCCGCCGCCGCGTTGATGGCCGCGACCCCGTCGCTGAGCGCGACGCCCGGCGCGAGATTGAACGACAGCGTGGTAGCGACGAACAGGCCCTGGTGGTTGACCGAAAGCGGCGTGCTGCCGGGGCCATAGCTCGCGACCGACGACAACGGCACCATCGTCTCGGCACCGGTGCTGACGGCCGATCCAGTCGATGCGGTAGTCTTGCCGGTGCTGGTGATGGAATTGGTCGCCTGGTTGCGCGCGGCATCCGTCGCTGCGGCCGCGGCGCTGCCGGACTGTCCCGGCGCGACGAATGTACCGGCAACCGCATTGCTCGCCTGCGAACCATGCACCGATCCGCCCGACGTGCTGACATAGACCTGTTTCAGCGCTTCGGGGTTCTGCCAGTATTGCGGCGCCACCTCCATGATGACGTGGTACTGGTTGCGCGCCACATAGATGGTGGAAACCTGGCGCTGGCCGAAGGCATCATAGAGCGTGTTGTCGATCTGGCCGACGGTGATGCCGAGGCGCGTCGCGGTGTCGCGATCGATGACGATATCCGCCTCCAGGCCCTTGTTCTGCTGGTCGCTGTTGACGTCGGTCAGCTTCGGCTCGGTCTGCAGTGCCGCCGCGAGTTTCGGCGCCCATTGCGCGAGGTCGTCGAAACTGTCGCCCTGCAGCGTGTACTGGTACTGCGCGTTCGACTGACGCCCGCCGACGCGGATATCCTGCACCGCCTGCAGGAAGAGGGTGGCGCCCGGCACCACCGCGAGTTCGCGCCGTAGCCGGGCGATCACCTGGTCGGCGGAAACCTTGCGTTCGGCCAGCGGCTTCAGCGACACGAACATAGACCCGGAATTGGTCTGGCCGCCGCCGGTGAAGCCGACAGCGGCATCGACGGCAGGGTCCTTGCTGACGATGCCGGCGAACTGGCTGAGTTTTTGCGACATCAGCTGGAAGGAGGTTGCCTGGTCGGCCTGGATCGAGCCGACAAGCCGGCCGGTATCCTGCTGCGGAAAGAAGCCCTTGGGGATGGTGATGTAGAGATAAGCATTGAGGCAAAGCGTCGCCGCGAGCACCGCCATGATCAGCAGCGGATGGTCCAGCGCCCAGGAGAGCGAGCGGCGGTAGCCGCTCAGCATGGCGTCGAAGACGCGCTCGCTGAACCGGTAGAGCCAGCCATGGCTGCGATCCCGTTCGCCGCGCAGCAGGATCGAGCACATCATCGGGGTGGTGGTCAGCGAAATGGCGAGCGAGACCAGGATTGCGGCCGACAGCGTGATGGCGAACTCGCGGAAGAGCCGGCCGATGATGCCGCCCATCAGCAGGATGGGAATGAAGACGGCAATCAGCGAAAGGCTCATCGACAGCACGGTGAAGCCAACTTCCTGCGCTCCCTTGATCGCCGCCTCTATGCGGCCCATGCCGGAAGCGGCGTGGCGGGAGATGTTCTCGAGCACGACGATGGCGTCATCGACGACGAAGCCGGTGGCCACTGTCAGCGCCATCAGCGACAGATTGTCGATGCTGAAGCCGAGCAGGTACATGGCGCCCAGCGTGCCGACCAGCGACACCGGCACCGCCACGATCGGAACCAGTGCCGAACGCAGATCGCGCAGGAAGGCGAAGACGACCAGGATCACCAGGCCGATGGCGATCATCAGCGTCTGCGCGACTTCCCGCAGCGAGGCGCGGATGGTGGTCGAGCGGTCGACCGCCAGCGACAGATCGATGGCCGGCGAGATCGAGGCGCGCAGCGACGGCATAAGCGCCTTTACGCGGTCGACCGTGGCGATGATGTTAGCATTGGGCGAGCGGTTGAGGATGATCAACACCCCCGGCTTGCCGTTGGCAAGACCGGCATTGCGGATGTTCTCGACGGAATCGTTGACCTGGCCGACGTCTGAAAGCCGCACCGGGGCGCCGTTGCGATAGGCCACCACCAGCGAGCGATAGGCGTCCGCATGGTTGGCCTGGTCGTTGGCGTAGATCTGATAGCGCTGCGGGCCGACGTCGATGGCACCCTTGGGGCTGTGGGCGTTGGCCGAGGCGAGGGCCGCGCGCACATCCTCCAGCCCGATGCCGTAATCATAGAGCGCCTGCGGATTGAGCTCGACGCGCACCGCCGGCAGCGAACTGCCGCCCACCGACACCTCGCCAACGCCATCGACCTGTGAGAGTTTCTGCGCCAGCACGGTGCTGGCGGCATCGTACAGCTGCCCCTTCGACAGAGTGTCGGAGGTGAGGGTGAGAATGAGGATCGGCGCGTCGGCCGGATTGACCTTGCGATAGGTGGGGTTGGAATGCAGGCTCGACGGCAGGTCGGCGCGCGCCGCGTTGATCGCCGCCTGGACATCGCGCGCGGCGCCGTCGATGTCGCGGTCGAGGCCGAACTGCAACGTGATGTGCGCGCTGCCGACGCTGCTCGACGACGTCATTTCGTTGACATCGGCGATCTCGCCGAGATGCCGTTCGAGCGGGCTGGCGACCGTGTTTGCCACGACCTGCGGACTGGCGCCCGGCAGCGACGCCTGCACCGAGATCACGGGGTAGTCGACCTCGGGCAACGGCGCCACCGGCAATTGCGGAAACGCCACCAGTCCTGCCGCCAGCAGGCCGAAGGTCAGCAAGGTCGTTGCGACCGGGTGCCGGATGAAGGGAGCCGACAGGTTCATGGCGCGGCGTCCGCACCATACGCAGGCGGAAGGTCGGTGTGGACGCCTCGCAGCCGGGCGGCAAGGCGATCGAACCAGAGGTAGATAACCGGCGTCGTGAACAGCGTCAGCAACTGGCTGACGAGCAGGCCGCCGACGATGGTGAGGCCCAGCGGATGACGCAGTTCCGAGCCGACGCCGGTGCCGAGCATCAGCGGCAGCGCGCCCAGCATCGCCGCCAGCGTCGTCATCAGGATCGGGCGGAAACGCAGCAGGCAGGCCTGGTAGATGGCTTCGCGCGGCGCCTTGCCTTCGTTGCGCTGTGCGTCGAGCGCGAAGTCGATCATCATGATGGCGTTCTTCTTGACGACGCCGATCAAGAGGATGATGCCGATGATCGAGATGATGGTCAGGTCCTCGCCGGCGATCATCAGTGCCAGCAGCGCGCCGATGCCGGCCGAAGGCAGTGTCGACAAGATGGTGATCGGGTGGATGAAGCTCTCATAGAGCACGCCGAGCACGATGTAGACGGTGATCACCGCCGCCAGGATCAGGAACAGCGTGTTGTCGAGCGAAGCCTGGAATGCGCGCGCCGCTCCCTGGAAATTGGTGATGACGCTGAGTGGCATGCCGATGTCGCTTTGCGCCTGCTGGATCGCGGTGACCGCTTCGCCAAGCGACACGCCGGGTGCCAGGTTGAACGACACTGTGGTGGCGGGGAATTGCCCCATATGGGAGATTTGCAGCGGTGCGGTGGCGACGTGAGTGCTGGCGACCACGGCCAGCGGCACCGGACTGCCGCCGCTCGATGACGGCAGGTAGACGGAGGACAGCGCGTTGAGCGAATCCTGCAAAGAGGGATCTGCTTCGAGAATGACCCGGTACTGGCTGGATGTGGTGAAGATGGTCGAGACGATGCGCTGGCCGAAGGCGTCGTAGAGCGCGTTGTCGATCGTCGCCGGCGTGATGCCGAAGCGCGCCGCCTGGTCGCGGTCGATGTCGACGAAGACGGCGAGCCCGGCATCCGACAGGTCGCTGGCGACGTCGGCGATCTGCGGCAGCGTGTTCAACCTGGCCAGCAGCTTCGGCGTCCATAGCGTCAGCTCGTCTGGATTGGCGTCCTGCAGCACGAATTGATACTGCGTACGGCTGACCGTGCCGTCGATGGTCAGGTCCTGCACCGGCTGCATGTAGAGGGTGACGCCGGCCGTGGCGGCGGTCGCCTGCTTCAGCCTTGCTATGACTTGCGTGATGTCGGCGGTGCGCTTTTCATGCGGCTTGAGGTTGATCAGGATGCGGCCGACATTGAGCGTGGTGTTGGTGCCGTCGACGCCGATGAAGGATGACAGGCTGTCGACATCGGGGTCTTTCAGGATGATCGCCGCCAGTTCTTGCTGCCGCTCGGCCATCGAGGCATAGGACACCGATTGCGGCGCCTCGGTGATGGCCTGGATGACGCCGGTATCCTGCACCGGGAAGAAACCCTTTGGGATGACCACGTAGAGTGCTGCCGTCAACACCAGCGTGGCCGCCGCCACCAGAAGCATCAGCGTTTGCCGGTCGAGCACCCAGGTCAGCGCGCGGCCGTAACCCCTGATCACCCAGTCGAAGAAGTCGCGGCTGGCGCGCTGCAGGGCGTTCTCGCGCACCGCCGACAACGGCTTGAGCAGCTTGGCGCAGGCCATCGGCACCAGCGTCAGCGACACCACGGCGGAAATCAGGATGGTGGTGGCGAGCGTGATGGAAAATTCGCGGAACAGCCTGCCGACGACATCGCCCATGAACAGCAGCGGGATCAGCACGGCGATCAGCGAGACGGTCAGCGATATGATGGTGAAGCCGATCTGCTGCGACCCCTTCAGCGCCGCCTGCAGCGGCGTCGCACCCTCCTCGACATAGCGCGCGATGTTTTCGATGACGACAATGGCGTCGTCGACGACGAAGCCGGTGGCAATGGTCAGCGCCATCAGCGAGAGATTGTCGAGGCTGAAGCCGAACAGGTACATCACCCCCAGCGTGCCGACCAGCGACAGCGGGACCGAGAGGCTCGGGATGAGCGTCGCACGGGCGCTGCGCAGGAAGACGAAAATGACCAGCACGACGAGGATGACGGCGAGCGTGAGTTCGTATTCGACGTCGCGCACGGACGCGCGGATGGTGGTGGTACGGTCGGTCAGCACCTTGACGTCGACAGTGCTTGGCAGCGAGGCCTGCAATTGCGGCAGCAGCGCCTTGATGCGGTCGACCACCTCGATGACGTTGGCGCCGGGCTGGCGCTGGATGTTGACGATAATGGCCGGCGTGCTGTTCATCCAGGCCGCCAGCCTGTTGTTCTCGGTGGCGTCGACCACCGTTGCCACATCGCTCAGCCGCACCGGGGCGCCGTCCTTGTAGGCGAAGATCAGCGAGCGGTATTCCTCGGCGCTTTTCAGCTGGTCGTTGGCGTTGATGGTGTAGGCCCGCGACGGCCCGTCGAAATTGCCTTTCGGCGTGTTGACGTTGGCGCTGCCCAGCGTGGTGCGCAGATCGTCGAGATTGAGGCCATAGGCGGCGAGCTTGCGCGGATCGGCCTGGACGCGCACGGCGGGGCGCTGGCCGCCGCTAAGGCTGACCAGACCGACGCCTGCCAGTTGCGAGATCTTCTGCGCCAGCCTTGTGTCGGCAAGCTGCTGCACATCGCGCAGCGGCATCGTGTCCGATGTCAGGCCGAGCGTCAGCACCGGCGCATCGGCCGGATTGACCTTGGCGTAGATCGGCGGCGCCGGCAGATCGGCCGGCAGCAGATTGCCGGCGGCGTTGATGGCCGCCTGCACCTCCTGCTCGGCGACATCGAGCGAGATCGCCAGGCTGAACTGCAGCGTGATGACCGAGGAGCCGGCCGAACTGACCGAATTCATCTGGTTCAGGTTGGCAATCTGCCCGAGCTGGACCTCCAGTGGGGCGGTGACCGAGGATGTCATGACGTCCGGGCTTGCTCCCGGATAGAAGGTCTGCACCTGGATGGTCGGATAGTCGACCTCGGGCAGCGCCGAGACCGGCAAATAGCGGTAAGCCAGCAGGCCTGACAGCATGATGGCGACCATGAACAGCGATGTCGCCACCGGCCGCAGAATGAAGGCTCGCGACGGGCTCATTGCTACTGCCCGGACTCCGCATGGCGATGCTTGCGGCCCTGGCCCTTGTGCCTGCCGGTGTCGTCCGGCTTCAGCGTCGCGGACACCGGCTGATCGGGTGGCTGCGCCTGCGGTTGAGGCGCTGTCCCTGCCTGTGCAGGCGCCGAGGCCTGCGGGGCTGTCTGTGCCGGAGCCTGTGTCTGGCCGTCATGTTGCAGGTTGATATGGGCTCCGTCGCGAAGCTTGTCGGCGCCGTCGACGACGATGCGGTCGCCGGGGGTCAGGCCCGCCAGGATCTCGACGTGCTCGCCATTGGTGACGCCAAGCGTGACCTTGCGCACGGAGACGGTGCTGTCGGGATTGACCAGATAGACGAAGGTGCCGGGCTGGCCGCGCTGAATCGAAGCGATCGGGGCGATCGCCACGTCCTTGTGCTCGTCCACCAGCAGCTCGATGTTGACGAACTGGTTCGGATAGAGAATGCGCGTTTCGTTGGCGAAACCCGCCCTCAGCTTGATGGTGCCGGTGCTCGGATCAATCTGGCTGTCGAAGGTTTCAAGCTGGCCGTCGGCGAGCTTCCTGTTGCCGGCGCGGTCGAAGGCGGTGGTGGGCAGCTTGGCGCCCTGCTGCAGGCGCTGTGCGATCTCCGGCAAGTCGTCCTCGGGCACGGTGAAGAGGACACTGATCGGCTGCAGCCTTGTGATGACGACAATGCCGTTGGCATCGCCCGGCGTGACGTAGTTGCCCTCATCCACCTGGCGCAAGCCGGCGCGGCCGTCGACCGGCGCCAGGATGCGGCAATTGTCGAGATTGAGGGTCGCGGTCTGAACCAAGGCCTGGTCGACCTGGATGGAGCCGGCGTCCTGCGCAACCAGGGCGACCTGCGCGTCGAGCGTCTGATGCGTCGTCGCGCCCTGGGTCACCAATGTCTTGTCTCGTGCAAGGTCGAGCTGGGCGTCCTTCAGCATCGCCTGGTCGCGCACCAGCTGGCCCTGGGCCTGGGCGAGTGCTGCCTGGTAGGGACGGGGATCGACCTCAGCCAACAGATCGCCCTTGGCGACGTCCTGACCCTCCTTGAAGTTCACCTGGACAAGCGGGCCGATGACCTGCGGCTTGACCGTGACGGTGGAGAGCGAGGTCACCGTGCCAAGCGCGTTGAGGGTGACGTCTATCGTGCCCTTCTCGATGGTGGCGGCGCCGATCGACATCGGTTGCGCGTTTCTTCTGCCACCGGGCTGCCTGGCCTCGACATGCGGGCGTTGGTAGAGATAGGTGCCGGTGGCGGCGACAATTGCAATAAAGATCAGCCACGGGATCCAGCCACGCGAACGGCGTTGCGCGACATTCGTTTGCAGGGGCGTCTGCAGGGGTATTTCCAACTGCTGGTCCATGGCGGCATCTCTCACCCCCATCAACCAATATGGCCGAAACCGACCCAAGTCGAATTAACAGTTGGACAGGTTTGACCGGCCATGCCGGCCGGTCTTTCGCCTCGGTTTCTGCTGTTTCTGCTGTCGCGTCATGACGGCCGGCGCGCCTGTTACATGCGCATCAGCAGGCCGCCGCCGACGGCTAGTTCGATGCCGTCGCAAATCACCGACTTCGAATGGCAGCGTTATTTTCGTCAGCTGATCATCGGCCGATGAGGCAAAGCGAAAACCGGCCGGCTTGTGCCGACCGGTTGTTCCGGGCGAGATCAACCGCAGACGCGGACTTCCTCGATCACCCTGTGGTGGTGGCGCCAGGTCCTGACCAGTTCGATATGACAGCGGTGATGCCGGTGGTAGCGGCGATATTCGCCGCCCTGGTAATCACCGAACTGTACGCTGTCGTCACCATACTGGTTATCGTAATCGCGCCGGTGGTGGCGGCGATACTCACCACCTTGATAGTCGCCAAACTGCGCGCCGTCGTTCTGATCGTCACCATATTGGTTGTCATCGTAATGACGGTCATGATGGCGGCGGATGATGATCTGGCCACCGTTGTCGGGCTGATCGTCCGATGAGTACTGGTTGTCGTCGGACTGGATAATCAAGCTTGCGGCTTGCGTTGGCGCAATGACGGCGGCCGTTGCGGCCAATGCCATCACCGAAGCCAGGAATAGGTTTTTCATATCTTGTCCTCCTAGGTTCAATCTTATGAACTCGCGGGAAGACTTAGCGTTCCAATATCGCTTTTCATAGCCGTGGACGCCAGGTTGGCCGTCATAGGCGGGACAATTTGCCTTACAGGCGCACAAATGCCGTCAGCGGCAGGTGGTCGGACGCTACCCGCGAAAGCGGCGTGTCATGCGCCTCCACGGCCGAGATCATGCCGTGCCGGTTGGCCATGATGCGGTCGAGCGCCAGCAGCGGCAGGTTCGACGGGAAGGTGGGCACTGCCGGCGGCAGCGGGCCAAAGGTGACATGCAGCGTATTCAGCGCGGAGCGGTTGCCGAGCCGCCATTCGTTGAGATCGCCGAGCAGGAGCGTCGGCGTGGCATCGGGGCTGTTCATGATATCCAGCACGACGCGGGCCTGCTGCGAACGGGACCGGCGCAGCAAACCGAGATGGGCGGCGATGACGCGCAGGGTCCGATTTCCGTCCAGATCGATCTCCGCCACCACGGCGCCGCGCGGCTCCAGCCCCGGCAGCCTGATCTGATGCACGTCGCGGACGACGCCCTTCTTGAACAGCAGGACATTGCCATGCCAGCCATGCCCCTTGCCATTGGCTGCAATCGGCACCGGTACCAGGCCGGTTTCATGTTCCAGGCGAGACAGGTCGAGAAGCCCGTCACGGTCGCCGAAGCGGTTGTCGGCTTCCTGCAGTGCAATCACGTCAGGATCGATTTCGCGGATGACGCGGCTGGTCCGGTCGGGATCGAACTTCCTGTCGAGGCCGATGCATTTGTGGACGTTGTAGGAGGCAACCAGCGTTCCGGTTGTGCCTGTCCGCTTGGGCGCACCGGCGTTTGCCTTCCGCATCCTGCGGTCGCGAATGGATAGAAGCATGCTTGCCGGAAGGCTGCGTCCAGTTCTGTGCATATCCGTGCTGCTCGTCCTCGCTGGCTTCAATTCGGAACCGGGCTACAGTCAAAATAGGCGCCGTCGGCATATATTCCATGACAGGCAGGCTTCACACGCGCCAACCTTGGCTAGAGATAGGGCGAACCGAGCCACAATACCCGGTCGAACAGCCTGATTAGGAAAGGTCGGGCCCGCAAGGCGTCGAGGGTCACCGGCACTGCGGTGGCGAGCGCCGATCCGATCCGTGCCCCGATCTCGCTGGCAAAGCCGGCGTCGAGGACCTCGAGGTCGATCTCGAAATTCAGCCGCAGCGACCGGGCGTCAAGGTTGGAAGAGCCGACATACGCCCACACGCCGTCGATCGAAAGCAGCTTCGAATGGTCGAACGGTCCCTTCGTGCGCCAGATGCGGCAATAGTTCTTCAGCAGCTGATCGAACTGCGCCGTCATAGCGCGGTCGACAAGGAAAAGGTTGTTGACCGCCGGCACCACGATGTCGATTTCGACGCCGCGCCTTGCAGCTGTGGCCAAGGCGCTGATCAGTTCACGGTCCGGCAGGAAATAGGGCGACATCAGGCGGATCGATTTGCGAGCGACGGAGAACGCGCCGATCAGCAGCTTGTGGTTGGTCTCGATGCTGGCGTCCGGGCCGGACGCGACCGCCCGCACCAGCATGGGCAGGCCGGGCGCAGGCGACAGCGGCCCAATTCGCCAGGCATCGCCCTTCAACGGTTCGTCGGTCGCGAAGCGCCAATCCTCGGCGGCGACCGAGAAGAGATCGGCGACGACCGGACCAGTGACCCGGAAATGCGTGTCCCTGGCGCAGTTGGAACCGGCGAACTCGGCCGAGAAGCCCTTGCGGATGTTCATGCCGCCGGTGAAGGCGACCTTACCGTCGATGATCAGGATCTTCCTGTGGGTCCTGAGATTGGCGTAGGGCAGGCGCAGGCCCATGACGATGTTACCGTTGAAGACATCGGCGGTGATGTCGGCGCTGCGCAGATGCCCCAGGATGCTCGGCACGGAATAGCGGGCGCCGACGGCATCGATCAGCACGCGGACCGTGACGCCGCGCCGGACGGCGCCGGCGAGCACCTCGACGAAGAGCATGCCGACGGCATCATTGTCGAAAATATAGGTCTCGAGCAGGATGCTGCGCTCGGCGCCGTCAATCGCCGCGCACATGGCGGCATAGGCTTCGTCGCCTGTCTCCAGCACATCGATTGCGTTTCCAGGGTGGAGCGCGCGCCGCGCCACCCTGTCGCCCAGTGTCCGCAGACCGGTGAACCGCTGCCCGTATCGCTCGACGATCAGGGCCTCTTCGGCGACAAAGTCGCGCTCATGCTTGGCGGACACCGCGCCGCCGGTAAGTGGGCGCTGCGCGCTGATCGAGGCGCGACGGATGCGGTTGATACCGGCGACGGCATAGATCAGCACGCCTATGATAGGCGACAGCACCATCACGCCGACCCAGCCGGTGGCTGCGCGGACATCTTCCTTGGTCATGACGACGTGGATGATGCCGACGGTCGCCATCACCACCGAGATGATCGCAAGGATTTGGGGCCAGTGAGTCGCTAGAGTCTCGAACATTGCCGGGACTATCCAGCGAGCGGTTGCAGAAGGCAATGCGGCCCCGGCGTGGGGGGCGAACCCACGGATCGGCGTTACCGGGTAAGTGTCTGCAACCGTTGCGAGCGGCGTAGCCGAGGGCACTATCTGAATTGTCTCGGTACGGAGCGGCAGGCTGGGAGCTCCATCTGCTTTTACCGGCTTCGGAATCTTTCTGTCAGTCAGGGCGATACGATTGAGGATCAAGCCAAGGAACTCGCCGGGCGAAGACTTGTGCGCCTCACTTCCGGTCGAGAAAAGTCCTCACGGCTGCGATCGTGGCCTCCGGCTGCTCTTCCATGAGCCAATGTCCCGAATGGGGTACCACGACTTCGGTCACGTCCGTCGCGGCATTGCGCATGACGACCGCCTCGGTTGCTCCAAAGGATTTTTCGCCGCCGATTGCCAGCACTGGCATGGTGAGTTTCGTCATCATGGATACCTTGTTGTCTTCGACGTCCTGCCGGATAGAGCGGAACTGCGCGAAGGCCGAGCGCATCGCTCCCGGAAGGGCGTAGAACTTGGTATAGTGTTCACGCGTTGCTTCGTTGATCTTGGACGGATCGCCTGCGAATTCGTTCCAGAAACGATCAAGGTAGATGCGTTCACGTCCCGCCACCAGCCGCTCTGCATCCGGCCCGCCAAAATCGAAATGCCACAGCGCCGGGCTGCGCACGACCTCATCCCAGGGCGGAATGCCGGGAACCGGCGCGTCCATCACCACCAGCTTTTCGGTCTTGTCCGGATAACGTGCCGCATAGGCGTAGGCGACCATCGTGCCAATATCGTGCCCGACAATGATGGCATGGTCGATATCAAGCGCGGTCAGAATTGCGCGGATGTCGGCCGCCTGTGTCCGTTTGTCGTAGCCATCGACTGGATGGGACGACAGACCCATACCCCGCAGATCCGGAATGACGATCCGGTGATCGCGGGACAGTTCGGTGGCCAGCGGCCCCCACATATCACCGGTGTCACCGAAACCATGTATCAAAACCACCGGGGAGCCCTGTCCGCCCACACGGACATGCAGCGTCACGTCACCCACCTTGATATCCTGCGTCTGGAAGCCAGGGGGCAACGATTGAACCTGCGCTGCGGCAGGCAATGAAATCACAAGCATGCCAAACAGGCCAAGCAGGAACCTGAACATCTCTTAATCTCCGCCAATTGGTCCCAGTCTCGTGACCATCATCTGTACCTTGTTTGAGTATGGCGCAGGACTTTCGTTCTGGTTAGCCATATAATTCGGGAACTCGATTTCGGAAAATGCGGACAATCATGAAGCTTGAAGGCATCGGCACGTTCGTCACCGTCGCGGAAGCGGGTTCGATCAGCGAAGCTGCCCGGCGTCAACGATTGTCCAAATCGGTGGTGAGCGAGCGTTTGGCCGAGCTCGAAAGAAGCCTGGGCACGACATTGCTGCATCGTACGACGCGCAGACTTACCCTGACGGAGGATGGGATAGCTTTCCTCGCACGAGCGCGCCGCATCGTCAGGGAAGTGGAGGACGCCGGCGCCGACATGGCGGAACGACGCGGCGAACTGGTCGGGCCGCTGCGTATCTCCGCGCCGGTCACATTTGGACGCATGCATCTCGGGCCGGCGCTTTACCCTTTCCTGGCGCGCCATCCAGGGATCGAACTGACGCTCGATCTCGACGACCGGCGCGCCGATGCCGCTGCAGATGGTTACGATGCGGTTGTGCGACACGGTGCGATCCAGGATTCGCGGCTGATAGCATGGCGCCTCGCGGCGAGCCGACGCGTTCTCGTCGCGTCGCCGGAGTATATCGCCCGGAACGGTGCGCCTACGTCAATGGCTGACCTGGCCAGCCATCGGGGCATTTTCTACACCCATCGCGGCGTCGCCGATTGGCGCTTTCCCAGCCCCGACGGCGCTGCGATTGTCCGGGGTCGGATCGGGTTGCTCGTCAACAATGGTGACGTCATGCGTGAGGCTGCGATCGCGGGTCTAGGAATAGCCTTGCTGCCGACATTCATTGCCGGAGGAGCGATCAGAACCGGTGAACTCAAGGTCGTCGGTATCGGCGTCGAGGCCGAAGGCGAATTCATCTATATCGCGTATCCTGAAGGACCGCCGCCATCGGCCAAGCTCAAGGCGTTCGCGGAATGTCTGATCACTGCAATCGGTGATCCGCCCTACTGGGATGTGCCTGATTGCCGCCCGACGGACAAATGATTATCCGCTCCATCTAGGCAAATCACTAAAGACCCAGGGCAATCTTGAAAGCAGAAAGCTCGTCGTCGGTGACGGGGACCACGTGCTGCGGCTCGGGGTAGGCGCCCGTCTGCACGTCGGATATGAACTCGCGATAGGCGGCGATGCGCTCGCGCTGTAGCCGCTCATATTCGGCGGCGAAGTTGCGGTAGGTCTTGGCGTGGCGCGGCCTGTGGCCAGCGGTGTGGCCGAGCACGTCCTCGCTGAAAAGATACTGCGCGTCGGCATGCGGCCCGGCGCCCATGCCGAGCATGATCATGGGCGTATTCTTGGTGATCAGATCGGCAACCCGGTCGGGCACCACCTCCAGCTCGGCGCCGAAGCAGCCAATGGCCTCCAGGCGCTTGACGTGATCCCACACCGCACGCGCACTCTCGGCCGTCCTGCCGACGGCCTTGAAGCCGCCGGTCCAGGTGCATTGCGAGGGGATCAGGCCGACATGGGCGACGACCGGCACGGCGTTGTCGCAGAGCGCCTTCTGGATATCGAGCGAGGCGGCGCAGTAGAAACAGTCGCCGCCGATGCGCATGAACTGGTAGGCGGTTTTCAGATAATCCTCCGAGGTGACCAGATTGCCGGCGGGACCGTAGGGCAGCCCGACCTGCACGAAGCATCGGCCGGCCGCCTCGCGCATCTCGGGCGAGAAGAAGCGCCCCTCGATCGAAAGCATGTCTATGCCGGCCGCATCCGCTGCCGCCGCCTCTTCGAGAGAGGTGACGTAGAGCATGGAAATCTTTTGTCCGCGGCCCTTCATGGCGCGGATGTCGGCGACGGTGGGACGGCTGCTCTTGGTGACCATTCTTGTTCCTCAGACGGTGAAAGCTTCACGGAAGGCCTGCAGTGCCGGCTCGGGATCACCCGAGGCAAACGCTTCCATGCCCACCGGCCCGCGGTAGCCCATGTCCTTCAGCGCGCGGGCGATGCCGCGATAGTTGATCTCGCCCGTGCCGGGCTCCATTCGGCCGGGCACGTCGGCCACCTGGACTTCGCCGATCCATGGCAGGCAGGCGCGGCACAGCGCGATCAAGTTCCCTTCGCCGATCTGCGCATGGTAGAGGTCGAGGTTGAGGCGCAGGCCCGGCCGGTTGACGCTCGACACTAGCGCAAGCGTGTCTTCGGCTCGTGCAAAAGGCACGCCGGGATGGTCGACCGGAAGGTTCAAATTCTCCAGCGTGAATGTCACGCCTTCCGACTCGGCGAGATCCGCAATCCGGTTCAGCGTGTCGTGTGCCTTGAGCCACATCGCGCCGGTGACGGTCTCGCGGGGTGCGACCGGCAGGCCGCCGTCACCCAACCCGGTACCGTGCAGGTTGAGCCGCGCGACGCCGAGGCGTTTGCCGACCGCCGCCGTCTCGTTTGCCGTCTTCAGCAGTTCCGCGGCGCCCTCGTCATCGGAGAGACGGCCGCGCAGATAGCCGTTCATGATCGAGAAGGTCGCGCCGGATTTCTCGAGCATTGCGAGGTCGTGATCAGGCCAGTTCCAGAGGCCGACCTGGAAGCCCATTTCGGTCAGGCGCCGCACGCGCCATTCCATCGGCCGGTCGCGCCAGAGCATCTCGGCGCAAGCCGCAAGGGTGAAGGGATCGGACATGTCAGACCTCGATGTACACGCGGCCGTCCTCGACCTTGGTGTTGTAGATATTAAGGTTCACGCAGACCGGTGCGCGCAGCGCTTCGCCGGTCCGGTAATCGAACACGCCGTTATGCTTGGGGCATTCGATCCTGTATTCCATAACCAGCCCGTCGCTCAGATGCACCTTCTCATGCGTGCACAGCCCGTCGGTGCAGAAGAACGCATCGTCGGGGCTGCGGTAGATGGCGAATGTCCGGCCATCGTGATCGAAGCGGATAACGTCCTCTTCCTCGATATCATCGGCTGCACACGCATCAATCCACCTTGCCATTGTCGCCCTGCAGTCTGTTCTTGGGTTGGTCGAAAAGACAGCCGGCGGAACCACGTGTTCCGCCGGCCGCACAGGAAGATGCCCGGGAGGAGGAGATGGGCGTCTTCACTGGGTTCATGCATGGCTTGCGCCATGCGGCGCATGCCTGTCGTCAGCCGCCGAGAAGCTCTCGATCTCGGCTTCGAGTTCAGCCATCTGCTCGCCGCCTGCCATCAGGTCGGTGATCGCTTCACGGCTTTTCTCGCCCTTGCGGAAGTCGGCGACCTTGGCGCCCCTGATGAGGACGGCGAAGTGGTCGCCGACGGTCAGGGCATGAACGACATTGTGGGTGATGAAGATGACTGCGATGCCCTTGCGACGTGCCTGCAGGACGATGCGCAGGACATGCGCCGCCTCCTTGACGCCAAGTGCGGCGGTCGGCTCGTCGAGGATCAGCACGCTGGCGCCGAAATGCACGGCGCGCGCGATCGCCAGCGCCTGCCGCTCACCACCGGACAGTCCACCGACCAGGCGATCGCCGTCGTCGATGCGGGTGATGCCGAGCTGGCGCATCTCGGTGACGGCGATCTCGTTGGCCCGCTTGCGGTCGTAGATGGTGAGCGGTCCCCAGCGCCGTGTCGGCTCGGCGCCGACGAAGAAGGAGCGGCCGATGCTCATCAGCGGGAACGTCCCGCCGAATTGGTGGACCGTCGCGATGCCGTGGTCGCTGGCGTCGCGCGGGCTGTCGAAGGCGACGGATTTGCCATCCATGTCCATCGTGCCCGATGTCGGTTTGTGGACGCCGGACAGGATCTTGATCAGCGTCGACTTGCCGGCGCCATTGTCGCCGAGCAGGCACAACACCTCGCCTCTGTTGACCTCCAGCGAAATGTCGTGAAGCACGTCGATCGGACCGAACGACTTGTTGATCCCGGTCAGCCTGAGCAGGGGCGGGGTCATGAGCGAACCCTCGATTTGGTGCGCGGCGCGTAGGTCAGCGCCATGGTGCGGAAGGTGTTGTTCATCAGCACGGCCGCCAGCAGCAGGACCCCGATGATCAGGCTTGCCCAATTGGCGTCGAAGCCGGTGTAGAAAATGCCCTGGTTGACGATGGAGAAGGTCAGCGTGCCAAGCACGATGCCGACCACCGAACCATAGCCGCCGGTGAGCAGCACGCCGCCGATGACCACCGCGATGATCGAGTTGAAGATGAAGGACTGCCCCGCAGCCACCTGGGCGCTGTTGTAGAGGATCGCCTGCGACATGCCGACGAAGGCGGCGCACAGGCCGCTGCTCATGAACAGCGCGATGGTGACCCGGTCCGTCGGGATGCCGGCATTGCGGGCGCTGACCGCGTCACCGCCCATGGCCAGGATCCAGTTGCCGAAGCGCGAGAAGTTCAGGATGAAGCCGACGATCAGGACGATGGCGATCCACCAGAACAGGGTCACCTGGAACTTGCCGCCGAGATAGTCGCCAAACACAAGCTTGGCGATCGGCCCGCTCTTCAGCGCGACACTGGTGCTGCCGGACAGGATGATCGAAAGGCCGAGCGTCAGTCCGGCCAGCGCGAACAGCGTTGCCAGTGTGACGACGAAGGACGGCACTTTGGTGTGGATTACCAGGAGCCCGTTGATGAAGCCGACGATGAGGCCAAGGGCGAGGGCCGCGAGGATGCCGACGATGATCGGCAGGCCGTAGTGGCCCGAGATGATGGCGATGGTCATCGAGCTGGCGGGGATCATCGAGCCGACCGAGAGATCGAGATGTCCGGCGATCATCAATAGCCCCACCGGGAGAGCGATGATGCCGAGTTCCGAGGCGACGTTGAGCCAGCTCGCGGCACCGCCGGCCGACATGAAGTTGGCGCCGCCGAAGATCGAGAAGAACACCAGCACGGCGATCATGCCGATCAGCGAGCCGACCTCTGGGCGACGCACGAGCCTACCGATCGAGGGCATCGAGGAATGCGGGGCGGGTAGCGCAGTCGCTACCACGGCAGGTTGGTCATGGGCTTGGGATGTCATCGAAGTGGTCCCTGGCTTGAACAATGGGGGTGCCTGGCGCGGCCCTCGGAGGGGCGCCGGCCGGCGATGTCCGGCCCACGGCGGGCCGGACACTCGGTTTGCGCAATCAGCGGGCGCCGGCCGCCGCACCACCCATCGTCGCGCCGACGTTGGCAGCATCGACGATCCCCGGTCCGGTCAGCACCGGCTTCGTCGGCAGGTCGAGCCCATAGTTGACGAAGCCGTTGAGCAGCGACACCGCGAGATAGCCCTGCAGGTAAGGCTGCTGGTCGATCGAGAACATCTGCGTTCCGTCCTTGATGCGCTGCAGGCCGGTTTCGTCCATGTCGAACGACGCGAGCTTGACCTTGTCGCCAAGATTGGCCTGGCTGATGGCGTTGGCCGCACTGTTGGCGTCGCCGGCACTGATGGTGATGAGGCCGTCGAGGGTGTTGTCTTTCAGCACGGCGGCCTTGATCGCCTCGGCGACCGCGGTCGGGTTGCCGAAGCTGGATGAAGGCAGCGGCAGCTGGGTGGATTTGCCGCCGCTCTTGGCGATGGCGTCGGCGATGCCCTTGCAGCGGTCTTCCGTGTTCGTGGAGCCCGGCAAGGTGTTGACGCACAGCACGTTCTTGGCGCCATGGCTGCCGAAATAGGCGCCGCCACCGAGACCGGCCGCGTATTCCTCGTTGCCGACATAGTTCATGGCGCCGAGCCGCTTGGCTGCGTCCATGCCGCCGGAATTGTAGATGATGAGCGGAACACCGGCGGCAACGACTTCCTTGAAGGCGTCGTCCATGGCCTCGGGTACCCAGTCCGGCCCGACGATGGCGCTCGGCTTCTGGCTGAGCGCGGTGCGGATCAGCTTGGCGGCGTCCGGGCCGAGATTGTCGTAGTTCTGCGGGCCGAGCCAGGTCACCGAGCCGCCGGTCAGTTCGGCGACCTTGCCGGCGTCGTCCGCACCCTTCTTGACCTTCGACCAGAACGGGTCGTCCGCCTTGCCGCCGATGACGAAGATCTTCGCCCCATCGGCCATTGCGGCTGTGGAACCTGTCGCCACCACAGCTGCCGTCATCACCGCCGTCAAAAGCTTCGTTATATGGTTCATTTCATTTCCTCCCGGTTGCCGTCATCAGACGGATTGGAAAACTTCGTCCCGACGCTCCCCTCCCGGTGCGTCGCGTGATCAATGCTTCGCCCGGCGTCGGTCACGCCCTGGCGTTCATGCGCTGCTTCTTTTTCTGGAACCGGGCGTCCATCATGGCGTCGCCCTCTCTGGTGCCGTCGTGCAAGGTGCCGAACCATCTATCGAGCGGGATCAGCCCGTCGCCGCCGTAGTTCACCTCGAAATATTTATGGTGCAGGTAATGCGCGTAGGCGTGGCTCGATACGGCTGTGTCCTGCGTGAGTTCCAGCTTTTCGAAGCCGAGATGGCCGTTGACGGCACCAAAGCCGGCGACGTGCAGCTGGAACAGTGCAACGATGGGGTTGGACGGGATCAGCAGATGCCAGAAGGCGACCGCGTGATAGAGGAACCCTTCCACCGGGTGCATCGACAGCGACGACCAGGGCGACGGGTTGATCGAATTGTGGTGGACGGAGTGGATCCAGCGATAGAGCGGACCCCAGTGGATCAGGCGGTGGATGAAGAAGAAATGCACCTCGTGAATCGCCGGTGCGACCAGCACCAGCGCGGCGAGGTAGACGGGGTGGTCCTGCCAGCCGACCCATGGCACGTAACCCTTGGCAAAGCACCACAGGAAGATGACTTCGACCACCGTCCATAGCGGGATGGTGATGAAGAACGAGCGCAGGAAGTTGTCGAGGTTCTGGCTCTGGAACCAGAACACGTCGGAAGGCGCATCGGCGGGGAATTTGTGGTTGTATTTGAAGCGTGTCGTTTGCGCGCGCCTGACGTAATAGCGCAGCTCGAAAATGCCGTAGAAGACAAGGATCGCCCCGGCGTTGACGGCGTAGAGCCAGAGCGCCCAACCCCAGCTCAGCGTCTTCATCGTCTCGACGCCGGGGACGACATAGAACCAGTAGAGGAGGGCGGTGGCCATGTGGAAGGCATTCCACGGCCAGATATAACCGGGCAACCATGCCAGGATCTTCGGCAGCCTCGGTGGCCAGTTCCACAACGGCACGGCCTCGATGCGCCCGTTCGGCTTCCAGTCGCCGCGCTTGTCGCGCACGCCGTATTTGAGATCGTCCATCCCGGATCCTCCACCCGCAGTGCCTGGGATGGCTCGCACGCGCACGCTGCCTCGCACCGCCGTCGGGCGGAGGGTCAGAACCTTGTCTGCGCTGTGCTGCTTCTATCCCTGGGCTGGCGGTGCTTGCGCCTTCTTTGCTTCTTCCCGAGATAAACATCTTGATCCAAAATGAATCAAGAATAGAATGCTTATTCCAAATTAATTGTATCATTCGTCTCAGCATTGCCTGATGAATGATATTTTCGTATCAATTGCTATAGGCTGATGACACGAAATGGATCAGAACAAGCGGCCGACCATCAAGGATGTTGCCGCCGAGGCCAATGTTTCGGTGGCCACCGTCAATAGGGTGCTGAGCGGCTCGGGCGCCGTGCGCCAGGGCACGCGCGAGCGCGTCATGCTGGCGGCGGAGCAGATCGGTTTCTACGGCATGGGCGCGCTGCGCAGCCGTATAGCGGCCGCCTGGCCGCGCTACCGGTTGGGTTTCCTGCTGCACCAGCCCGGCCGAGCCTTCTACCGCAACATGGCCGAGGCACTGCGCCTTGCGGCCCAAAAGATGCCCGACTGCGAAATAGAGTTGCGTACTGAGTTTCTCGACGATCTGTCGCCGCAGAACGTCGCCTCGCGGATGCTGGCACTGGGCGCCGAATGCGACGCCGTCGGCGTCGTTGCCGCGGTCCATCCTCTGGTCACCCAGGCGGTGGACGCGCTGCAGGCCCGCAACGTGCCGGTTTTTGCGCTGATCTCGCAGATCTCGGCGACCGGCCATATCAACTATATCGGCCTGGACAACTGGAAGGTCGGGCGCACCGCGGCCTGGGTGTTCGAGCATGTCTGCCGGGCGCCCGGCAGACTGGGCATCCTGGTCGGAAACCATCGCTACCGCTGCCAGGAGATGAACGAAAGCGGCTTCCGTTCCTATTTCCGCGAACATGCTCCTGGCTTCTCGCTGCTGGAGCCGCTGCTGACCTTCGAGTCCAGCGCCATCGCGCAGGAGATGACCGAAAAACTGCTGAACGAAAATCCGGATCTGTCTGGCCTCTATGTCGCCGGCGGCGGCATCACCGGCGCCATAGCGGCGCTGCGGTCCACCGGGCGGGCCGGCAGCGTCGTGGTCGTCGGCTATGAACTGATGGACACGACCCGCGCCGCACTTCTCGACGGCACGCTGACCTTCGTCATTTCGCACCCGTTGGCGCGCATCGCACAAGAAGCGCTGGCCGGCATGGTCCGCGCCGTCTCGGCCCCGAACGAAGGCGGCAACTTCACGACGATCCTGCCCTTCGAGATCTACACCCGCGAGAACATCTAGTTCACGGCGCCGTCGCAATCCTTGATCCCCCGAAAAGATTGCCGCAATAGCGATCTGCCTTCGGTTTGGTCGCAAATAGCGGCTATCCCTGCTTGATTCTCCCTGCCTTGGTTAACCACCTTCCGTTTTTGGTCCTTTTCCCAACTGACAGCGTCAGGATACGATCGCAGGGGGTCTATGCTTATGTGCCATTTTTGCTACATCTAACAATCTTGTCGCCTGAATCATCGATTTAGCAGGAGCTAATTCAATAATTCCTCACACATTTCGTGAAACTGTGGATAGTTCTCGGAGGCAGGCCTTGGCTTGGCGTAGCGCTCTCGAATAAGGGTGCTGGGGGAAACTTTAGGGTGGGTTATATGAATAAGACAAGCATCTCGGCCGTCGGCAAGCGCCTTGGTCTTTTGATGGCGGCTACAATGCTGACTTGCGCGAGTGCTCATGCGCTCACGCTCAAGGAGGCGATGGCTGTCGCGGTGGAATCCAATCCCGAGATTGGACAGGCAATTGAAAACCGCGAAGCAATCGAGTTCGAGTTGCGACAGGCCAAGGGCCTTTATCTTCCCAGTGTCGATGTCGAGGCATCGGCTGGAGTTCGTCGCCTCGACAATACGTCCCGGCGCGCACTGTCGATAGAGGACGATTCGCTCTATCCGGCGGAAGCGGATCTGGTGGTCACACAGAAGCTGTTTGACAGCGGCGCGCGGCGGGCGGAATTGAACCGCCAGGCATCGCGGGTCGACGGAGCGTCCTTTCGGGTGCTGGAACGCTCGGAATTCATCGGGCTGTCGGTCGTCCAAGACTACCTTGAATACATGCTGCAGGCTTCGATCGTCGCCGAAGCCAAGAAGAACCTCGGTTTCCATCAGGCGATACTCGGCGACATCCGGCAAGGCATCTCGGGCGGGGCGCTGAACGAGGCCGACCGGCAGCAGGCCGAAGAGCGTCTGTTCGCAGCCCAGGCACGCATGCAGGAGGCGAGCGAAGAACTGGAAGCCTCTAGGATCCGGTTCTTCAAGACCGTCGGCAAACCGCTGGTCAATGCTTCGCGGCCCGGTGATGTCGCCGCCGCACTGCCGAGGTCACTTGACGATGCGCTGGGCCTGGCACGACAGAACAATCCACGCGTTCATATGGCCACCAGCGATATCGCCGCTGCTGCTTCCATGGTGGATGCGGCCCGGGCGAAATACGGCCCCGAAGTTTTGGCCGAAGGCCGTGCCAGGGGAGGGTATGATATTGACGGCGACAATGGCGACGCCAGTGACCTGCAGGCGCGTCTGGTGCTGCGTTGGAACCTGTATCGAGGCGGCATAGACAAGGCCAATGAACAGGAGCAGATCCGCCGTGCCAGCGAACAGCGGCTTGCCTATCACCAGGTCTTGCGTGAAATCGAGGAGGCTGTCCGCACGTCATGGGATCGCCGTTTCCGGCAAGCCGACTTGGCAAAGACGCTGAGGCTGCAGGCCGCTTCCAGTGAAAAGCTGGTTTCGTCCTACCGCGAGCAATTCAAGGTAGGGCAACGGTCGCTGCTCGACGTGCTCGATGCGCAGAATACGCGATTCAACACGGCAACGCTGGCGGACACAGCATCCTATGCATCGCTATTCGCCCAATACCGGCTTCTGGCCGCGACAGGTCAATTGCTGAAAACGATGGGTCTTCAGCCGGCAAAGCAAGCGACGGCCTATGCACGATCCGAGTTCAACGCACCAGAAACCGCGGACACTGAGACCTATGCGCGGACGCCATCGGAGCAGAAGAACGACCTGCCTTTCGATATCCTTGCGCCAGTGAGGAAGAAGTAGGACGGTGCAGGGTCCAGCGAGGGTCCTTACGGGCATATCGTGAACCAGCAACCCAACATCCTCTCCCCCAAGGAGGCATTCAAAGCCTGCTTTTCAGCGGTCGCCGGCTATCTTGGCAGGCCGAGCGCCGAGACAGTGCTGTTTGCCGGGGTGCCGATTTCAGAGACGCGAATTGAGGTAGAGGATATTCGGCACCTTGCCGAGCGCATCGGCCTCGAGGTCAAGGACGTCAGTCATCGCGATTTCCTGCGCGGGCGCGTCGATCTGCCCGCCATTCTGTTTCGCGCCAGCCAGCTGCCTGTCGCCCTGCTCGCGGAGATTGAAGCGGGCGAATACCTGACTGCGCCCCAAGAAGACGGCCGCACCACGATCAGCAGATCCGAGCTGGCTGCCAGCTATATCAGCGGCGGCGCGTCCTTCTCGATCACCTATGCCAATGCCACCGAGGCGATGAAGGTCGGCTCCGCACAGAAGATCGAAAGGCGCCATTGGCTGACGGGGACGATGGGCGCCTTCTGGCGCACCTATTCGAAAGTCGTCCTTGCTGCGATATTCATCAATGTTCTGGCCATCGCCTCACCCATCTTCACGATGAACGTCTACGACAGGATCCTGCCGAACAAGGCAATATCCACACTGTGGGTTCTGGCCATCGGCATCGGCGCCGTCATCCTGTTCGATCTGCTTTTGAAGACGGCCAGGGCTTCCCTCATCGACTATGCCGGGCGCAAGGCGGATCTTCGGATATCGTATCTTCTGTTCGAAAAAGTGCTGAACTCGTCACTGTCGGCGCGTCCCGGCTCGACCGGCGAATACGCAAACCGGGTCACGCAATATGAGTTCGTCAGAGAGTTCTTCACCTCGAACACCATCAGCGTGTTCATCGACACGGCATTCGTCTTCGTCTTTCTTCTCGTCATCTATGCGATAGGCGGCTGGCTGGTGATCATACCGGCGCTGGCCTTTGTGATGTCCGTCATCGTCGGCTTGATTACCCAGCGCCGCATCGGCAAGCGCGTCGCCGCCTCGATGAACGAAGCTTCGCAACGCCAGGCCTTGCTGGTCGAATCCATCTCGACGCTGGAGACGATCAAGTCGCTGCGCGCCGAGGCGTATCTGCTGCGAAAATGGGGAGAGCACTCCAAGAACGCCGCCAACACGTCCGAGAAGATCAAGCAACTCTCGGCGGCCGCAGGCAACATAACCCAGTCGATACAACAGCTGGTGACAGTCGCCCTGGTGGTGGCCGGCGCCTACGCCTTCTCGGAAGGGCATGTTTCGACAGGAGCAATCATAGGAACGGTCATGCTGGCGAGCAGGGCGGTGGCTCCGCTCGGCCAGATCGCCATCACGCTGTCCCGGTTTCGCCAGGCCATGCTCTCGCTGAGGATGGTGAACTCGATCATGGAGCAACCGGAGGACCGGCCGGACACGGTGGGTTTCGTCAACCGACCCATTCGCAACGGGGCGATGGCGTTCAGGAATGTCGGGTTTGTCTATCCCGGCGCGGAAAACGAGGTTTTGACCGGTCTGAATTTCACGGTGAAGCCGGGAGAGCGGATCGGCATCATCGGTCGCATAGGATCGGGAAAGACGACGATGGGTCGGCTGGTCGGCCGGCTGTTCCTGCCGACCTCCGGTGAGCTGCTGCTGGATGGGATCGATATTCGCCAGTATCACCCGTCAGAAGTTCGGGCCGCTGTCGGCATCGTTGCGCAGGCTGGCGATCTGTTCTCGGGGACCATCAAGGAAAATCTCCTGATGGCTTGCCCGGAGGCTACCGATGAGCAGATCATCGACGCGGCAAAGGCGGCTGGCGTCGACGATTTCGTCTCACGCCATCCGCGTGGTTACGACATGAGTGTCGGCGAGCGTGGCACCAATCTTTCAGGCGGCCAGAGGCAGACAGTGGCGATCGCACGCCTGCTGCTGACCAAGCCGAAAATCGTCTTTCTAGATGAACCATCGGGCTCGATGGATCTCGCATCGGAACGCCAGTTGATAAAGCAGCTCAAGGTCGCCTTTGACCGCGACACCACGCTGATCGTCTCCACACATCGCTTCAGCATGCTAGAACTGGCCGACCGCCTGATCGTTATCGAACAGGGCAAGATCGTTGCTGACGGACCGAAGGACCAGGTTATACAGGCGTTGCAGAAAACAAGCGCCTGATCGAACAAATTGAATGCATCCAATGCGTTGGGGCGTAGGAAATGCTTGCCAGGGAAGATCGGCCGCCGCTCTTTGCGTCGGCGTCCATATTCATCATAGGAGCGCTTTTCGTTGTATTTGTCGCCTGGGCAGCCTTTGCCGAAGTCGATGAGATCGCGCGGGGAGACGGCAAGGTGATACCCGCTTCCAAGACCCAGATCATTCAGGCGAGTGAAGCCGGTGTCGTCCAGGAAATCGCAGTTACGATTGGCCAGGTCGTCAAGAAGAATGATCTCATCATCCGTCTCGACAACACGCTCAACACCTCCAGCCTTGGTGAGCAGCAGGCCAAGGCGCGAGCCCTGCAGGCGCGCATTGCGCGGCTCCAGTTCGAGCAGAGCGGCAATCTCGAAGGCGCATTTCCCTGTCCGCCCGAGATCCAGAAGGCAGCGCCGGAAATCTGCGAAAACGAGCAGAAGCTGCTCGTCGCGCGCCGCGAAAACTTCGAAGTCAAGCTGTCGGTTCTCAAGTCGCGCCTCGATCAGCGCCAGAATGAATTGGACGAAGCCACCGCCAATCTCGATCGTCTCACCAAGAACCTGGCTGTTAGCGACCAGGAAAAGGAGCTGGTCGATTCCATGGTCAAGAAGGGGCTGATGGCGAGGACCGAGCAGATCCGCGTCGAGCGTGAGCATACCGAACTGCAAGGGCAGTTGAACCTCGCCGGTGAAACCATCAAGAAAACCAAGGGGGCTATCACGGAAGCCCAGCTTCAGGTCGACGAGCTAGGTCTGCAGTTGCAGCAGGAAGCCCTGAGCGACCTGACGGAGGCGCTGGCCGATCTCTCGGTGGTGGATGAGACCATACGTGGCGCCACCGACAAGGTCGCGCGCACGGATATCCGGTCTCCGGTGGATGGGATTGTCAACACGCTGGAGCTGAACACGGTCGGCGCCTTCGTCCAGCCTGGAGCGGTCGTGGCCGGCATCGTCCCGACCTCCGAGACCCTTCTGGTCGAGGCCCGGGTTTCACCGCGAGATGTCGCCTTCATCCGGCCGGACCAGGACGCGCTCATCAAGGTCACCGCCTACGATTTCTCGATCTTTGGTGGCATCGAAGGCAAGGTCTCCAACATCACAGCCGACAGCCTGGTCGACCAGAAGACAGGCGAACCCTATTACCAAGTGCGCGTGTCGACGGACAAATCGACACTCGAGAGAGACGGCAAGGCCTATTCGATCATCCCGGGCATGATCTGTTCCGTCGACATCAAGACCGGGCGCAAGACGATCCTGAATTACCTCTTGAAGCCGATCAACAAGGCACGTCAGGAGGCGATGAGTGAGCGGTAGCGCCAGCTCTCCTCTTCCCGATCGCGAGCGGCTGCTGCCTCCTGTCACGGCTGAGGATTTTGGGCTGGAATTTCGGGTTGTGGCACGCGGCGGCGTACGACGCGGCATCCGTTTGGAACGGGCTTTCTGGGTCACGCTGAAGCAGATGGCCGAAAGCAGGAAGTGCACGATCGGGATGCTCATCGATGAGATCGCCGAAAGTCAGGCACAGACAGGTAACCTGACATCTGCGATCAGGGTGGCCTGCATGCGTGGATTGGGGGAGGAAAACCTGACCTTGCGAAGGCTTGCCTCGATCAACACCATCAACGCCATAGTGGTCGCCTGCCCGTCGCCGGCCTTTGCCTTGGCATCGTCGAAGAAGATCCTGACGTTCAACGCGCCGTTCCAGCAACTGGTCAAGCGTCAATTGCCGATAGCTCCAAACGACGATGCGCGCCATGACCTCAAGCTGGCGCTGGACCTCAATGTAGCCGACATTTTCGCGCGGCTCGACGCCAATGGCCAAGCGCCGGTGGCTACGGGCTTTGTCATCGGCGCCGGTGAACGTCGCTACCGGGGTCAATTGAATGTCGTGCGAGCCCCGGTGGTCGAGCCGGAATTGCTGATGGCGTTCGTCTTCGGCGGCTAAGGCGCGTCACCTTGACCTAGATGCAGCCGAAGCGTTCGCGCTCTGGTTTTCATGCAAACCATTGTCCCAAAGTCACTTTTGGCGACATGTGATCTTGCCGGAAAATCTATCGCTGAACGCCTTCGCCCGGCGCAACGGTCGCGAAGCCGCCTTTGATCTCAGCCATCTGGGCTGCGCCCGGTTTCGAGCCGTGGATCCAGGCCCGGTCCGTGCTGAACGAATAGAGCGGAACGTAGTCGGGAAGATCGCTGTCGCGCACGACGGTGTTGCTGAGGCTGTCGAGAATGAAGGTGCCGCTGCCTGTGCTCACCGACAGCACCGCGTGAAAGAAGCCTCGCTTGCGGTCCTGGAGAACAACGAGCGCCATGCTTTGCGTTGGAATACCGGCCCTCAGCAGAGCCGTCATCTTGAGGATGGCAAAATCCTCGCAGTCGCCGGCTCGCCGTTCGAGAATTTCCGATGGCTTTGCCCAATAGTCGAGTTTGCCGTAGACGTCGCTGTCTTTCCTGTAGGCAATCAGGTGATTTACGCTGCTGTTGACGAAGGATAGCTTCTCGCTGAATCCCTTGCCCTGGGCGGCGGAGACCATGCTGGCAAAAGCCGCACTCTTGCGCTCGCAGGCGCTGCCCGCCGAGCAACTGGTGATTGCCTGGTAGACGGGTGCCCAACGAGCCGAGACGGGGAAATTGCGCATGGACAAGGCGACCGATCCGAATACGCCGGGAATAATCGATGCCGTCTGCACCGGATCTATCCCGGCATCAGCTCGCGCCGTTGACGAACCATCCCCGCGATCAGCAAATGCCGGGCCGTAGCTGCCGAAAACCATGCTGATCCGGTAAGGCGCCAAAGGCTGCCAGGGCTGCGGCCTCGCCAGCGAAACACCGCCGAGGCAGGGTGGCGTCAGGACCCTTTCCAGAGGCGTGCCAATAGCGGCAGCCTCCCCGGAAACGGCACTTGCGAATGAAGGTCCTGCCAGGCCGACAAGGCCGATTGCCAGCAGGAGCACCTTGAGCCTGGTTTTTCCCAGAACTGATTTTTCTTTTTTCATAACGCCCACCTTTGACTGTGGACGCTACCAATCTTGTCTCAAATTATTGGAAAGGAAGGTGGATAACTTTACGGCAAGTGGCTTTGTCTATTTTATTTAAAATTTTATTCGATTTTATACTCCCATTTACCAAGAGACCGCGTCGAACCTCCACCGGGCGCGCTACGCAGAAGCCGGCATATATCAGGTTATATGTTCGAGGTTTACCAACGTGTAAAAAATGCTGGGGCAAGCATATCGGAGTATATGAAACAGATTGCGGGGTTGTTGCAAAGCAGAAGTGGCCAATGTCTCTTGCCGGGAAATGTCGGAGGGGTTTCAGCAATGATCACCAATAATGAGTTGGACAGTTCTTCGGGTTCCTTGAACGAGCATTCCGCGTCCAGCGAACACAATGGTCAGGCATCGCCGGGAGAGATCCTGGTCGCACAAGCAACTTCGACCCAGCAGCCCGCGCCGGCAGCGGCCGAACCGGTGCCGGTCGATGTCGGCGGCGGAGCACCTGTCAAGCCGGAAGCGCCGGCGACGGCGAACGCACCCGCGGCACCCCATGAATATGTGGCTGACGCCAGCAACATCGTGAAACTTCCGTCCAACGTTTCCATCGACAACATCAAGGTCGACGGCCACAACCTTGTGCTCGAGCAGGCCGACGGCTCGGTGATCGTGATCAAGGACGGCGCCTTGAACGTGCCGACCTTCGTCATCGGCGACGTCGAGGTGCCGCGCGTTGCGTTGCTGGCCGCGCTCGAGGCAAGCCATGTCGACGTTGCCTTCGGCGCCGACGGTTCCATGTCGGCCGGCACGGGCGGTTCGCCACCCAGTGCAGGCGGGAATTTCGAAATCCCCCCCGGCGGCATCGGTGACGGGTTCGGCCTTTCGGCCTTGTTGCCCCCGACAGACTTGCAGTTCGGGTTGCTGGACCGGCGCGAGCTGACGATTGGCGTTGCGGAAAAGGAAGACTCCACCCCCTCGATCGATCTCATAGGCTCGGCAACAGTCAACGAGGCCGGTCTGCCGGCGCGTGGCGGCGAGCCCGCCGGCTCGGACGCGTCCGCGTCGTCGGAGACGACCTCGGGCAACATCGGCTTCACCTCGCCTGACGGCGTGTCGGTGGTCTCGCTCGACGGCCATGTGCTGAGCGGTGTGGCTCAGACCTTCACCGATGGGACCGGCTCGCTGACGGCGAGCTATGTCTTCGATGCGGCGACCGGTATCGGCACCATCCACTACACCTACACGCTTCTCGACAACACCGCCGGCAACGCCACCAATGTGAGCTTCCCGGTCGCGGTGACGGATGCAAATGGCAATCCGGCCCCGGGCGGCAATCTGGTCATCAACATCATCGATGACGCACCGACGGCAGTTGCCGACACCGACGCGGTGGCGGCGGGTTCGCACGCGCCTATAGGCGGCAATGTGATAAGCGGCGCCGGCAGCGACGGCAATGCGGCAGGAGCCGACACCAAGGGCGCCGATGACGCGAAGGTTGCGGGCGTTGCCGCCGGCACGACCAATGCCGATCTGGACAGCGGGGTCACACTGAACACGCCGATCCATGGCGCCTATGGCACGCTGACGCTGCAGGCGGACGGCTCCTACACTTATGTGCGCGATGCCGGCACGCCTGGCGGCGTCCACGACGTGTTCACCTATACGATCAAGGACGGCGACGGAGACCTGTCGCACACGACGTTGACGATTTCGATCGGCAATTCGACACCTACGATCAGCGACCTGACGCCGGCGGCCGGTGGCGGCGACGTCGTCGTCAACGAAAATGACCTGCTGGCCAACCGTGGATCCGGTGAGTCGGACGGCTCCGACACTTCCAAGGAAAGCAACACACAAGGCGGCACCTTTGCCATTTCCTCGCCCGATGGCATCGCCTCGCTGGCGATCGACGGCCACAATTTCATCACCAATGGCGTGTTCACGGCGGGCTCGTTCACGACGGCGCTGGGCAACACGCTGACGGTGACGGCCTACGACGCCGCGACCGGTCAGGTGAGCTACACCTACACGCTCCTCGACAATGAGGCGCATCCCGCCGTCCAGGGCACCAACAGCCTGTTCGAGAATTTCACCGTCACGCTCACCGACCAGGACGCGCAGAGCGTCAACGGCACGCTGTCGGTCAACATCGTCGACGATGTGCCGACGGCCACGACCGAGGCTTCGCAGAATGTTCTTGAAGGCGCGACCATCACCGGCACGCTGGACTTCGTCGCCGGCGCCGACGGCGCTACGGTGACGCATATTGGCGCCACCGCCCTGGTCTTTGGCGGCGACGGCTACTCGCAGGCGATCGACATCGGTGACGGCTTTATAAAGGTCAAGGCCGACGGCAGCTATGCATTCACGGCCAACAGTCCGGTCATCGGGGCCGGTGCGGCCTCGGCGACCTATACCGTGACGGACGGCGATGGCGACAAGGCGACTGCCGGCATCAGCTTTGCGGTGACCGACGCCAACCATCCGACGACCGGCACGGCGGCGGCCACGGTCGATGATGACGGGCTGGCCGGCGGCAATGCGGCAAGCACGGCGGGCGACATCGACGCCAATGCCGGCGAGGTTCCGCTCAGCGCCAGTGAAGCGACCTACAACGGCACGCTGGGCGGCAGCGTCGGCGGCGACGGCGCCGGTTCCAACGGCTTCTCGTTCGCGACGCTGGACGGCACCAGCGGGACGGTCGGCCAGGAGAACGTCACCTACAGCTGGAACGCCGCCAGCGACACGCTGACGGCGACGGGTCCACGCGGCGACCTGTTCACGGTGCATGTGACCGATCCGGCCACCGGCGCCTACACGGTGACGCTGCTCGACAACGTGCTCCAGGCACAGGGTCCGAACGACGAGAACAATGCGACGGTCAACCTCGGCTACGTGATCACCGACGCCGATGGCTCGACGGCGCCAGGCACGCTGACCATCACCTTCAACGATGATGCTCCGACGGTCGCGATGGCGGATGTGAAGCTGCCGTCGCTAAGCGTCGACGAGACGGATCTGACGACGAATGCGACGGCGAGCTTCGCCAGCGCCTTCACCTCGAGCTATGGCGCCGATGGCGCCGGCACGACCACCTATGCGCTGGGCTTCAATGCCGGCGCGACGGGGCTGGTCGACACGGCGAGCGGCCAGGCGGTGGTGCTGAGCCTCGAGGCTGGGCAGGTGGTCGGCCGTGCGGGCGTCGGCGGCG